>NZ_CP043320.1:1930419-2252156 GCF_008807395.1 Pseudomonas sp. C27(2019)
TCACTGACCTCTGTATACCCTTGCTCAGCTAATAAAGTATGCAGCTCGGCTGGATTAAAACCTAAGTCTTGTTCATTGATTTCAAGTATCAAATCTGACAAACGCAAGCGTGCTAAATGCCAGCTAGGGCGCTGACGGCTGGTAACCAGCAATAAGAATCCAGCCGGCAAATGATTCAGCAGATACTGTACGTTGTTATCCAACACCTCATTTTGCGCGAGATGATAATCGTCGAGTACCAATAATAAGGGGGAATCAGCATTTAAATCTGTGCTGATTTCATCTAGCACTGTGTTCAGCCAAGCCTCATAAGGAAACGCTTGGTGACCCTGACGCGTCTTTAATTGTGCCAGCGCCTGCTCGCCCACATCAGGGTAGACGCTGTGTACAGCATTTAAAAACCGTTCAAAAAATCGCCCTGGATCACTATCGCGTGCGCTCAATGATAACCAAACACTACGCCAAGGCGCTGGCAACTGATCGCAAAAGGCGCTGCTTAACGCACTCTTACCGCAGCCAGCCGGTGCACACACAAGGATCAATCGTCCTTGCAAGCCTGCACGCAAACGCTGATACAAACGTGATCGCGCCACATACCCATTAGGCACCGGCGGCCGATAAAACTGCTCAGCGCGGGCTGATCTTAGCGTTGTGCGTTTAGACAAAACACATCCTAAATAGTGATGCCGCTCGCACCAATGAATGCAATGCACATGCACTGCAAGCCACTCTCATCAGATACTTACAGCGCCATGCCCTATAAATAACACGCAATTATTTCTTTTTTACGTACAGCACCAAGTCATGTTCTACTAATTCATAACCCATCTCTGCAACAATTTTACGCTGACGCTTTTCAATTTCCTCATCATAAAATTCAAAAACTTCACCTGAATCAACACAGACGATATGATCATGGTGCTCACCATCATCAAGCTCAAACACCGCATGCCCACCATCGAAGTTATGACGGATAACGAGGCCCGCCGCTTCAAATTGCGTCAATACACGGTACACCGTTGCCAAGCCAACATCCTCGCCACTATCCATCAATGCCTTGTAAACATCTTCAGCACTCATGTGGCGCGGCTCGCATGATTCAAGGATTTGCATAATTTTCACACGCGGTAAAGTGACCTTTAAACCCGCTTTACGTAATTCATTATTTTCAGCCATAGTTATTTTCTCACTAATGCGGTTTCGCTGAGACGCACAATGCAGGTATGATCAGCGTATCTGTTACCTATTCACGATAGTGGAAGTCCGTCTCTAATGCAAAATAGCTCACGTATTATTCGCAGTTTTACTCTTGCCAGCTTATTAGTGCTGGCTGGTTGTTCATTTCCCGGCGTCCATAAGATTGATATTCAGCAAGGCAATGTTGTCACCCAAGATATGGTTGATCAACTACGTCCCGGCATGACCACTCGCCAAGTGCGCTTTATTATGGGCACACCCTTGATTGCAGATACCTTCAATAGTAATCGCTGGGATTACTTATACAGTATCCAACTCGCGGGCGGTACACGCAAACAGGAGCGTATCAGCCTAATATTTAACGATGACAATCAACTGCAAGGTTTGGGCGGTGATTTTCTTCCTGGCGTAAGCCGCGATCAGGCTATTTTGGGTCAAAGCAGCACAACTAGCAGTGCGACTGATGCGCGCACAGCACAAACAGAACCTAGCGAGACTCAAGAGCGCATCGAGCCGCCAGTCCCCGGCTCGCTGCAGGAGCAAATTCAACGTGAAGTTGATGAGATGGAGGCCGCACCTATTCCCGAGTCACGCTTAGAAAACGGCGAACTCTGATCTTCAGAGTTGACCATGCAGAGGCGTGCTACTGCTCAGCCTCTGCCGCTTTTGCCTGTGCTGCTCGTGCGGCACGTTGCTTGCGTACCTCTTTAGGGTCAGCCAGCAACGGGCGATAAATCTCTACTCGATCACCTGCCTGCAAAATATGCTCCTCAGGACGAGCAATCGTTTTTCCGAAAACGCCTAAAGGACTGCCCTGCAGATCAATATCGGGGAAATCGATATCCAAGCCAGAGCGTAGCGCCGCATCACGCGCACTGGTACCTTGCGCTACTTGCATCTGTACGATTTTTTGTTTGTGCGCCAGCGCATAGGCGACTTCGACTGTAATCATTTGCTTATCCATAGACTTCTTTCGCTCGCTGACAAAATGCATCGACCATAGTGTTAGCCGCTTGAGTAAATAAAGGTCCTAAAGTGGCCTTGATAATGGGACCAGCATAATCAAACTCTAAATCCAAACTGATTTTACACGCCTTCTCACCCAGAGGCTTGAATTCCCAGACACCCTGCAAGTGACTAAAGGGGCCATCTTCTAAAGCCATACTGACCCTTTCATTGGGCACCAGAGTGTTTTTAGTCACAAAGCGCTGTGATATAGGCCCTTTAGCAATAACTAGAGCAGCACGCATGTACTCATCATTTTGCTCAAGAATCTCACTACCTGAGCACCAAGGTAAAAATTGCGGGTAACTCAAAACATCGTTAATCAAGTCATACAGCGCTGCTGCACTGTAGGGCAGTAAAGCGGAACGTTGAATATGCGTGGCCATAGTAATTTTTCATCCACCAATAAATTCTGTTGATATAGCCTTTAGCTTACACCCCCTAAAGTGAGAGCATCGGGGCGCCAGCGCAATACGTCCTGTACAGCGTTGCACTGCTAAAAAGCCACTTAAGCGCATAACACAAACCACCATTGTCATGCATTAGCAGCATCCTCTCAAGCAAACCCTAAAGATTCCTCGATAGCCTCTCGCCAGACGCTGCATAACGTCTTATAATCATTAACTATGGCTAAACATAAAAAACAACCGAAAGGCACCATTGCGCTGAATAAAAAAGCGCTGCACGATTACTTTGTTGAACAGCGTATGGAGGCAGGTATCGCTCTGGCAGGCTGGGAAATCAAAAGTTTGCGTGCAGGCAAAGCTCAGTTGGTGGACAGTTACGTCTTACTTAAAGACGGCGAAGCATGGCTAATGGGCTGTCATATCAGTCCGTTAACGGCTGCCAGTACCCATGTGATTACCGACCCGACTCGTACGCGCAAGTTGTTGCTGAACCGCAATGAGCTGGATAAGCTCTTCACTGGTGTGCAACAAAAAGGCTACACCTGCGTTGCATTAGCGCTGTACTGGAAGAACCATCTGGTCAAATGTGAAATAGCACTGGGTAAAGGTAAAAAAGAATACGACAAACGCCACGTAGAAAAAGAACGTGATTCCAATCGTGAAATGCAGCGCGCATTACATGATCGCAAAAGAGCGATTTAAACCACTATCCATTCCCTGCTAGGTCAGCCCGTTAAGGCGCTGACCAGCCCAGTTGGCGTAATGCCTGAACGATGCTTTCTTTACTCTGCTCACCCGGTAGCTGACCTGCCAGTTGGCCTTGCGGATTAACAATATAGGTGGCCGGTAAACCGCGAGTTTCAGGCAGTTTAAAACGTGCTGCTGGATCCGTACTCAGTACAGAAAAAGCAATGCCCAGTTGCTGACTGTCCGCTAGAAGCTTATCACCCTGCAGTTGATCAAAATTCACCCCCAAAACACGCACACCCTGATCACTCAGCTCGCTCGACAACGCATTCAGCTCTGGCACTTCTTTTCTGCATGGCGCACACCAAATCGCCCAATAGTTAATCACCAGCCACTCTTTGGCTTGTGAAGATAGCGTAACGTCAATGCCATGTTGATCATGGCCTAGTGACTCAACTTGATCGCAACCTGCGAGCAGCACCATACAAAAAACCATAAGTATTTTTTTCAACGTTCTCTTCCTTCTGCGAAGGCGTACCGCCCCAGCGGCTTAGCCTGATAGAATGCAGCATGTGATTGTTTGAGGTAACCCCATGAGCGATATAATTTTGTACCATTATTCACGCTGCAGTAAATCACGTGCAGCCTTAGCCCTGCTCGAAGAACGCGGCATCAATGCAACTGTCGTTCACTATGTAGATACACCTCTAAATGCTCAACAACTGAGTGCCTTGCTCAGCAAGCTCAACCTTACAGCGCGTCAACTTATGCGCAGCGGTGAGTCAGCTTACAGCGAAATGGGTTTAGATAATCCAGATCTCAGTGAAGCCCAGTTGATTGATGCCATGGTGCAAGCACCGATTTTGATGCAACGCCCAATTCTAGAAGTAGGTCAGCGTGCCGCTATTGGCCGACCACTGGACAACCTAACGGAGCTTTTAGCATGACAGCGCCCTATATTTTAGTACTTTATTATAGCCGCCATGGCGCCACTGCGGACATGGCGCGACATATTGCCCGTGGCATTGAGCAGGGCGGCCTTGAGGCACGCATCCGCACTGTACCAGCCGTCTCCAGCGAGTGCGAAGCCGTGGCACCAGAAGTACCAACTGAAGGCGCAATCTATGCCAGCCTTGATGATTTAAAAAACTGCGCCGGCTTGGCGCTCGGCAGCCCTACCCGCTTTGGCAATATGGCTGCACCCATGAAGTATTTTTTAGATGGCACCAGCAATCTGTGGCTAACTGGCCAACTGGTTAATAAACCGGCGGGGGTTTTTACTTCAACGTCAAGCCTGCATGGCGGCCAGGAAAGCACCCTATTAAGCATGATGCTGCCCTTACTGCATCACGGCATGTTAATTTGCGGTTTGCCTTACAGTGAACCAGCGCTATTGAACACCAAAGCGGGTGGCACACCTTATGGCCCAAGTCATGTCGCCGGTGCCGATAGCAAACGCCCTCTTGATGAACACGAGATCAGCCTATGCACAGCACTAGGTCTACGCCTCGCACAATTTGCTCAACAACTGGAGAGGCCTCGTGGCTAAAAGACAATCAAAACCACTGCCAGAACTCAGCTGGCTGGAACCGCGCTTACGCATCAGTCGCATAATCAGTCTATTCTCATTGGCTGGGCTAGCAGTGCTGTTAGTCGTGTGGAATTTGTTTTTCAGCAATAGAGCCAACAGCGCTGGCTTGAGCACCTTGGCAATTATAAGCATCGCCCTGATACCACTTATGATCATTGCCCTGGGTATGTTCCTAGGCTCTGCAAAAACACATATATGGGCATGTATTTTAATTAATATCTATTTTGTCCATGGGGTGCTTGCCAGTTTTTCGCCCGACAAGGCTTGGCTCGGCTATGCTGAGACTTTCTTCAGTGTAGTGCTTTTTTGCAGCGCATTTATGTATACGCTTTGGAGTTTTAAATATAAGCGCAAACTCCTCGGTGAAGTATAAAAGTCAGCATGTAGTACTAAAAAAGCCGCTATTGCGAAAAAATGCAAAGCGGCTTTTGAACTCAGAATACCTCTGCAACCTCTTAGTTTTCTAAGTATTTCTCCACATCCAACGCAGCCATACAGCCTGCACCGGCAGAGGTGATGGCTTGGCGGTAAACATTATCAGCAACATCACCAGCGGCAAACACACCTTCAATACTGGTTGCTGTTGCATTACCTTCAGGCCCGCCCTTGACCACCATGTAGCCATCTTTTAGTTCCAACTGACCTTCAAATAAACCAGTATTGGGCGTATGACCAATAGCAACAAACAAACCATCAACGGTTAGCTCGCGCTTACTGCCATCGTTATTGAGTAAACGCACACCGGTTACACCCATATCATTGCCGAGAACTTCATCTACTTGCGCATTCAGCGCCAGCTCAATTTTGCCTTCAGCAATGCGAGCCTGCAGTTTGTCTTGTAAAATCTTCTCGGCGCGGAAGGTTTCACGGCGGTGAATCAAAGTCACTTTGCTGGCGATGTTTGATAAGTACAGTGCTTCTTCAACCGCAGTATTACCACCGCCAACCACCGCCACTTCACGATTGCGGTAGAAAAAACCATCACAGGTCGCACAAGCAGAAACGCCCTTACCCATAAAGGCTTCTTCAGATGGCAAGCCTAAGTAACGGGCACTGGCACCTGTAGCGATAATTAACGCATCACAGGTATAGGTACCACTGTCACCAATCAGCGTAAAGGGCTTGCTTTGCAGTTGCGCGGTATGGATATGATCAAAAATAATCTCTGTCTCAAAACGCTCAGCATGCTCTTGCATACGCTGCATCAGCGCCGGCCCTGTCAGCCCCTGCGGATCACCAGGCCAGTTGTCGACTTCCGTGGTAGTGGTTAACTGACCACCGGCTTGCATACCAGTAATCAATACTGGTTTTAAGTTGGCGCGTGCAGCGTACACTGCGGCACTGTAGCCAGCAGGACCAGAACCCAGAATAAGCACTGGTGAATGACGAACATCAGACATAAATAACTCCTAACTAGGGGATCTAAGGCAAAATACTGTGTCATAGCTTACAGTTTGCAGGTTCGCGAACCCAACTCTAAACTTTAAAATACTCAATTAGCATACATCACAGCGGTCAATCGCTGTTTGACTCTGCACGTATTGTCTACCAACCTCAATCATGATGCCACTTTGACAGGAAACACGTTATGCATGCTCAGCCTCTTGGCGGCCCACAGTATTTAAATGCTGGTTTTAAAATGATTATGCGTCCCGGTTTGCGCAAATTCGTTTTATTGCCACTGTCGATTAATATCCTAGTTTTTTTCGGATTAATTTATTTTTCAGTGCAGCGCTTTAGCGGTTGGGTTGCACAACTGATGCCTAACCTACCCAGCTGGCTATCATTTTTAGATTATATTTTGTGGCCGCTGTTTGTCTTGCTGGTACTGTTGATTATATTTTTTACCTTTACCACCATCGCTAACCTGATTGCTTCGCCCTTTAATGGTTTTTTAGCTGAAAAAGTTGAAGTGATTGCTCGTGGCGAGGATCACTTCCCACCTTTTAATTGGACCGAGTTGATGGCTATGGTGCCACGCACCTTGTGGCGTGAAATGCGTAAACTGGGTTATTTCTTACCGCGCGCACTGGGCTTGCTGATTTTATCTTTTATTCCCGGGGTCAATATTATCGCTGCACCACTGTGGCTGCTGTTTAATATCTGGATGATGGCGGTGCAATATATTGACTACCCTGCAGATAATAACAAAGTTAGCTGGGGCTTGATGCTGGAGTGGCTGCGCGCTAAGCGTTGGCTCAGCTTAAGCTTTGGTGGTATTACGTATTTAGCCTTAATGGTACCTTTTTTTAATCTGATTGCGATGCCCGCGGCGATTGCTGGGGCGACCTTACTCTGGGTTGATCATCAAAAAATCACAGCTAACCATTAATGCATAAGCCCACATGACCACTAATCAATAGCGGGCTTATACAGCGTTTATTTAGAGTATTGCGCTCAGCTGCAACTGACCGTTAGCAACCGATGGGCACCAATAATGGCCACCGCTGATGGGGCGGCTGAAGCGAAATAAGCCATCGGTAATACCATCATCCAAACCGATCATACGCTGCAGCTGCATTTCAAAGAAATCCAGCGTTTTAGCAAAGGATAAAAACACCAAACCCGCTTCATCACCATCGATATACGGCATTGAGCGGCGCACAACAAACGCTTCTGGCTCAAAATCCTCCATGGCGGTACGCTTGACGTGCGCGGACTCTGGCGCATCATCCAACTCTTCGTTATCACTTAAGCGCCGACCAAAAATATGGTCTTGCTCTTGTTGCGGTAAGGCTTTGAACCCCTTTAGGTCGTGCACCCAATGCTGTACCGATGCATAACTGCCACCCGGTGACTCACTATCAATGGCGGCGTCAACGGCGGCCTGCTCAACAGGGTTTTCCGTCCCATCCTCATAACCCGTTAAATCATGGCCAGACAGATAACGGAAAGACTCCGTCACCTGCACAACTTTTAAAGCGGGCGCTAACGCTGTGATTATCACTTCAGTACGATGCAATAGCTCGCCACGGTCATCACCACGCAGCCAACACCATAAGGCATGCTGTGTCGATGGAATATCAATGCCAGCGTTACTCATCGCTGGGAAAGCACGCAACCTGTCCAATTGGACATCTAGCGCTTGCAACAACGACTTACCAAAACCAACGACCGTGGCATCGCCATCAACCATCGCCGCTAAACGCTGTAGCGCCGCTGTGAGCTGCTCGCTTGACTCCAAAGTAAAAAAAACATGACGTGCAAGTGGTGGCACAGGCTCAGCAAGAATGCCTGTTTGATACGTGATCATATGTTACTCCTCATTGACCGATACTATTTGAAGAATACGTTAATCTATAGGGTATATACAGAGAGTGACTTGACCGGAGTTTAAGCCATTGACTCAACTGTCTACACTGATGCGCGAAACCTTTGCCGTTAACCCCACTGCACACGTCGGGGAACGCACTTGGCTTAATACGCTTTTGCTTGCGCCAAGATACGCTGTTAATTGCTGGTGATACGTTATTAAAGGAAGCGCTAAATAATTACCTACGTTGTCAGGGCGGTGGCGACCCAACGACTGAACGCTCCATTCGTCAACGCTTGTACACCTTAGATGAGGATGCCACCCCTAGTAATAGGACATGGTACCGACACACTGCTAATTGATGAAATGCGTAACAATCCATTTGTGCGCGCTTGAGAACTATTTTCGATAATGTCACTCTAAACTACATTGTGTATAGCACCCCCCAACAACATAAAGCTGAACAAGGATTTTATTATGCTAAAACTTTCAACATCTCGAACACTGATCGCTACCAGTATTTTTGTTTTACTGGCTGGCTGTGCAAATAACAACCCCTATGGCGGCCAGCAAGGCCAACAAGGCGGTCCGAGTAAAACCGCAGTGTATGGTGGGCTCGGTGCCCTTGGTGGCGCGGTAGTCGGTGCAGCCACCTCAAGCAAGAAAGACCGAGCTAAAGGCGCGCTGATTGGTGCAGCAGTAGCAGGTGCGGCTGGTGCTGGTTATGGTTATTACGTTGACAAACAGGAAGCCGAACTTCGTCGCAGCATGCAAGGCACTGGTATTGACGTGCAACGTGACGGCGATAATTTAACTTTAGTGATGCCTGGCAATGTCACGTTTGCAACTGATTCATCAGCAATCTCAGGCAACTTTTACGGCACACTGAATAATCTTGCTCAGTCATTTAACCAATACGATCAAAACACCATTGAAATCATTGGTCACACTGACAGCACAGGCCCTTATCAGCACAATATGAACTTATCACAACGTCGCGCGCAAAGTGTTGCTGATTATCTACGCAACCAAGGCGTTAACGGCATGCGCATGAACGTGCGCGGTGTTGGTCCCGATCAGCCGATTGCTGACAATGGTACTGCACAAGGCCGTCAACAGAACCGTCGCGTAGAAATTAATCTGCGTCCGATTCCTGGCGCTTATCAATAAGTCCTTCTTCACCTCGCTGGCTTCTAGGCCAGCGAGGCATCCTTTCGACAAACTCCAGAAACCAATAGCTGATTACTTTGCGCCTGCAGCAATTGCTCTTTAGCCTGCTTGGACAAACGCTTAATCGCCAACTCACGGCGCAAGGCTGTGGACTTATCCGCGCAGACTTCCACATACACCAAAGCTCGAGCAGGGCTCGTAGCGAAAAACCGCGCACCCTTGCCCGCACAGTGCTGAGCAAAACGCTTCTGCGCATCAAGGCTAATTCCGCAATATAACGCTCGATTATCAGCGCGTACTAAGTACACGTACCATGGCGACGGCAACGCTGTAGTCATACCTGTCCTAATCTGTACGTGGCTTTTACAAGCCAATTCAGGCCATAATCCGCAGCAACCAGTCTGCACTACGGGATTATACACCCCATAGTTTAACCACTGACGCCAGCTTAGATACAATCTATCATGCCAGCTTGCCTAAATTGAATCGCGGCAAATCACTGGTGTTTGGCAACACTTTAAGAAGAGTTATCCATGATCAAAAATGCATTAATTGTTGAATCCCTACAGCCGGCCGATGCCTGCGTTATTTGGCTACACGGTTTAGGCGCTGGCCGCAGTGACTTTGAACCGGTGGCACGCATGTTACAGCCACAAGTGCCCAGCACGCGTTTTATCTTGCCGCAAGCACCCACCCAAGCGGTGACTATCAATGGCGGCATGGCGATGCCCAGCTGGTACGACATTTTATCGATCAGCCCAGGTAAGCGCGCAATTAACAGCGAGCAACTAGAAACCTCTACACAGCAACTGATCACCCTTATGGAGCAGCAGCGCGACAGCGGCATCAGCCCGACACGCTTGTTCTTGGCCGGATTTTCACAAGGTGGCGCGGTAGTGTTACACGCCGCATTTTTACGCTGGAATGAAGCTCTAGGCGGCGTTATGGCGCTCTCGACTTACGCCCCCACATTTGAGAACGTATCGGCTCTCAGCCCACTGCAGGCACGGACACCAACATTGTGTATGCACGGTCGCCATGATCCTGTCGTGCCATTTTTTATGGGTCAAGCAGCGCAGCAGCAACTTGAAAGCTGGGGCGTTCCAGTGACCTGGCATGACTACCCCATGCAGCATGAAGTTTGCCAGCAGCAAATTGCAGACATCGGCACATGGCTTAGCAAGCAACTGCAGTAGGTTTACGAATAAGTCAGTGTGAAAAAGCAACCATACTCTATATGCAATGTTTGCACGGATCGGCCTTCAGCAGCCCAAAGACAACCAGGAGAACGTCGCCACTAAACGATTGAGTCTATTCAAACTACGCTATACCCTAGAGTCTGCCGATTAAAGGTGCTTTTACCTTATGCAGTGCTATCTAGTATTGGCTCAAGTTTGGCTGTGACCTGTTTAGCAACGGCAACCTTTTATCCAAAGTTTTCTAGTCTTGGGCTACTGAGCATGCTATAGAGTGTTAAAGCATCCTTAAGGGATTGCAGTATGGATAAGTTTGACTTACAGCGCATTAAAAACACACTGAACGACTGCCCGTTATTTCAGCACATTGACGATGCCAAATTACAGACTATTCTAGCTTTTTTTACCCTGCACACTTTAGAAAAAGGCACATTATTACTCAGTCCTGAGCAACCCAATGCTTATTTATACTTAATTCTTGAAGGCCAGCTCAGCATCCATTTAAGTGATGTCAATACGCCGCCAATCAGTTTTTTAAACTCAGGTGATTACGTGGGCGAAGTCAGCTTTATCGACCACCAGCACCCGTCTGCTTATGTGCTTGCAAGCCAAAAAAGCACTGTAGTGCGCCTGCATCGGCGTAACTTGCCACAAATCTATGATGTCTCACCGATCATTCATCATAATTTATTGCGTATTCTGTGCAGTCGTATTCGCAGCGGTAACAATTCGCTGCTGCACAGCGAACAAAATGCACACATTGACAGCTTAACTGGCATCCCCAATCGTCGCTGGCTTGAGTATGCCTTTCAACGCGAACGCCAATTTTGCCTTGATAGAAACGCTCCACTGTCTATGATCATGCTCGATGTCGATCACTTTAAAATCTATAACGACAGTCACGGTCATCTAGCCGGCGATCTTGTTTTGCAATTCGCGGCTTTGCTGTTACGCGAACAACTTAGACCGCATGACAGTATGGCTCGCTTCGGTGGTGAAGAGTTTGTTGTACTACTGCCAGGAATGACTCTGATAGAAGCGTCCCACGTAGCAGAGCGATTGCGATACTGTTTAGCCTCACTCAAGCAATTACCCAACACTCAACCAGTTTTGCCCAGCGTTACTATTTCACTCGGTGTCGCACAATTGTCAGCAGATGACGAACTATCCGACTTGCTAAATAAAGCCGACAAGGCACTGTATGAAGCTAAACAACAGGGCCGTAATCGCGTCTGCCTTTATCAGCAAAAGTGAAACAATTTCTCCAAAGCGCTGTGATGCCTTACACTACGACTCATTTATAGACTACTGATAAGAGAATGCCGTGCTAAAAGCACTTAAAAACATCTTCCAAAAAGAATCAGAGCCGACTGAACAAGCCAAAGAAAGTCCAGTCACGCCGCAGGTATCACGCTCTGAGCCTGAAACGCCAGCTGTCAGTAAAAAGACAGTGCGCAACAAGTCTGTTGCTAAAAAAGCACGTCCACGCAAAGCCAAACCTGAGACGATTCAACCCCCTTGGTCTCTCGAGGATTTTGTTGTTGAACCGGTTGAAGGTAAAGTCCGCTTCCACGATTTTGCACTTGCACCAGAATTGATGCATGCCATTCAAGATTTAGGATTCCCCTACTGCACACCAATTCAAGCACAGGTACTCGGGCATACGCTAGCGGGCAAAGATGCCATTGGCCGTGCGCAAACCGGCACCGGCAAAACAGCCGCTTTTTTAATCTCAACGATCAGCCAGCTGACGCAAACGCGCCCACCTGATGAGCGCTATATGGGTGAGCCGCGCGCGCTGATTATTGCGCCAACTCGTGAACTGGTTGTACAAATTGCCAATGACGCCATTGCTCTAACCAAATACACCAACCTCAATGTCATGAGTTTTGTCGGTGGCATGGACTTTGATAAGCAGCGCCGCCAATTGGAATCACGTTACTGTGATATTTTGGTCGCCACACCTGGGCGTCTGTTGGACTTTAACCAGCGCGGTGAAGTGCATCTAGACATGGTTGAAGTGCTGGTCTTAGACGAAGCTGACCGCATGCTGGATATGGGCTTTATCCCACAAGTTCGACAAATTATTCGGCAGACACCGCACAAAGAAGAACGCCAAACACTATTGTTTTCAGCGACCTTTACCGAAGATGTAATGAACCTGTCCAAACAATGGACAACAGACCCTGCTATTGTCGAAATCGAGCCTGAGCATGTTGCCAGCGACTCCATTGAACAGCACGTCTTTGCTGTGGCAGGCAGCGACAAATACAAACTGCTGTACAACCTAATTCAGAACAATAACTGGCCGCGTGTTATCGTCTTTGCCAACCGTAAAGATGAAGTGCGTCGTATCGAAGAGCGCCTAACACGCGACGGTATCAGCGCAGCGCAGATGTCCGGTGATGTCGCTCAGCATAAGCGTATTCGCGTACTTGAAGACTTTCGTTCAGGCCGTTTGCGTGTGTTGGTTGCCACCGATGTTGCAGGTCGTGGTATTCACGTTGATGATATCAGTCATGTGGTCAACTTTACCCTGCCAGAAGATCCTGATGATTATGTCCACCGCATTGGTCGTACCGGCCGCGCTGGCACCACGGGTGTATCCATCAGTTTCGCCGGTGAAGATGATGCCTACGCACTACCAGCGATTGAAGAGTTACTGGGTCATAAGATTCAATGCGAAACCCCACCTGAAGATTTATTAGTGGCGCCACCTAAAAGCCGCTAAAGCATATTTGTAACGCAGCACGCCCAACGAGCGGTTTGCACTCACACAAAAAAGCCAGACTCCATATGGGTCTGGCTTTTTTGTGTGCATGGCATGAGCGCCTTTAGTTTGCCAATCGTACCCGACGCATACGTCGCATCAAACTAAATAAAATAAGCATAAAGGTCAGCACTATCGGCATCACAGCAATATTAAAGAACTTAAGCTTGCTGCCCAGCGCTTCGATATCCGCATTAAGCTGATAGCGCACCTCACGCAATTCCTTACGCAACTGCAACTTCTCTGCTAAAAACTGCTCCAGCGTGCTTTGCTGCTCATCAGTCAACTGTAAGTCTTGCGCAGGATCTGTGGCCTGCTGCAAAGCAAACAGTTTTTCTTCAGTTGCCGCCAAGCGGGCTTGTAATTGCTGCTCTTTTTTACGAAAACGCTCTTGCGCACTGCGCTGTAAGTTATCCACCACAGTAAAGGGGCGATTAAAATTACCGCGCGAGCGCACGCTAATTAACGCATCAGAACCAGATAAATTATCCAGCGCATTAATGGTAAAGCTGCCATTATCGGCCCAAGGCTGTGGCATGCGTTGACCAAAGAAGTTTTGCACCTGCACCCACATGCGATCACTGAGCATATCGGTATCAGCAACGACAATCACATTGATATTCTCGGCGCTTTGCAAACCCTTCTCGCGTCCTTCAATACCATCAGCAAACGCCGTTTTAGCCGGCCCACTGATCCGCGCCGCCAGCACATAGCGCGCACCGGTGGGCTCCAGTTCGGCCAAGAGCTCTTCTGGATTTTGCAGCATGGCAAAGCGTTGTGCACTAAAGGGCATGGCGTATTCAGAACTGTGCAGTAGCGCTGTAAAGCGCGTTTTAGTGCTTTCTAAAGGCTCTAGAATACCGGCAGTGGCCATGGTGATATCATTCAGCTGTGAAGTAATCACATCACTGCTATCGAGTGCTTTTTTAGGCAAAGACAACCAGCCTGGGTGGCGCACCGCACGCTGCTGTGGTCCGACGCCAACCGACATGGCATAGACACCATCACCAATCACTTGCTCAGGCAACATGCGCAAGCCCCACGCTTTAAACAGCTCTGGCAAATCTGAAGACTTATCCAGCGCAAGTTCTCCCGGCATGCCTGTGCCCGTATCGGCTTCGCTGTAGGGGTCAACAAACACCAACAACTTACCGCCAGCTAAAACAAATTGATCAATGGCGTACTGGGTGGCCTCACTCAGATTTTTCGGGTGCACGAGCAATACAGTGCTGACATGCTCTGGGATCAGATCAATATTATCTTTTAAGCTCTCAATGACAAATTGCTGACGCACCTCTTCAATAATCGTCCAAGCCGGCAGCGGTTGTCCGGCCTGCATATCAAAGCCACCATTGAGTGGTAAGCCTGATAACACACCAATCACCGGACGTTCAGTTTGCGCGACGCTGCTGATTAAGCGGCTCAGTTCATACTCTAAAAGCTCTTCTTGATCTAAAGCGAAAAATGGAATGACCTGCTGATCACCCTGCGCATTCTCAGCCGCCAAACCAAAATACAACTGTGCACCATCCTGCTCTAACGGCACCGCCTGCAAACCCAGCGCTGCAGCGCGGTCTTCATCCTCAGAGAACGCTTCTGGATCAATCACCTCTAAGCGCAATTGACCATCGGCCATGCGCACATAGGACTCCAACAACTCCTTAACGCGCTGTGCGTAGCTGCGCAGCATCGGCACGTCGCGCGTGGCTTTATCGGAATAAAAGTACTGCAAGCTGATCGGTTCTTGCAGCTCACTAAGCAACTGCTGAGTTCCGCTGGACAAGGTGTAGAGTTTTTGCTCAGTGAAATCGAGCTGAGTGTTTTTAAAAAGGCCATTGGAGAGGACATTAAAGCCGACAAACGCCACAGCAATGAAGACAAGGCCAACACTGGAATACATCAATCGTTTCATCTTCAGTTCGCCTTCTTCAAATCAATCACAACCGCTGTGGCCATCAGCCATGCGGCAATAAAACTTAGAAAATAAAGAAGATCTCGCACATCAATCACCCCTTTACTGATCGCTTGGAAGCGCGTTAAAAAGCTAAACGAAGCAACCGCATCCAATAGCCACTGCGGTGCCCAGCCACTAAAGGCATCAAGAACCAAGGAGAAGCCGCTCACCACAAACAAAAAGCACAGGCTGACCGTTAAGATAAAGGCAATCACTTGGTTTTTTGCCATGGCCGACATGCAAGAGCCCACTGATAAATAAGCACCCGCCAACAGCCAACTGCCGATATATCCGGTCAAAATCGCGCCATTATCTGGATTGCCTAAGTAATTGACCGTCAGCAGCATCGGAAAAGTCAGCAGCAGAGCAATGCCTGCAAATACCCAAGCCGCCAAGAACTTACCTAGTACGCTTTCAAAGCGGGTAATTGGCAAGGTCATTAACAGTTCGATGGTGCCGTTTTTACGTTCTTCAGCCCACATACGCATGGCCAGTGCTGGCACTAAAAACAAATACAACCATGGGTGAAAGTTAAAGAATGGACTTAAATTGGCCTGGCCACTTTCGTAGAAACCACCCAAATAAAAGGTAAAAACACCGGACAACACCAGAAAAATCAGCAAAAACACATATGCCAAAGGCGTAGCGAAAAAACTGTTAAATTCTCGCTTAAAAATAATCGGTAGCTGCTTCATGCCACATCTCCACGGGTCAAACTGCGGAACACTTCATCTAAGCGGCCGCGCTCCACTTCCAGCTCGTGCACCTGCCAGCCTTGCGCGTGGATCAATTGGTTTACTGCTGGGAAAATAACCTGCCCAGGCTCAGCCAATACCGTGAGACTGCCATCCAACGGATTGTCCTCAAGGCCAATCACGCCAGGCAGCGCCTGTAACAGTTTACGGTCCAACGTTTGTTCTGCAAGAAGGGTCACCGCTTGGTGATAGCGCGAGCGGCTTTGCAAGGCATAAGGGGTTTCATCAATCAGTAAACGGCCGTGACTGATCAGCATCGCACGGGTACAGAGCGCGCTAACCTCTTCTAAAATATGCGTTGAGATAATCACAATCCGATCTACAGCCAAACTCTTAATGAGCTTGCGCACCTGATGCTTTTGATTGGGGTCGAGACCATCCGTGGGCTCATCAAGAATCAGCACTTTAGGATCATGTAGTACCGCCTGCGCTAAGCCAACACGGCGCTTAAAGCCTTTGGATAAGGTATCGATGTTTTGCTCAAGTACGCGCTCAAGCTCCAGCAAAGCAACGGCGCGATCCACACGTTCTTGCAACGCCTGGCCGCGATAACCGCGGACCTCACCAATAAAGCTAAGAAAAGCACGCACCGTCATGTCGCCATAGCACGGCGCGCCTTCTGGCAAATAGCCGATCAGGCGCTGTGCCTGCAAGGTTTGTTTGCCAATATCAAAACCACAGATACTGACACTGCCCGAGCAGGGTCGCAAAAACCCCGTGAGCATTTTCATTGTGGTTGATTTACCTGCACCATTGGGGCCTAGAAAACCCACCACTTCGCCCGGTTCAACACTAAACGATAAATCATCCACCGCTACGTGCTGCACAAAGCGTTTTGTTAAGTGCGCGACTTTGATCATTATTACTCTACCCCACCATCACTTCGGGCCGACCGCTTCAGATAAAGCGACTTTAAGAAAACTGCAAAACTGTGCCACTGCATGTTGCAAAAAGAAAGAGCATAGCAGGCACGCTCCGCTTTAAAATCACATTTGTCGCTTTATGACAGCGCAATGCCTATTTTTAGCGGCTCAGTGCATATAAAAAGCGTAACCTTGCATGCGTGTAATGACATTTTTTAGTCATTTTATTTTACGGCACACACTGTTGTTGATCTAGGACCTGCTGTTTATGAGTTTTTCTTCTATTCGTCGTTTATATTTTTCTCTGCTACGTCGCTTATTACTGCTTTGGGTGCGCTCAGAAAGCATTGATAGCAGTGTTTTTCATAGTTTGCGCAGCGATGTCCCACAAGTGTATGTACTGCAAAAACCATCTATCAGCGATTTGGTAGTACTCGATAATGAGTGCCGTAAAGCTGGCCTCAACCGCCCCATCACACGCTTAGATGAACCAGCACTAGAGCAACTGGCAAGCTTTTTTTACTTGCGCCTTGAACCTGACTGGGCAGGCCGTAAAAGCAAAAAACACCTGGCTCCCACCTTAAAGAAACTGGTGCAAGCGGTCGAATCGGGGCAAATTGACAATGTGCAAGTGGTGCCTGTCACGGTTTTTTGGGGGCAATCACCGGCTCGCGAAACCAGCCCATGGAAACTCTTGCTGGCCGATAGCTGGGCGGTCACCGGGCGCTTACGGCGTTTCTTTCAGGTGCTTATTTTAGGCCATAAAACCCGTGTGCAGTTTTCTGCACCCATTCAACTGGCTGACTTAGTCGCACAAGGTAAAGGCGAAGAGCGCACGCAACGCATGCTGCACCGCCTCTTGCGCGTACATTTTCGTAACAGTAAAGCAGCGGTCATCGGGCCTGACCTCTCGCACCGACGCAACTTAGTCAAAGCGTTAATTCACCAGCCTCAGGTACATCAACGTGTTATTGAAGAAGCGCAGCGAGATGGCATCAGTATCGTAAAAGCCCAGCAACGCGCACTCAAATACGGCAACGAAATCGCCTCAGACTATGCCTATACCGCCATTCGCTTTTTAGAGTTAGTACTGAGCTGGTTTTGGAATAAATTTTATGATGGCATTCAGGTCAATAATCTCGACGCTGTACGTGACGTTGCGCACGGCCATGAGGTGATTTATGTACCCTGCCACCGCAGTCACATTGACTACTTACTGATGTCCTACCTGCTGTTTACCAATGGCTTAACCCCGCCACATATTGCTGCTGGGGTTAACCTTAATATGCCCGTTATCGGTGGTTTATTACGCCGTGGCGGTGCATTTTTTATGCGCCGTACCTTTCGTGGTAATCCGCTGTACGCCAGCGTTTTTAATGAGTATATGCACACCTTGTTTAGCAGAGGCTTCCCGGTGGAGTACTTTATCGAGGGCGGACGTTCACGCACGGGCCGTACCTTGCAGCCGAAAACCGGCATGCTCGCCATCACCCTAAACAGTTTTCTGCGCTCACAGCGCTTACCCATTGTCTTTGTGCCGGTATATATCGGTTATGAACGGGTTTTAGAAGGCCGCACCTACCTCGGTGAGCTGCGTGGCGCCAGTAAGAAAAAAGAATCTTTTTTTGATATATTTCGAGTTATCGCAGCGATTCGTAAACAACGCTTCGGGCAAGTCTCAGTCAATTTTGGCCAACCGCTGAAGTTGACTGAATTTATGGATCAACAGCAGCCCAACTGGCGCCACCCTGAGTTTAATCAACACTCAGCTGACATCAGCAGCACTACCCAGCACCTAGCTACGTGCATCGCCCAGCATATCAATGCCGCTGCAGCGATTAATCCGGTTAACCTGGTTGCCTTGGCCCTATTATCGACGCAGCGTTTAGCACTCGATGATAATGCTCTGGCGCGGGTCATTAATCTGTACTTGTCACTGTTACGCAGCGTGCCCTACTCCCCGTATACCTCTTTGCCAGAGGGTGATGGCAAACGTATTACGCGCTATGTACGCGATATGCAGCTGATCAGCGAGCAACAAGATGCCCTTGGGCGCATCTATTATCTTGATGAGCACAACGCGGTGCTGATGACCTATTACCGTAATAATGTTTTGCATGTATTTGCGCTACCGGCGTTACTGGCCAGTTTTTTCCACAGCAATGCACGGATGACGCGCATACAAATCATCGAACTAGCGCGTGCACTCTACCCCTACATACAAGCCGAACTCTTTACCCACTGGTCGCTGGATGAGTTGGATGCGGTGATAGACCAGTGGCTGGCCAGCTTTGTCGAGCATGGCTTATTGCAGCGCGATGGCGAAACCTATCAGCGTCCAGCACCCAGCTCACAACACTATGTATTACTTAATTTGTTGGCACGCAGCCTGTTACAGACGTTACAACGCTTTTATATGGCGATTGCTTTATTGCTCAATAAAGCTCAAAACGCCCTTGATGCACAGCAATTGGAGGATTTATGCACGGTAATGGCGCAACGCTTATCCATTTTGCATGGGCTCAATGCGCCAGAGTTTTTTGATAAGAGTTTATTCCGTCATTTTATTCAAACACTGATTGATGAAGGCGTGGTGCAGACAGATACAAACGGTAAACTCAGTTATCACGACAAACTCGCAGCATTGGCAGAAAATGCAGCCAAACGCGTATTACCTGCGGAGATTCGCTTATCAATTCGCCAAGTCACCGATGATGAGGATGAATCACTTTAAGCCGGCACATGAATAGTGGTTTAAAACCCAATATTGCTGAGTTTTGCACGCATCTTAGATTAACTACTTTTTCGCCACCCACTTTTAGCCCGCTCTTAGTCTTCATTCTGCACACGCATAACACGCGCTAAGCACAAGCAGCTGAGATTGCAACGATGGCAACCACACAGCGCTGTAAGCGATCGGACTCGCAAACAGCGCTGCACAGTTATCGCTACGTTACTCTTTCGAGATCTGCAGAACGATTTTACCGTTGACCTGATTGCTGGCCAGTCGTGCAAAGGCAGCTTCTGCATCAGTCCAAGCAAAGACTTCTTCCACCTGCGGGTTTAGTGCGCCACTGCTAAATAACGGCCAGACTTTTTCAGTGAGTTGATCAATCAACTCACCTTTAAAGGCATCAGTGCGACTGCGTAAGGTGGAGCCAATCAACTGAATACGCTTGCTTAAGAGCTGCGCTAAATCGAGTTCAGCACGGCGTCCACCCATCAAACCAATATTGACCCAGCGTCCCTCTAGGGCCAGCATTTTTAAGTTCTGCGCCGCATAGCTGGCACCTACAGGGTCAAGAATCACATCAAAAGGAGCAAAATCCTGCAAACCTTCAATACCATCACCACGTAACACACCGCCCTCGGCACCTAGGCTTTCACAGTAGGCCAAGCGCTCAGCCGAGCCGACACTGACCCAGCACGGGTTGTTAAAGGCTTTACACAGTTGAATCGCTGCTGAACCGACACCACTGGCGCCAGCATGCAGCAATACTTTTTCACCCGGTTGTGCTTGACCTAACTGAAACACGTTCAGCCAAGCAGTGGCATACACCTCAGGAATTGCCGCGGCCTGCTCGAGGGTTAAGCCTTCAGGGACAGGCAGCACATGGCGCGCATCGACACAGACCTCTTCTGCCATACCGCCACCTGCCAGCAATGCGCAGACCCGATCACCCAGCTGCCAACGGCTGCCAGCAGCCACCTCAGTGATAATCCCAGCACACTCTAAGCCAAGCATCTCACTGACACCTGGCGGCGGCGGGTATAAACCTGCGGCCTGTAATAAATCTGCACGGTTGACACCCGCTGCAACCACGCGAATGCGTACTTGACCCTCAGCACAGGACGGTGTAGCACAGTCAACCAGCTCTGGACGACCTTCATTACCTTGCAATGCTTTCATTGTGCCTCCATATTAGTAATCTCAAACAGTCTCTGTATTTATTTATTCAGCGAATACAGCCTGTAATGGAACTGTAAACACTTTAGGCGGCCTAAAATGCGTCATTACTCACTCGGACGAAGAATCAGCATGAAGCACACTTTAACTCGTTCAGCCATCGCTCTGGTTATCAGCCTAGCAGCTTTACCTGCCGCGTATGCAGTGAGCAAAGCACAACAATGGGACTATTTACAACCCGACCGCGACCAAATGATAGCCAGTCTTAACGTTGTTGAACTGCTTAAGCGCCATCATTACAGCAAACCACCATTAGATGATGCACGTTCACGTAAGATATATGCAGGTTATCTGAAGATGCTTGATCCTGCTCGCGTGTATTTTACCGCTGCGGATATTCAATACTTTGATCGCTGGGCAACAGAGTTCGATGACCTACTTAAAAGCGGCAACCTTAAGCCTGGTTACGCTATTTACAAGCGCCAGCTGGAGCGTTTAGATCAATACTTAGACTACGCTTTGAATAAACTGGAAAAAGGTGTTGATCAGATTGACTTTAGTATCAACGAAACCTTTGAGACCGATCGCGAAAAAGCACAATGGGCTGCTGATGACGCAGCACTGCAAGACTTATGGCGCAAGCGTTTAAAAGATGAAGTATTACGCTTAAAAATCGCCAACAAGGAACCCAAAGCGATTGAGGAACTCTTACTCAAACGTTATAAAAACCAACAAAAACGCTTACAGCAGACTCGCAGTGAAGACGTCTTTCAGGCGTATATCAATGCGTTTGCACAAACCTATGATCCGCATACCACTTATCTATCACCCGATAACGCAGAGAATTTTGACATCAATATGAGCCTTTCCTTGGAAGGTATTGGTGCCATGCTGCAAGGCGATAATGAGCATGTGAAGATTGTGCGCTTAATTCCTGCTGGCCCTGCCGAAAAAAGCAAATTGGTCGCCCCAGCAGATAAAATTATTGCTGTCGGCCAAGGCAATAAAGACCTTGTCGATGTGATTGGCTGGCGTCTTGATGAAGTGGTTAAGCTGATACGCGGTCCAAAAGGCTCACAAGTGCGCTTAGAAATTATTCCTGCCAGTAATGCGCCCAATGATCAGACCAGCAAAATCGTCACTATCACTCGTGAAGCGGTCAAACTTGAAGAGCAAGCGGCGAAGAAATCAATTCTCAATCTGAACAAAGGCGGGCGCGACTACAAACTCGGCGTCATTGAAATTCCTGCCTTTTATTTAGACTTTAAGGCCTACCGCTCTGGCGAACCTGATTACAAAAGCACCACCCGTGACGTCAAGCGCTTGATTACTGAGCTGCAAAAAGAACAGGTTGAAGGCATTGTGATTGACCTGCGCAACAACGGTGGTGGCTCATTACAAGAGGCGACAGAGCTGACCGGCTTATTTATTGAGCAAGGCCCAACTGTGCTGGTGCGTAACAGTGATGGCCGTATTGATGTGCTCGCTGATGAGCAAATAGGGGCTTTCTATAAAGGCCCGCTAACGGTCCTAGTCAATCGCTTATCGGCTTCCGCTTCGGAGATTTTTGCCGGTGCCATGCAGGACTATCACCGCGCTCTGATTATTGGCGGACAAACCTTTGGTAAAGGCACGGTGCAAACCATTCAACCGCTCAATCACGGCGAACTGAAACTCACCTTAGCCAAGTTTTATCGCGTCTCTGGACAAAGCACTCAGCACCAAGGGGTGATCCCAGATATCAGCTATCCAGCCGATATGGACATCAATGAAATTGGCGAAAGCGCACTGCCAGAGGCCATGCCTTGGGATAGCATTAAGCCTGCATTTAAACCCAGCAGCGATCCGTTCAAGCCGTTTATTGCTGAACTGATAGCACGTCATGATGAGCGCACTGACAATGACCCAGACTTTGTCTTTAGTCGTGCCCGCTTAGCCCTGAACCAACGCCTGATGCAAGACACGACAGTCAGCTTGAATGAAGTTGAGCGTCGCGCGCAGTATGCAAAAATCGAGGAAAAGCAACTCGCTATTGAAAATGCGCGTCGTGCGCAAAAAGGTGAAGATCAGCTTAAAACCTTGATCAGCGACGATGAAGATGATCATATCGCTGCACTTGAGAAGGATAAAGATCTCAAACCTGAAGACGATGCCTACTTAGCTGAAACTGGACGTATCTTGTTGGATTGGCTTAGCTTAGCGCCGGTGGCCAGCCGCAAGTAAAACCTGCGAGCATCTGCTGTTAATACAATAATCCCGCTGCTATGGCGGGATTATTGTATCTGGACTTTGATTTTATCGCCTACAAAACAGCTAAACAGCCTTAGGCTAAGCCCTGCACGATGGCTAGACGCTCTTTGATACGCTGCGCATCCTCTGCGCTGGCGGGCAGCTGTGGTCCGCCCTGCTCATACAGTTCCAATAAGCGCTGCAGCGCTAAAGGGTGTCCAGCACGACCTGCCAACTCCCACCAATGCGCTGCCTGCAATGCATTAGCAGGCTCATTCAGCGCCCCGGCTAAAGCCTGTACGCCAAGCTGATAGGCAGACTTGCCATCACCGGCTTGCGCAGCTAAACGTAGTAAGCGTAAACCTTCGTTTTTAGCCGCCAAACCCTGCCCTCGATGCAGCAATACATGGCCATAAAAAGCACGAGCAGCCACATCATCGTACTCACTCATACGTGCAAAGCGTTCTTGCATCCACAGCCAAACGCGCGGATTGTCTACCGCCCAGCGCTGATTAAACAGTTTACGCGCAACCGCATAACCGACTTGCGCGCGCAACTTTGCAAATAACATATTTACACCTCGGGATAACTAAACAAGTAGACCTGCGCCAATTCAGCACTGAGCCAAGCAGCAACCACGCCCTCGTCTATGTCATTCTGAAAACGTCCCAATTGCTGCACGTGCTGAATAAAACCCAGCTGCGGATGTGCTGGGCGTGCTTGACTGACCACTAAGGCACTGCGCAATGGCCAGCCTTGCGCATGATCAGCACTGGCCAATTGCTCCAGCGCCAAAGCTAAGCGTCGTACACTGGGTGCTGGTAACTGCAATTGTTCAATCACTTGCCGATAGGTGATAACACCACGTCGCTGACGAACGTCACTGAGTAGCTTTAGTAAGCCCCTCTGTTGCTCATCGCTGAGAGTCAGCACCTCACTCACCCTGCCAACCTGACACTTTTAATGCTCGTGCCAAGGTGCGCTTTAACACATCACTGGCTTCGCGCTCACCGCTCTCGATCATTTGTAAATAATGCGGGCTAATCCCTGCTTCGCGCGCAACATCTTCAAGAGTCAACATCGCTTGCTCACGCAATGACTTAAGCTCACGCAAATTGCCCAGCGGCTGCTCTTGCTGCACCTCTGCTGGCTCGCGCCCAGCATCCTTTAATAATTGCAGATACTGCTCCCATGGCAACACCGCATATTCAGGCTTACCGTCACGTGCAATCACTTGTACATTCATAGCATTATCCAAATAGACTAAAACCTTGCTCAATACTACGCCACAGCGCAAGAAAAGACATGCACTGAGCCTTACAGCTCACGGATTTTGACCTTACCAGAGCACCGCTAAAAGAAGGTTGCCTTGCCAAGGTTCAAGCCATCTCAAGCGGCGTAATGGCCACGCCAAACACGAATGCTAGGGAGGCGCTGAATAATTACCTACGTTGTCAGGGCTAGGCAACATTATTCAGTGCCTCCCTAGCGCTATAAGTTTGCGAGCACTTAAACAAAAACGCCCTGTAAATTTACAGGGCGTTTTACAATACAGCGAAGTGTTTACTCTTCGATCTCTTCAGCAGGTTCGCTGGCTTCAAGATCAGCCGTGTCCGTTGCTGGCAAACCAACGATGTCTAACAACTCAACCTCAAACACCAATGTGGAGTTTGCTGGTATCGCCGGTGTTGGACTTTGTGCGCCATAAGCCAGTTCACTTGGGATATAGAACTTGAACTTTTCACCAACACTCATCAACTGCAAGCCTTCAACCCAGCCTGGAATCACACCACCAACTGGAAACTCAACCGGCTCACCGCGTTCGATAGAACTGTCAAAAACCGAACCATCAACTAAAGTTCCTTGATAATGCACGCTGACCACATCGGTGACCTTAGGCTGTGCGCCTTCAGCTTTCTCGATCACTTCATACTGTAAGCCTGATTCTGTCGTGGTCACACCATCACGCTTAGCATTTTCTACTAGGAAAGCTGCGCCTGCTTTAGCGGTGGCATCGTTAAGTGCTGACATACGCTCTTGCGCACGCGCCTGCAGAAAACTAAAGGCCTCCATCAGCTCTTCATCGCTCAAACGCTGATCTTTTTTTGCTAAAGCATCTTCAATACCGAGCGCCACAGCCTGTGAATCAAGGTCATCCATACCTTCTTGGCTGAGATTTTTACCCATACTCAAACCAATACCGTAAGAGGCTTTTTGTGCAGGCGTTTTCAGATCAGAACTGACCTCAGCTGTGCTATCACAACCTGCTAAAACGAGGGTGAGTACAGCAACCGAAGCCGCTAAACGATGTAACTTCATTATAATGTCCTTGCCTTATGCCTTACGGCTTTTATGGGGTACAAAGGTCGTGATGTTAACAGGCGACCCTACTGACTGGCTACCGGATTAAGAAGGTAAAATTGTGGCTTAGTTCAGTATTTTTACAGCCGCACTGAAGAGTTGGCTGCAGATATTTATTTGGGCCGTACTGCGCTACTGCTGTTCCTCCGTCGATGAACCCATCCAGGGTTCAACTCCGGCGCTGCGCCATCCATGGCTACGCTAGCCACAGCAATAGCGCAGCACTCGTGAATCATCTGCTTGTAGAAGACATACCACGCTCTGAAGGGCGTCGTGCTCCAGCAACCAGCTTATCTATTGCGCGCGCCGCAGCGACTAGGCCAAAACTGGCAGTCACCGTCATTGCCGCGCCAAAACCGCCCGCGCAATCGAGTTTCACACCCTCCCCTACAAATTGTTTGCTTTGACACACACTGCCGTCAGGGTTGGGGTAACGCAACTGCTCGGTTGAAAACACACACGGCACACTGTAATGCCGACCTGGGGTGCGGGAAAAATTATACTCACTGCGCAATAATGAGCGCACACGCGCAGCAAGCGGATCATTGAAGGTTTTATTTAAATCAGCAACACGAATCTGCGTAGGATCAATCTGCCCACCGGCACCACCGGTGGTGACAATTTGAATTTTACGGCGCTTACACCAAGCAATCAGGGCAGCTTTGGCTTGCACGCTATCAATGCAATCCACGACAAAATCCAGTTCTTGCGTGATGTACTCAGCCATACTATCCTTGTTAACAAAGTCAGCAACAGCATGCACCACGCATGCTGGATTAATCGCCAGCAAACGCTGCGCCATCACATCCACTTTAGCCTGGCCAATCGTGCTGCTTAAGGTGTGCGCTTGTCGGTTTGTATTGGTGACACAGATGTCATCCAGATCAAATAAAGAAATTTCACCCACGCCGGAGCGCACCAATGCTTCAGCCGCCCACGAGCCCACACCACCAATTCCAACCACAGCGACATGCGCTTGAGTTAAGCGCTGTAAGCCTTCCACACCGTATAAACGGGCAATACCAGCAAATCGTAAATCGTCCATCCGACAACCTCAACAAAATCGCTGGCGTATTCTAGCAGTATTCCTCACGGCGCTTACAAAACAGCAGCTATTTCACTACACTGTGCAGAACATTTACTGCAGCGCGCAGCGCCATACTCAGCAGCAGTGCAGCTGCAAACTTTCAATACAACCCTTAATTCTCTAAGGCCCGGTGACTGGCATGCTTATTTGCCCCATCTGCCAATCGGCATTGACTGCGCATAACAACAGTGTGCGCTGCATCTTTGCGCACAGTTTTGATCGTGCGCGCCAAGGCTATCTCAACCTGTTACCGGTACAGCACAAAAACAGCCGTGCGCCAGGTGATAACCCCGCGATGGTGCAAGCGCGACGTGACTTTCTTTCGGCAGGTTATTACGCACCGCTGGCAGAGCGCTTTGCAGCACTGATGCAAGAGCGCCAGCCGCAACACTGGCTGGATATTGGTTGCGGTGAAGGCTATTACACGGCACACATTGCCCAAGCGCTGCCTGAGAGCCATGGTTATGCCTTAGATATTTCTCGCGAGGCAGTCAAGCGAGCCTGTAAGCGCGACGCCAACACCACGTGGCTGGTCGCGAGTATGGCGCGCTTACCCTTAGCCAGTAGCAGTTGCCAAGCCATTGCCAGTATTTTTAGTCCGCTCGACTGGCAAGAAGCCCAACGCGTGCTAGCACCAGGTGGCGCTTTGCTACGGATGGGGCCATGCACTGATCACCTGCAAGAGCTGCGCGAACAACTTTATGATGAAGTGCGCAGCTATGATGACAGCAAACACCTGCAGCTGATTCCTGAGGGCATGCAGCACATACACAGCGAGACGTTGCGCTTTACCCTAACCCTTAGCGATGCTCAAGCACGCAGCAACCTATTAGCCATGACCCCACATGGCTGGCGCGCTAACGCAGAACGGCGCGCAGCAGTGATCAATCAAGCGCTGACCACCACCGTCGCGATTCGCTATGACTGGATTGAAAAAACGGAGACCTAACGTATGCGCCAACCTGATATCGAAATTTATCTCAAAGACATAGAGCGCACAGTCATCAGCCAATGGTTGGAATCTGTGCTAGGCGCACCGTGCAACTGGCAAGAAAAAGGCCGTGTCTCGCGCTGCCTTTGTGCAGACATTCCAGTTGTTTGGTTTGAAAAAGCGGTGGGTAAATGGCACAGCCTATTATTAGAGAGCAACAACACACCTTGGCAGGATGATCGTCAAGCTGCACAAGCCGCCGCCGTCTACCTGCAGACTAACGTGCGTTGCGCACCCGGCAGCTGGCAAGAAGCCGACGGCATTAGCGATGTTGATCGCTGGCTACAAGTCAGCGCCGATGGCAGCATTGAAACTCTGACGTGGCACACCTCTTAACCAGCAGTACCAGCAGTTGATTTAAAATACTCACAGGAATTTTTATGCTTGTTATACGTTACGCAGTATTGGCTGCTGCTATTTTAGCTAGCCTGCTCACTCTGTTCTTCGCTTTAAGCAACCCTTGGTGGCTACTGCTCAGCTCGCTATTTATCGCCCTAGTCGTCTTAGGCGTAATCGATATGCGTCAAACTCATTCAACACTACGTCGCAACTACCCGATTGCCGCGCATATTCGCTATATGTTTGAACGTATGCGCCCAATGCTGCGCCAATACATCGTTGAAGGCGATGACGATGAAGTACCCTTCTCGCACGATCAGCGCTCGTTAGTCTATCAGCGCGCCAAATCAGAACTGGAAACCCGCGCTTTTGGAACCGACCAAAATGTCTACGGCACTCGCTATGAGTGGATTAATCACTCAATCGCGCCAACCAAAATAACCGCTAAAGATTTTCGTGTCAGCATTGGTGGACCTGACTGCAAGCAGCCCTACTCAGCCTGTATTTTTAATATTTCAGCAATGAGTTTTGGCTCTCTATCGCCCAATGCTATTCGTGCACTCAATAAAGGTGCGCGCCTCGGCAAGTTTTATCATGATACCGGTGAAGGCTCGATTTCCAACTACCACCGTGAGCACGGTGGCGATTTGGTCTGGCAACTGGGCTCAGGTTACTTTGGTGCGCGCAATGATGACGGCACTTTTAGCCCCGAACGCTTTGCTGAGCGCGCCAGCCTTGAACAAGTAAAAATGATTGAAGTTAAGCTGTCACAAGGTGCGAAACCGGGTCATGGCGGCATGCTACCCGGTGCTAAAGTTAACGCTGAAATCGCTCGCACACGGGGCGTGCCAGAAGGCCAAGATTGCATTTCACCGGCCGCGCACTCAGCTTTTTCCAACCCTGAAGAATTACTGCATTTTATTGCCCAGTTACGCGAGCTGTCTGGCGGCAAGCCGACTGGTTTTAAACTGGCAATCGGCCACCCTTGGGAATGGTTTGCCATTGCCAAAGCCATGCTCAGCACCGGTATCACCCCAGATTTTATTGTCGTGGATGGCGCTGAAGGCGGCACTGGCGCGGCACCACTTGAGTTTGCCGATCACATTGGCACACCCATGCGCGAAGGTCTGATGTTGGTGCACAACACTCTCGTGGGAATCAACTTACGCGATAAAATCAAAATCGGTGCGGCAGGCAAAATCATCACTGCCTTTGATATCGCACGCACGCTTGCCTTAGGTGCAGACTGGTGTAACTCGGCGCGCGGTTTTATGTTTGCTTTAGGCTGCATTCAGTCACAAGTCTGTCACACCGGCAGCTGTCCTACCGGTATTGCCACGCAAAATCCGAAGCGCTGGCAAGGTCTGAATGTTCCCGACAAAGCCACACGTGTGCAGCAATTTCAAGAACGCACCGTAGCCACTTTACGCGAGCTGATTGAGGCTGCAGGGTTGAATCACCCCAACGAGCTAGGGCCAGAGCATATTATCCGCCGTGTTTCACCGACCCTGGTGCGCTCACTATCAGTCTTACACCCTTACTTGCAACCAGGCGACCTACTCCATCCCGAGCAATTACCAGAACATATGGTCTTCAAGCGATTCTGGCCTGCTGCACGGGCAAACAGTTTTGCTTTTTTCAAGCAATAGATAAAGCAACGGCCTATTGTATAGGCCGTTTTCAGTGTTATTTGGCTTGGTAAATAATCCCCGGATTGCACTGCACCATAGTATAAAGTTCAGGTAAGCCGTTAAGCGCTTCAGAGGCGCCTAAAAATATATAACCACCCGGCTTTAGCGTGGCATGCATACGGGTCAAAATGTCTTTTTTCGCTTCTGCTGAAAAATAAATCAGCACATTTCGACAAAACACCACATCAAACTTACCCAAGCCCGCATAACTGTCCAGCAAGTTCAAGGCCCGAAATTCAACGCGATTTTTAATCTCTGGCTTAACCTTCCAGCGACCAGCTGGCGTCTTATCAAAGTAGCGCTGCAAACGTTCTGCGGACAAACCACGAGCAATTGCCAAGCTGTCGTACTCACCCACTCTGCACGCTTGCAACATCGTTGGTGACAGCTCCGTGGCAATAATTTGCATATCTGCCTTGACTGCCCCTAAGTTTGCACGCTCATACTCATCCATAGTCATCGACAACGAGTAAGGCTCTTGACCTGATGAGCAGGCCGCCGACCAAACACGCAGCCGCTGATTGGGTTGTTTTTGTAACAACTCAGGTATGACCTTATTTTTCATAACCTCAAATGGGTAGGTATCACGAAACCACAAAGTTTCATTAGTGGTCATCGCATCAATAACTTTATCTTGCAGGGCACTACGCGAATACGACTGCAGCTGAGCCATTAACTCTGTTAAAGATGCAATACCGTGCTCATCCAAAAGTCTTTTTAAACGGCTGGTCACTAGGTATTGTTTATTATCACCCAGCACGATGCCCGACTTACTCTCAAGAAACTGCCTAAAAGCATTAAACTCAGATTGTGAGACTGACACATTGACCGCCTTTGGTAAAATTAGCGCTTAAATATATACGCAAATAACAATATTGCACTATAGCGCATCAACCGCTTTTATGCGCGCTACAACGAGGTCAACTAGATCATCTGGACGAAATTTTGCTAAGAAGTCATCAGCACCGACTTTTTTAACCATTGCTGTATTAAATATGCCTGACAATGAAGTATGCAGCAAAATATGCAGATCCTTCAGCTTAGGGTCACTGCGTATTGCGGTAGTTAAGGTATAACCATCCATTTCCGGCATTTCAATATCAGAAATCATCATCAGCAACTCAGAAGCTGGATCTTCACCCGCTTCCAGCATGGAGAGCAAATACTCATACGCAGCACGCCCGTCATTCAAAGCGACTACTTCAACACCCACAGCCTGCAAACAATTTAAAACCTGCTTGCGTGCAACACTGGAGTCATCAACGATCAGGATTTTTTTACTTAAAGCACTGATACGCACCTGCTCAGTTAGCGAGCCTGTTAAAATATCCTCTGAAGAAGGTGAGACTTCAGCTAGAACTTTCTCAACATCAATAATTTCTACCAAACTATCATCAACACGCGTTACCGCTGTTAAATAATGATCGTTACCTGCACCCTTTGGTGGCGGATGGATTTCTTCCCAGTTCAAATTAACAATACGATCGACACCACTGACTAAAAAGCCCAGCTCCCGCATATTATATTCTGTGATAACGACAAACCCCTCATGGGCGCTGCTTAATGCTTGATTGGCTGTTGCTAAAGACAGGTCTAACACTGGAATAATACGCCCGCGAACACTGGCGACACCGCGTACAATAGGATTGGACTTGGGCATTGAGTTCAATTGCGGACACTGCAAGACCTCACGTACCTTAAAAACATTGATTCCATACAACTGCGGCCCATTGAGCCTAAACAATAGCAACTCTAAGCGGTTTTTCCCCACCAATTGAGTCCGCTGGTTTACTGAATCCATTACACTGGCCATACTCAGGCTCCTAACATTTATGACACATTTAGCGCGCTGAAAATCAAAAGCGGTACATTATTTGCTTCATTAATTTTATGAATATATTTACGTCGTTTTCTTGGCACTTATCAAAACCTTTTGGCTTTCTTAGCAAAGCTGCTTCTCTATGTATATTATTCATAGCAACTAGCAGTGTTCACGCAGAAAGCATCCGGCAACAAATTATCGGCACCAGCACCGCTTTTCTTGAGCAAATTAGCGCACAACATCTACAAAACAATAATATAGCCGGTCGGCACACGGTAAAAATCGGTCGCCTCGACCCTCGCTTACGCTTGCCTGCGTGCTCTATACCACTGCAAGCCAGTCTAGAAAGTCCTGCGCAACCTATTGGTAGAGTCACCATTCGCGTGCGTTGCGACAGTGATGCGCCATGGACAATTTTTGTCCCCGGCCATGTCAACTTATATCAAAATGTTGCCGTTGCTACGCGCTCAATGCCACGCAACAGCATCGTGCAAGCAGCCGATGTACAACTTAGTGAACGCGATGTTAGCAGTCTACGCCAAGGCTATATACTGAATCTTGATCATGTAGTCGGAAAAAAAACCACCCGCCCACTTCAACCTAACCGAGTTATTTCTGTCAACGCTTTAAAAGCAGCGGCTGCAGTCGATAAAGGTGACGCCGTGGTTATTAGTGCGCGTGGTAAATCTATATCGGTGCGCATGCCCGGCATAGCATTAGAAGATGGTGCAATCGGCCAGCAAATAAGGGTTCGTAATACACGCTCACAACGAATAGTGCATGCGCGCGTGACAGCACCAGGTCAAGTTGAAGTAGCAATGTAAAACACTCTGCAGTAAAGTGTGCGGCACAAACAGGCAAACAAACACACTCAAATAAACTGCAGGAAAATAGCGAATTGCATATGCAAAATTAGCGCTAAAGTTTTCTCGTTAGCAGCCGATGACTCGTTAAGTGTTCCAATACTGTATTTGAGGTTTACCACCATGGCTATTGACTTTAATAACCCAAACAACGCAGGGTTGAGTAAGCCGAGAACAGCAAGCTCGCTCAGCTCTGCACAAACAAACGCACAAGACAGCGCTCAAAAAAGCGTACTTGAGCAAAGCAACAAGCCGGGCAGTTCCGGTGAGTCAGTACAGCTCAGTAAAAATGCGCGTCAATTGCAGAGCGTATCTGAAAAAATCGCTAGCATGCCTAGCGTCAATTCCGAGAAAGTTGCGCAACTTAAGCAAGCAATTGCCGAAGGCAGTTATCAAGTTGATAGTCAGCGCGTTGCCAGCAAATTACTTGGCCTAGAAGCTCAACTTAAATAACAGATTAAAACCATTATGTCTGATCAGCACATTCTTGAACTTTTGTTAGCGGATATTGAAACAGCACAACAGCTGTTAATTTTGCTTGAACAAGAGTTCAGCGCCTTAAGCGAGCGCGACCTTGATGCGCTACAGGTACTGCTGGTTAAAAAACAGCCCGCCCTGCGCACACTTGAACAACACACAGCGGAACGCGGCCAATTGCTGCTGCAAAGCAATACAACTGCCGACCTACAGGGCCTGCAGCAGCTTGCAGCGCGCTCACCACTAGAGTCGCAATTATTAGATAGCAGCGCCCAACTCAACTCACTGATCGAGCAGTGCCAAGCAGCTAACTTACGCAACGGTCGCCTTATTCGCAGCAACCAAACCAGCGTCAGTAGCATGCTCAACATCATTCGTGGCACGGACACACCAAGCCTTTATGATAAAACAGGTAGCGCAGCAAGCACCAATAAGCAGCGTCCTTTCAGCCAAGCTTAAGCGCTAAAGAGATGAAGCAGCCTAGTAATTACTGCTATACTCCCGGCCATATCAAAATCTTAATACGGTTAAAGCTAAAGGGGTAACACCGACAGTGTCTGACTTGTTTTCTGAAAGCAACGCTTCGCAGCCGCCCCAACAACTCAATTCTCCAATAGAAGTCATCAGCCACCTACGCGCACTGATGAACAACCGCGACCCACTGGAACTGAGATTCACAGATCGTCATCAGGTTTTTCAAAGCTATATTGTTGATATTGATCGTGAAAACAACCGTATCGCACTCGACGAACTGATTCCCAATGATGGCGAACGCCATCTACTCAATGGCGAAACAATTAATATCGTTGCTTATCGCGAAGGGGTGCGTATTGCGTGGTCGCACAGTCAACTTGCATTACTCGACACCCTCGACAACGCGCGCTGCTACTGGCTAACACTGCCTACAACAATCAGCTATCATCAGCGCAGAAACGCTTTCCGCGCTGACACACTTCCAGAGCAATCACTAAACGTACAGATCGACGGCAACAAGCTTACCAAAGCAATCGATGGGCGCTTACTGGACATCTCAGCAACAGGCTGCAAAGTCCACATCAAGCCAGCCAGCACCGCACTTCAGCCCGGCCAGCTTTACGAAAATTTCACTGTTAGCCTACCATCAGGCAAGATCACTTTGAGTGCTGAGCTACGCCACCTCAACAATGACGAAACAATGAGCTCAGCAATGGCTGGCTTTAAGTTTCATAACTTAAACGGCGCAGCCCAGCGTACTATTGAGCGTTTCGTCTATCAATTACAGCGTGAAGCACGTCGCGGCGACGACGCTTTCTTCTAATCCAAAGCAAACACGTTTGAGTTGCATTAAATAAAAGAAACAGAATCACAGATACAAAAAAACCAGCGTATAAGCTGGTTTTTTTGTATCTAAGAAATACTCTTAAATTGGCGTCCCCTAGGGGACTCGAACCCCTGTTACCGCCGTGAAAGGGCGGTGTCCTAGGCCACTAGACGAAGGGGACAAAACCTTCGAAATAAGTATATGCACATACTTATTCGTGGAATATTAAAGCAAGCGATTTTAGTGCTTTAAAACGCACTTAGAACTCTGCTTGAATAACAGTATTTATGTCGAGCAGATATATGCAAAAATACAACTTTGAAAATGGCGTCCCCTAGGGGACTCGAACCCCTGTTACCGCCGTGAAAGGGCGGTGTCCTAGGCCACTAGACGAAGGGGACAAAACCTTCGAAATAAGTATATGCACATACTTATTCGTGGAATATTAAAGCAAGCGATTTTAGTGCTTTAAAACGCACTTAGAACTCTGCTTGAATAACAGTATTTATGTCGAGCAGATATATGCAAAAATACAACTTTGAAAATGGCGTCCCCTAGGGGACTCGAACCCCTGTTACCGCCGTGAAAGGGCGGTGTCCTAGGCCACTAGACGAAGGGGACAAAACCTTCTAAAACATAACACATTCATGTTATGCCACTTTTCATGCAATCAAGAAAGTGGTGGAGCTAAACGGGATCGAACCGTTGACCTCTTGCATGCCATGCAAGCGCTCTCCCAGCTGAGCTATAGCCCCATTTCGTGGACGGGGCGTAGATTAGGCCTAATCCTTATTTTTGTCAACCCAATTGTGCAATTAAAACGCTTAATTGCGTTTAAATGGCAGTTTCTCAGGTTTAACCCCTCTGTTAACAGCTGATTTAACACTGCAACGTGCCATATAACTGCGCATACAAACCCTCCTGATTTAACAGCTGCTGGTGCGTGCCTTGCTCTGCAACCTGTCCATCGGCAAGCACCAAGATACGATCAGCTTGTTTTACCGCACTTAAGCGGTGCGCAATAATCAAGGTGGTGCGCCCCTCTAAAAACGCACTCAAGGCTTGGTGCACGGCAAACTCAGTGGCACTGTCGAGAGCCGATGTTGCTTCATCTAAAATCACCACATGCGGATCACTGAGCACCATACGCGCAATAGCTAAGCGCTGTCTTTGCCCACCAGATAAACGCAGCCCAGCTCGGCCTATGATGCTATCCAAGCCTTTGGGTAAAGCACTCACCGTGTCTGCTAGCTGAGCAACACTTAAAGCTTGCCAGCAGGCGTCATCACTGTGCTCACGCCCCATGCATAAATTAGCCCGCAAGGTATCATTAAATAGCGCCGGCGCTTGCAAAACCACAGCCACATGCTCACGCACACAGGCTAAACCTATCTCTTGCAATGTCGCACCTGCATAACGAACCTGCCCTGACTGTGCGCTGTACAAACCCAGCAGCAACTGCACCAAGGTGCTTTTCCCCCACCGCTGGCGCCGACAATCGCTACTTTTTCACCGGCATTAATATGAAAACTTAAATTATCCAGCACCTGTTCTTCAGCGTAAGCAAACTGCAACCCTTCAACGCTGACTGGTACCGTTTTAACCCCTGCAAAGGGGTTCTTAGTGGCAGGGTAATCCAACTCATCTTGGTGCCCAAGCAACTGATTGATTCGCACCATTGCACCATCTGCAGCGTAAAACGCATATTGCAAACTCAGCAGCTGCTCGATAGGCCCAATCATAAACCACAGGTAACTAAACACCGCCAGCATCTGCCCAATCGATAAATCAGAAAACAATACCGTTAACATTGCCACTGCACGGAAAATATCAATACCGTACTGGAACAACAAACCGCTGGCACGCGCAGAAATATCTGTTTTCCATTGCGAGTTAATCGCTCGATCACGCACATGTTTTGCGCGCTCTAGTAAGCGCTGGAAAAAGAAACCTTGGTGATTACCCGCCCGCACTTCTTGAATCGCATCTAAGGTTTCATTCAAGGTCTGAGTAAAAACTGCAGTACTGTCATTCTCAAGCTTTTTAAGGTGCTTGACGCGCTTACCCAGCTTAATGGTAAAAAAAACAACTATCGGATTGAGCAACAAAATAAGGAGTGCCAACTGCCAATGCATCCACATCAGCACTGTCGCGGTGCCCACTAAGGTCAGCATCGAGACTAGAAAGCGACTGAGGGTTTCGCCAATAAACTTATCTAACGTCTCTAAGTCAGTGACCAAGTGCGTGGTCACTGTCCCGCTACCTAGACTCTCATACTCACTCAGCGAAATACGTTTAAGGCGTGCCAATAAGCGCGCACGTATTTGATACACCACATCCTTGGACAGATGAGTAAACATCTTACTCTGAGCAACGTTAAACAATAACGAACTCAGACGTAAAACAAAGGTTAGCACCAGCATAAAAGCAATATAACCGACTGCTTGTTGCCACATGCTGGGCAATAAAAGGTCCATCATCTGCAAGGCTTGACCGCGCTGCCCCAGCAAAACCTCATCCACCAATAATGGTAATAGCAAAGGAATAGGTACACTGCACAGGGTCGCCAACACCGCTAAAATATTGGCATAGATCAAACTGCGCTTGTGCTGTACTGCTAAACGACGAATATGCGCCCAGTTTATTTGATCAGGAACTGACATTAATTGAGATCCAACGACTCAGGAGGGGTTCAAACGCCGTATAAGGCTGATAACCATTGGTGATTAAAGCATGGTTTTGTTGATGCTCAGCGAGCACACTGGGGAAACCTCTGATCGCCAGATTTCGCACCCAAGTAAAATCTGCTTGAGTTGCCACTTGACTCTCTTCGCTATCAAAGGCTTCACTGAATGCATCTTGTGGGTAGCCGGACTGTACTGCTAGATCACGCAAAACACTGGCACGAGTGATATCCTGCCGATCCTGATAAAAAGCTCGCTGCAGATTATCTAGAAAAGTAAATAAAAAATTCTCATTCAGTTGGCGAGCAACGACCAGTGCTCGGCAGGCGGGCTCAGTGTCATACACAAACCCATAGGGCAATGCGTTAGCAAAATTAAAAGGCTGGCCTGTCGTTTCTGCTACCCTATGCCAATGTTGCAAGATATAGGCTCGTTTACTCTCATCAAGCACCGCTTGTTGACCGGTGCGCAGACCACCAACGCGCAAGGTTACTTTAAGACCTGTCGCCTGGGCTTGCTTAAGTATCTGTTGCAACACAGGATTAAAACCCCAACACCATGAACACATGGGGTCTAAAATATAAATCAGCTGCGCGCTGTGCATGGTGCTCTCCTACTGCTTATCCAGCCAAACTAGAAGCACTCGTTCAGACACTTCACACACGGGTTGAGCGTCGACGCTTCACAAGCAAGAATCGGTTCCTCTGTATTTATCCGAGTCAGTTTAACTGATTCACTCAGCAGTTTAAGTTATTTCAAATAGAATTTTCCCCTTTGCCCTCTGATCTCAATCACTGAGCACAAGTAAACGTTGCGCTATAAATAGCAACCTGATGGGTTTGCCAGTTTCGCTGGGCAAACAAAAAAGCGCCACAAACTTTCGCTTGCAGCGCCATTCATGCCACTTTAACGCACGCTCTTACACAGCTGCTGCCACGCGAGAACCTTGGTCAATTGCGCGCTTAGCATCCAACTCAGCTGCTACATCAGCGCCACCCACAAGGTGTACAGTCATGCCTGCACTTTCAAGCTCTGCTTGCAATTCACGCAAAGGCGTTTGCCCTGCACATAAAATCACATTATCAACAGCTAAGACCTGCGCTTCAGCTCCATCGATGCTGACATGCAGACCGGCATCATCCACGCCTAAGTACTCAACAGCGGGGATCATTTGCACATTTTTACTTTTTAAACCAGCACGGTGAATCCAACCGGTGGTTTTACCTAAGCCCGCACCCACCTTAGTCTTCTTACGCTGCAGCAAATACACTTGGCGTGCAGCCGCTTCAGGCTGCGGTTTAATACCTGCAACGCCACCGCGCGCCTCTAAGCCCAAATCAATACCCCACTCTTTCCAGAAGGCTTCACGGTCTAAACTACTGGACTCACCGCTATGGGTTATCAGCTCTGACACATCAAAACCAATACCACCGGCGCCAATCACAGCCACTTTTTTACCGACAGGCTTGCGCCCTAAAATTGCATCCAAGTAGCTCAGCACTTTCGGATGATCAATACCAGGAATCTCAGGAACACGCGGTACAATGCCCGTTGCCAAGATAACCTCATCAAAACCACCAGCGAGCAACTCCTGTGCACTCACACGTGTATTGAGCTGCACATCAACCTGGGTTGATTGCAGTTTTTGCTGAAAGTAACGCAAGGTTTCGTAGAACTCTTCTTTACCAGGGATCAACTTTGCCACATTAAATTGCCCACCGATTTCACTGGCTGAGTCAAATAACGTCACCTCGTGTCCACGTTCAGCGGCGACTGTCGCTGCGGCCAAACCTGCAGGGCCCGCACCCACAACAGCAATTTTTTTCACTGCGGTAGTGGCAATATAGTTGAGCTCAGTTTCATGACACGCTCGTGGATTAACCAGGCACGAGGTCAGTTTGCCGCTAAAGGTGTGATCCAAGCAGGCCTGATTACAACCAATACAGGTGTTGATTTCATCCGCTTTACCGGCCGCGGCTTTATTGACAAATTCAGGGTCAGCTAAGAATGGACGCGCCATAGAAATCATATCAGCGTCATTTTCTGCCAAAGCACGCTCAGCCACTTCTGGCGTATTGATGCGATTGGTTGCCACTAAAGGAATCGATACTTCACCGCGCAACTTGGCGGTGACTTTAGTAAAGGCACCACGCGGCACTTTAGTGGCGATGGTTGGAATACGTGCTTCATGCCAGCCAATACCAGTGTTGATAATGGTTGCGCCAGCCGCCTCAATGGCTTTAGCCAACTGCACGACCTCTTCCCAGCTGCTACCTTTCTCCATTAGATCAAGCATCGACAAACGGTAAATAATAATAAACTCAGCACCGACTGCTTCACGCACACGGCGAACAATGTCTACTGCTAAACGCATCCGGTTTTCGTAACTGCCACCCCAGCGATCGGTGCGGTGGTTGGTGTGTGCGGCAAGAAACTGGTTAATGAAGTAACCTTCAGAACCCATGATTTCCACGCCGTCGTAATTAGCCGATTGCGCTAATACTGCACAATTAACAAAATCTTTAATCTGTTTCTCGATCCCCTCTTCATCCAGCTCAGTCGGCTTAAACGGATTAATCGGTGCTTTAATTGCACTGGGGCCCACCGATTTTGGGCTGTAGGCATAGCGACCGGCATGCAGAATCTGCATACAAATCTTACCGCCCGCCTCATGCACTGCCTGGGTAACAACTTTATGTTTTTCAGCCTCTTCTGGTGTGCTCAATTTGGCAGCGCCAGCATAGACACTGCCTTCCTCGTTCGGACCAATACCACCGGTGACCATCAAGCCCACACCGCCACGTGCACGCTCGGCAAAATACGCAGCCATACGCTCAAAACCATTGGGACGCTCTTCAAGCCCGGTGTGCATGGAACCCATCAGCACGCGGTTTTTTAGCGTAGTAAAACCTAAATCAAGCGGGGCCATTAAATGAGGGTAATGTGGATTTGACATCGAGACTCTCCAAAACAGACAAACACAGAGTGCTGATTTTGCTGCGGCACACAGGCTCGCAAATCAGTCAATTAATGATTTATACAATAGACAGCTCACAAAGGCTTCTCAATGACCTCTTTTAACAGAATCATGACTATAATGAACATCTAGCTTAAAACACATTGAGTCTCAGCAATGAATACAACACGCCCCAATACGCGCCTTGGTGATTTATCCGTTGCCTTTACCCACAGCATCGCCGCAGCTATTGTGCAGCAGGGTTATTGCCCAACTGCGTTATTTGAGCGTTTTGAACTCGACTCAGAGCGTTTAGCGCAGCCACATGCGCGCCTGTCTATTCCACGCTATATGCGCCTCGGGCATGCCGCCATTGAGCTGACAGGCAATCCTGCCCTGGGCTTAGTCATGGGCCAGCAGAGTATGCTAACTCACTTGGGCTTAGCAGGCGTTACTGCGGCACAAGCACCCACTGTACGCGCAGCAGCACGCTGCATCAGTCGCTTTGAACCCCTGTATGCACAAAACTATCGTGGTGCTAGTCAGCTGCTTGAGGACAATAATGGGGCTTGGTTTAGTTTTTATTCTATTGCGCCGTATAACGCTTACAATTACTTTGTAGTTGAGTCGGTTTTATTGGGTTGGATCAACCATTTGCGTCAAGTTTGCCAGGCTGATATTGAAATTGAATTACTGCAAATTGAGTTTGCTGAGCCTGCCTATGCAGCAGCGTTTACCCAGCAGCTTAACTGTCCAATTGAATTTAATGCCAAGCACAATCGCATGCGCTTAAATCAAAAAAGCCTTGCCCTGCTCAACCCACAACACTGCCCCAGTACCTGGCATGCCTTGCAACAACTATGTGAAGAGCAATTAGCCTTAAAGACCCGTAACCACAGCTTAATTGAACAAGTAAGCCAGTTAATCGCACCTGTATTAAAAAATGGCGAGCCCAGCATCAAACAGATTGCACAGAAACTGCAGCTGCCAGAATGGACATTACGCCGAAAACTAGCTGCGCACGGCACGCAGTTTCGCGAACTGGTCAACCAAACCCGCTTCGACTTGGCCAGCAGCTATATTCGCGATACTGAGCTCACCTTTGGTGAAATCTCTTGGCTATTGGGCTTTTCATCGCCTGAGGCTTTTCAGCGTGCGTTTAAGCGCTGGGCTAAGCAAACACCCGGCGAGTTTCGTCATGCCGTGGTGCGACGTTAAAAGCAGTACAACAGTATTGCGGTCTCAGTAGTAGACTGCACCGAACAAAGAATCAGCTTATGTTTTGTAGCACGAACTTAGCTTCAACACCTTTACGCGATCAACAAGAAATACAGAATGTCTATATACAGTGGGTTAGACACCGCTATAATCCATTGTAAGTACGTGCTTTTTGCCAACTATTCCTTTGGTGACTTTTAATATTTATGTATAAAATTTTCGAAACAGTAGACGATGTTTCCCGCTACACCGCGCAGCGTCTTATTGCAAAAATTACTGCGGCGCCTGCTGCTAAATTAGGCCTTGCCACCGGCAGCACTATGAAGCCTGTCTACGCTAAGCTTTTAGAGTACATACAACAGGCACCCCTGGATGTGTCACAACTGACCACATTCAACTTAGATGAGTATATGGGTTTAGCCCCCCAGCACCCGCAAAGTTATAACTATTTTATGTATGAGCACCTGTTCAATCATCTCAATATACCCGCTGACCACATTCACCTACCAGATGGTTTAGCCACTGATACTGAATCGGTCTGCAGCGCATACTCAAGTATCATTCAAACCCTTGGCGGATTGGATTTACAGTTGCTGGGCATTGGTTCAAATGGCCATATTGGTTTTAACGAACCGCAAACCAGCTTTGCCAGTCGCACCCATGTCGTCCAACTGTCTGAGCAAACCCGTATTGATAATAGTCGCTTCTTTGCTGAACAAAGCCAGATGCCTACCTACGCTATCACCATGGGTATCCAAGATATCTTAGATGCTAAAGAAATTATTCTCGTTGCAACTGGCAGCAATAAAAGCAACATCATGGCGCAGTTTTTTAACAGTGAAATTGATGAACAACTGCCTGCATCAGCCCTTAAACAGCATAAAAACTTAACCATTGTGCTGGATCGTGAAGCAGCAGCTCTGCTTCCGGAACAGACATTAAAAAGCGCTATCTAAGCGTTTCCTAACTGAGGATAAACATTATGCGCGCCTATTTAACTGGATTTTTGGGACTGCTATTTGCCGCTCAAGCCTGTGCTTTATCACTCAATGATCTAAGCCAAAACCAAGCTGGTGACGGCATGAAAGCCATGCTTGAGCAAAGCACGCGTATCGCCGTTGAGCAGTTGAGTAAACCTGGCGGTTTTAATAAGAACCCTGACGTGCGTATCGAGTTGCCGGGCAACCTTGGTAAAATAGCACGCACCATGAAAATGTTCGGACAAGGTCAGCACGTTACAGCCTTAGAGGACAGCATGAACCGCGCCGCCGAAGCGGCAGTACCTCACGCACAAGAACTGCTGCTCGATGCTGTGAAAAAAATGACCATTAGTGATGCCAAAAGCATTTTGAGCGGTCCAGATAACTCAGCGACAGCCTACCTCGATAAAAGTAGCCGTGAGCAATTACGCACCCGCTTTTTACCGATGATTGAACAAGTCACCCAGTCCTCTGGATTGGCACAGCAGTACAATGCCTTTGCACGCCAAGCCTCCAGTTTTGGCATGATCGATGCTAAGGATGCTTCAATCGAGAGCTATGTGACCGAGCAAGCATTGGATGGTTTATTTACTATCATCGCTGAACAAGAAGCCTCAATCCGCCAAAACCCTGCACAAGCGGCCAGTGATGTCGCTAAAAAAGTATTCGATCTGCTGCGCTAAGCCTACAATCTAACTCTAGTGCTACAAAAACACCGCCAATTGGCGGTGTTTTTGTAGGCGGGTGCTTATCACTTAACAAGCACCGCTTAAGCCTGGCTACTTCTCAACAAATGCACGCTCAATCACATAATCACCCGCTGTACCTAAACGCGGTGATACTTTAAAGCCAAGCTCGTTGAGCAGGCTGCTGGTGTCATCCAGCATCTCTGGGCCACCGCAAATCATCACACGATCATGCTCAGGATTGATCGCGGGCAAACCGATGTCTGTAAATAACGTACCGCTGCGCATCAGCTCGGTAATGCGCCCTTGGTTGCGAAACGGCTCGCGAGTCACGGTCGGATAATAAATTAACTGATCACGCAGCTGCTCTCCAAAAAACTCATTTTGCGGTAAGTTCTCAGTAATAAAATCACTATAGGCAACATCACTGACATGACGCACACCGTGCACCAAAATCACTTTTTCGAAGCGTTCATAGGTTTCAGGGTCTTGAATCACGCTAATAAAAGGTGCCAAGCCGGTACCGGTACTGAGCAAATACAAATGCTTACCCGGCAGCAAATCCCCCAGCAATAAAGTGCCGGTAGGTTTTTTGCTGACCCTAATTTGATCCCCTACTTTAAGGTGCTGCAAACGCGAAGTCAGCGGACCATCAGGCACTTTAATACTGAAAAACTCTAAATGATCTTCGTAATTGGGGCTGACAATTGAATAGGCACGCATTAAGGGTCGGCCTTCTACTTCAAGACCAATCATCACAAACTGCCCGTTTTCAAAACGCAACCCAGGATTACGGGTGGTTTTAAAACTGAATAGGCTGTCATTCCAGTGATGAACACTTAAGGAGCCTCTGAATAACTCCCCACTTTTTGCGATAATAGCCGCATCGACCTTTTTTTTGCCCAGTGAGCCGAATCATGAGCCAACTGACCTTTGCCGAAGCAGAGTACCAGAACAAAAAGCGTAAGACGCGTCGTGAGATTTTCTTGGAAAAAATGGATGCCATTATTCCTTGGAAGCGCTTGGAGAATCGCGCCGCTAAGCATTACCCAAAAGGTGAAATGGGGCGTCCCCCTTATCCGCTCAGTGTGATGCTGCGTGTGCATTGCTTGCAGTTGTTCTACAACCTTAGCGATCCTGCTCTGGAAGATTCGCTGTATGAAATTGAATCAATACGCCGCTTTGCAGGATTGCGTTTGTCAGACAATATTCCTGATGAAACAACGATTTTAAACTTCCGTCACTTCCTTGAAAAGCATGGGCTGGGCAAGCTATTTCTGAAGGAAATTAACAAGCACTTGCAGCATCAAGGCTTGCTGTTTCGCGAAGGCACCATTGTGGATGCCAGCATTATTTCCGCACCGAGCTCAACGAAAAATCAAAGCCGCAAGCGCGACCCAGAAATGCATTCCAGCAAGAAAGGCAACCAATGGCACTTTGGCATGAAGATGCATATCGGCGTGGATGATGTCACAGGTATGATTCATAGCGTGGAAAGTACGGCTGCCAATGTGCACGACGTAACCATGACTGCAAGCCTTCTACATGGCGAAGAAAAGCGTGTATTTGGTGATGCTGGATACCTAGGTGTTGAAAAACGCAGGGAAAACAAAGAGCGCAAAAATCTTGCCTGGCTGATCAGTGCTCGAATCAGTAAGCGTAAAACCATGACCGAAAATGAGCAGGAAATTGAAAAAATGAAAGCCAAGCTACGCGCTAAAGTTGAGCATCCGTTTCGCTACATCAAGTGCGTATTTGGCTATAACAAAGTCCGTTACAAAGGGCTTGATAAAAACCATAACCGTTTATGCCTGCTAGCAGGACTAACGAACCTCATGATCAGCAGAAAATACTTGCTGGCTTAGGGTTAGTGCGCCCTTAATCCGCCAAAACGGCGAATTAAGGGCTAAAAGAGGTGGTTTTACCTCGAAAACGGCCTTTTTTAGCTGTTTTTTTGAGTTTTCGAGTCATTTTCTGAAAAGCTCAATAATAAGCTGAGATTTTCAGAGGCTCCTTAACACCTGCTCAACATTCAAATTGCTCATAACACGCTCCAGGGTAAAAATTTGTCTAACTCGAGTGTAGGTTTAAAACCCTAATCTGTTAAATTGATAATATGCATAAATTATATCAGGAATACAGATATGCGTTTTAGTCTTCGCCAATTGCAGGTGTTTACCTGTGTAGCGCAGCAGCAAAGTGTTTCTAAAGCAGCCGAGCAACTGGCCATGTCACAATCAGCTGCCAGCACAGCACTGAAAGAGCTTGAGCGTAGCTATGATTGTTTACTTTTTGATCGCGCAGGAAAACGTTTAATTATCAATGCCTTAGGCCTGCAGTTATTGCCGCGTGCACTGGCTCTGCTTGAGCAAGCAGAAGCCTTAGAGAGCATACTGACCGACAGCCATGGCTTTGGCTCACTCTCCGTAGGCGCGACCATGACCATTGGTAATTATTTAGCGACGTTATTGATCGGTCATTTTATGCAGCAGCACCCAAGCTGCAAAGTTCGCCTGCATGTGCACAACACCGCGCAAATTGTTCAACAAGTCGCTAATTATCAGTTGGATTTAGGTTTAATTGAGGGCTACCAGCAAGACAATGACATTATTGCCGAACCTTGGGTTGCCGATGAGTTGGTGGTTTTTTGCGCACCACAACACCCGTTAGCTCAGCAGGGAAAAGCCAGTCTCAATGATCTAACCGATGAGGCTTGGATTGTTCGTGAGCAAGGATCGGGGACGCGTTTAGCCTTCGAGCAAGCCTTTCAACGCCATCAGCGGCCGATTCATATTCGCTTAGAGCTGGAACACACTGAAGCGATTAAACGCGCAGTGGAGTCAGGTTTAGGGATTGGCTGTATTTCTCGTTTAGCACTGCGTGATGCTTTTAAACGTGGCAGTTTAGTGGCGATTGAAACCCCAGAGTTAAACCTCACCCGCCAGTTTACTTTTATCTGGCATAAACATAAGTTTCAAAGTGATGCTATGAGTGAGTTTTTAAGCTTATGTCGAGCGCTGACAGAAAACATTGAACGCAGTGATCAAATTAATCTAGCTACGCTGCTTTAAAATCGAGCATCAAGCATTTTCTGCAAGTTCTGCAAGCTCATATTCAAAATCAGACGAGCCCTATAACAATCGTGCCAACAACTCCGCTGATCAATGAGTGCTTCGGGGTTGGTGTGACAAGCGAGCCAAGGATGGCGAGCGCCGGAGTTGAACCCAGGATGGGTTCATCGACGGATAAACACCTACCCCGAAGTACGCTATGCCACGCACAAGCTGTTAAAACGGGCTAACAAACACCAACTCCGGAGTACGGTATGCCACGCACAAGCTATTAAAAACGGGCTAACAAACACCAACGCCAGAGCACGGTATGCCACGCAAGAGCTATTAAAAACTAACGAACAAACGCCTCTGAATACGCTATGCCACGCAATGACCAGCGCACCTTAAGTAAAAAAACTTTCAGGAACAGTTGGCGCATGTTGCAGCGTGCAAGTGTTGTTCTTCCCTTAACACGCCATCCTGGCGTGATGCGGGCGCTGCGCCATCCATGGCTTCGCTCGCCACAACACCCGCACACTGCAGTTGATCATTGATGTTGTTTTCATGTGTGTAGCATGGCTCTTTTAAAGCAGGAGCATTGATCTGCGCTAGGGTTTGCTCGTCTTATAAAAACTTAAGCCAGCACAGCCAAGAGCAATCCTTAGAGTTCAGAGCCATAGTCATAGTCAAAACCAGAACCAGAACAAAAAACCACCCACCAAACTTAGCGTATAAACACAAAGCTTCCAGATACAAACGAGCCTTATATCAATCGTGCTAACTACGCCGCTGATCAACGAGTGCTTCGGGGTTGGTGTGACGAGCGAGCCAAGGACGGCGAGCGCCGGAGTTGAACCCAGGATGGGTTCATCGACGGAAAAACACCTACCCCGAAGTACGCCATGCCACGCACAAGCTGTTAAAACGGGCTAACATACACCAACGCCAGAGCACGCTATGCCACGCAAGAGCTATTAAAAACTAACGAACAAACGCCTCTGAATACGCTATACCACGCAATGACCAGTACACTCCAATAAAAAAGTTTAAGGAATCATTGGCGCATCCCGCACTCGCTCTTAAAAAACTAAAGCACAACAAACACAATCTTAAGCAAAACGCTCTTTCAGATAAGCAATAATGTCATTGGACTCATACATCCAACGCACTTCACCCTCTTCTTCAATACGCAAGCACGGCACTTTAATACGCCCACCCTGCTGCTCAAGCTCTTGACGAAACTGCTGATTATTTTTCGCATCACGCAGCTCAATTTTAAGATTTAAAGCATGCATCGCACGGCGCACTTTCACGCAAAATGGGCAGGCATTAAACTGATACAAAGCCAGCTGAGCCGTTGCCGCATCCACTTCGGCTTGTTTTTCTGCAGTGCGCTGCTGCCCTTTAGGACGCGTCAACCAATCTGCAAAAATAATCAATTGCCCTAAACCATTACGCAAACCTTTTACAATCATTTGAACCCTCTTTAACAATAAAAATAAGTGATAGGCTGACTGAGTTTTCATCAATCGCATTGTCAGCATGCACAACGCAGCAATATTTGCGACTATAGCAGCCCCCGTTAGTATCCTGAAATAAAGCCCATGCAGCCTAAAGACTTACAACGCCTCGTCACCACTCAAATGCCCTTTGGTAAATACCAAGGCCGACTGATTGCAGATTTACCCGGTCAATACCTTAATTGGTTTGCCCGCGAAGGCTTTCCAAAAAGCGACTTGGGCCGGCTACTAGAGCTGATGCATGAAATCGACCACAACGGCCTCAGCGAATTACTGACGCCATTGCGCAACAAAAGCTAGTCCATACGAGACACAGTACCAGCCGCGCAGTTGATTAAAGCACCCGCACTTTTAAACTACGGCCTTTGATTTTGCCCGCTTCTAAGCGCTGCTGGGTTTGACGTGCCAATAAGCGTTCTACGGCAACAAAGGCCTGGTGATCAAAGATCGAAATCTTACCCACCTGCGCACCTGTTAAGCCGCCAATACCGGTCAACGCACCAAGAATATCGCCTGGGCGCAATTTATCTTTACGGCCCGCAGAAATACATAAAGTCGCCATTGCCGGTAATAAAGGCTGGCCATCAGACTCTTTCAAAGCATTGAGCGAATGCCAGCTCAATGGTTTTTTAAGCAGCTCTTCAACGGCACTGGCGCGATTGCCTTCTTTGGGGGCAACTAAACTGATTGCCATGCCTTTCGCGCCCGCACGTCCAGTACGGCCAATACGGTGCGTATGGATTTCAGCATCACGCGCCAGCTCAACGTTGATCACCATCGGCAGCGCATCAATGTCCAAGCCGCGCGCCGCCACATCAGTGGCAACCAGCACGCTGCAGCTGCGATTACTAAACAACGCCAACACCTGATCACGCTCACGCTGCTCTAAATCACCGTGCAAGGCCAACGCAGATATTTTCTGACTATTGAGGTAGTCCGCCAGTTCTTGAGTTTGCTGCTTGGTAAAACAAAACGCCACGCAGGCTTCAGGGCGGTAATGGCGCAGAATACGCTCCACTGCCTCTTGACGTTGCTCTGGATTGATTTCATAAAAATGCTGTTCGATTTGATGTTCAGCATGTTCGACATCGGCTTTAATATGCTGCGGCTGACGTAAGAATTTTGACGCCAGCTGCTGAATACCATCAGGAAAAGTCGCTGAAAACAGTAACGTCTGACGACGCTCAGGAGTGAACTCAATGATGTCAGCGATGCTGTCATAAAAGCCCATATCCAGCATGCGATCCGCTTCGTCCAGCACTAGGGTATTGAGTCCGGATAAGTCCAAGGTGCCTTTACGTGCATGCTCTAAAACACGTCCAGGCGTACCGACAACGATATGTACGCCGTGCTCCAGTGAGCCGACTTGCGGGCCAAAAGATACGCCACCACACAGGGTCAAGACCTTAATATTGCCTTCCGCACGGGCCAAACGACGAATCTCTTTCGCCACTTGGTCAGCCAGTTCACGGGTCGGACACAGCACCAACGCTTGGCAGCCAAAATAGCGTGGATTGAGTGGAGACAAGATGCCAACCCCAAAGGCTGCGGTTTTACCGCTGCCGGTTTTGGCTTGGGCAATTACGTCCATGCCCTTGAGAATCACCGGCAAGCTTTGCGCTTGGATGGCGGTCATGCTGCTGTAGCCCAAATCAGCTAAATTCGTTAACAATGCTGCCGGTAACGGCAAGCTGGCAAAATCAGTAGGTGTACTCACAAAAATTTTCTAACCTTAATAAATGCAGAGTGCAGTGTAGCAAGCCGCACCTTGTTTGCGGTGGATTTGTCTGGACTTGATCCTCAAAAAGCATGTAATGGTGTTTTATGCGGCTGCCCTGCTTCTTCGCGCACCAGTTTCGGCACTAAATAGCCCGGCAATTTAGCCAGCATCTGCTGATACAGTGCATAGACTTGGGTGCTGCTCAGATCAAAATGCTGCGCACCCTGCACGCGATCCAACACATGCAAGTAATAGGGCAATAGATGGTGATCAAATAAGGTTTCACTCAGTTCAATCAGCACTTCAGCACTATCATTGACACCTTTAAGCAAAACCGTTTGATTTAATAAAGTAACTCCTGCCTGGCGCATAAGCGCTAAACGCTCGGCATGCACAGGCGTAAGCTCGCGCGGATGATTGACATGCAAGACCAAGCTGCTGCGCAAGCGGGTACGGGTTAAAATATCCGTCAGTTGATCGGTCAAGCGCTCGGCTATCACCACCGGCAAGCGCGAATGAACGCGCAAGCGCTGCACGTGGGCTATCTGCGCAATACTCTCCACCAACTCAGCCAAGTGCTCATCTTGCAGCATCAGCGGATCGCCACCACTTAGAATCACTTCAGTAATGCTCGAGTCTTGAGCAATATAATTCAACGCCGACTGCCACTGCGCGCGCCCTAAGCGGTTTTCGCTGTAAGGAAAGTGCCGGCGAAAACAATAGCGGCAATTGACAGCACAAGCACTGGCCGCCAATAACAATACGCGGCCGTGGTATTTATGAATCACCCCAGTTGCCACATTGCTGCTTTGCTCTCCCAGCGGATCAGCACTAAACTCTGGATGTACGTGCCGCTCTGCACCCAACGGCAACACTTGCAGCAGCAATGGATCAAACGGATCGCCTTTGCGCATCCGCCCGACAAAAGGGCGCGGCACCAATACTGGAAAGTGCTTGGCAGCGCTTAACCCATCAGGAAAATCTGTGGCCTGCAATTGCACAGCAGCTAACAGTTCATCACAACTGCGCAAAGACTGGGCGAGTATCTGCCCCCAGCCAGCAAGGGGGGAAAACTTCTCGGTTTGCGCTACACTAGGCATTTTATAAGACCTTAAACACGACAGGATTGCATTATGGCCAACTATTCTACCAACGAATTCAAACCAGGACTGCGCGTCATGGTGGATAACGAACCTTGCATCATGATTGATATCGAATTTGTTAAGCCCGGCAAAGGTCAAGCATTTAGCCGTGTAAAGTTACGCAGCATCCGCACCCAACGCGTGTGGGAGCGTACCTTTAAGTCAGGTGAAAGTTTAGAAAGCGCTGATATCATCGAACGCGATATGGAATATTTATACAACGATGATGAGTTTTGGTATTTCATGGCAACCGATGGTTCATTTGAACAGTTGGCTGCCAGTAGCGAAGCCGTTGGTGACACCGTCAAATGGCTTAAAGAGCAAGTTGTCTATGAAGTAACTTTATACAACGATGCGGTGGTATCAGTGACTGCACCAAATTTTGTTGAACTGGATGTGGTAGAAACCGACCCAGGCTTAAAAGGTGACACTGCACAAGGTGGTTCTAAGCCAGCCACGCTCAGCACCGGCGCGGTGGTGCGTGTGCCATTGTTTATTGTTGAAGGCGAAACGCTCAAAATTGATACCCGCAGCGGCGAGTATGTCAGCCGCGCATAAATCTTTTGCGCTAGCGTATAAAAGGGAGCTTGATGCTCCCTTATTTATTACAGGATAAAATACCAACTATGAGCACTTGGTCACCCAGCGCATCGCGCAGCGCATTAGTCGCACGCCAACATCTGTACCGCACAATTCGTGACTACTTCTGTGCGCGCTCAGTGCTGGAAGTTGAAACACCTCTTTTATCACAAGCGCCAGTTGCCGACCCCAATATTATGCCGATGCAAGCGGGGCAACGCTGGCTGCATACCTCACCTGAATACGCAATGAAACGTCTGCTCTGTGCGGGCTACGGTGACATCTATCAAATTTGCAAAGTCTTTCGTGCCGGTGAAGCCGGCACACGCCATAACCCTGAGTTTACAATGCTGGAATGGTACCGAGTGGGCTGGACGCACCGCCGACTAATGGATGAGGTTGCTGAGCTACTGCAGCTGTTACTGGCAACGCGCTTTAACGACTTGCCAAGCGTGCATCTCAGCTATGCGCAGGCCTTGCATACCTATGCACAGCTGGACGTCCATCGCTGCAGTGATCAAACCATCGCCCAGCACGGCCAACAGTTAGCCAACGCTGATTTAGGTTTAGACCGTGATGGCTGGCTAGACGTAATAATGAGCCATCAAGTTGAGCCAGCATTACCACACAACACTCTGGTGTTTATTGACCAATTCCCCGCTTCGCAAGCCGCATTAGCCAAGTTGGGCAAAAACGAGCAAGGCGTGCTGATTGCTCAGCGTTTTGAAGTATTTTTTAACGGTATGGAGCTGGCCAATGGCTATCAAGAGCTCACCGATGCCGAGCAGCAATTGCAACGCTTTCAGCATGAACTGCAAGGCACTGAACGCCCGCATGATGTCAATCTTATCGCTGCACTTGAGCATGGCTTGCCTGATTGCGCCGGTGTTGCTTTGGGCCTAGATCGCGTTTTATTGCATGCATTGGACGCGAAAAATATTGCGCAAGTGCTCAGCTTTGACTGGCAACGAGCCTAATCAAGTAGGCCTGTCTTGACTGAACTCAATACCTGAAAAAAATGGCATACATTGAAAAAATACAGCGTGTTAAACTGCCGCTTAGTCAAAACTCGCGTTATGCACGACCCTTGACCCTAGATCAGCCAGAGCGCTTCATTGTTAGCAGCTGGCTACTTTAATTTCGATAAAGTGAGGCATCTATGCTAAAAAAACTTCTAATGACAGGCTGTATGTTATTGATGGCTGGCAACTTGTTTGCAGCTAACAATCCCCATGTCGTGCTTGATACCAGCTTTGGTGAAATCGAGTTGGAATTGCAAGCAGATAAAGCTCCGATCACGGTCGACAACTTTCTCAGCTATGTTGATGCTGAGCGCTATGATGGCACGATTTTTCACCGTGTGATTGCCGACTTTATGATACAAGGCGGTGGCTTTGACCGTTACATGCAACAAAAAGCCACTAAGCCTGCCATTAAAAACGAAGCGGACAATGGTTTAACAAATGATCGTGGCACCGTTGCGATGGCGCGCACCGCCTCGCCAGACTCAGCAACCATGCAGTTTTTTATCAACCATGCTGACAATGATTTTTTAAATCATAGCAGCCGTGATTTCGGCTATGCGGTGTTTGCTAAAGTCGTGCGCGGTATGGATGTAGTTGATCAAATTGCCCAAGTTAAAACCCACACCTTCGGTCGTAGTGAAAACGTACCCATTGACCCGGTCATTATTAAGACTATTAAGCGTATTGAATAACCAATTTAGCCACACAAAAAAGCGCGCCAATGAGCGCGCTTTTTTGTGCTTAAAACTGCAGGTTTTTAACGTAAGTTAATAATCGTCTGGGTAATGGCACTTTCAGTTTCAATGGTTTTCGCATTGGCCTGATAGTTACGCTGTGCCACAATTAAGTTAACCAGCTGATCAGACAGCTCAACGTTAGAATCTTCCAACGCACCCGCTTGAATCGCTCCCAATGTACCCGTACCACCTGGGTTTCGCACCGGTTCACCAGAGGCTAAGGATTGCACCCACTGAGTTTTGCCCACTGGCGTCAAACCTTGCACGTTAGCGAAGTCGGCTAATATCACTTGACCTTGCACCTTGGATTGCCCGTTGGTGTAGCGCGCAAAAATCTTACCACTGTCATCAATTTCGATACCTGCTAGCTCACCCGTGGTGTAACCATCTTGCGCGACAGCATTAACCGCAAAGGCATTAGCAAACTGCGTAGCCTTGCGCATATCCAACGTCACTGTAGGGTTAGATACCGCACCATTAGGCGTTGCTACGGGCGGATTGCCTGTTAAAGCGACAGGCACCCAGCCATTTAAACTCACCTCACCATTGCTTGGCAGCTCCAATTTGCCAGACTCACTAAATCTCAAGGTTGTGATAAGCGGGTCGTTAGGAACACTCGTCGTTGGATGCACACCGTCAATTAAAGTATTCATGCTCCACGAATTTGGCAGAACAGGTGGAACAGCCGCCGCATCAGGCGCTAGTTTTACAAAATACTGGGTCAATACGTGAGCATTGCCTTGTGTATCATAAATATTGGTGGACGTTGATGAGTTATAACTTTGCGGGTCAGCCGGATCAAAGGGCGCATTTAACGGCACACTATTAGTTGAATTCAGATTAAATGATTGCTCAATTTTACTGGTGGGTTTTGGCTCTTGACTGCTGGTTTGAATCTGCAAGTTCGTGATTCGACCGTTTTCAAGGGCGCCATTGCCGTCAATCGGATAACCCTGCAAGTTGTAGCCAAAGTTATCAACAATAAAGCCTTCATTATCAGTGCCAAAATAACCCGCACGCGTATAGCTGATTGCGCCATTGTTGCTGACCTGGAAAAAACCATTTCCGTTAATCGCTAAGTCAAGCGCATTTTGCGTGTAGTTGATATTGCCCTGATTAAACAGCTGCGACACATTCGACAGCAAGACCCCACTGCCCTGCTGATTTTTACCGGTACCGAGCACAGAGGCCGCGTAGACATCTGAAAACTCTGCGCGCGACTGTTTAAAACCTGCAGTGCCCGCGTTGGCAATATTATTACCTGTGACATTAAGGTCTTTGGTCGCTGCACGTAAGCCACTAAGGCCAATATTAAATGACATGTTATTCTCCTTGCCGGTCGTCCGACAGTTGGCAATTCGTTAAGATCACTGACCAATAATCTGCACTTGGGACAATGGTACTGAGCCCAATCCCGCTAAATTCAATAACAGCTCCCCACCGCCTTGACCCAGCGTGACACTGTCAACGTTAGCTGGCAGCAAGGTGTATAAGCCTTTGGTTTCACCATCGATGCTGGCTTGCGCTTCAAACTTATAAGTCCCTGGTTGCATAATTTCGCCGTCGCTATTTTTCCCATCCCACATAAAGCTGACTTGACCAGCCTCTTGCGCACCCATGTTAATGCGCGTTGCTAAAGTGCCATCTGCACCATACACGTTGACATACACGTTACTGCTGCTTTGCGGAAGCACCAAGCTGGCTTTAAAGGTTTCCGAGGTATCCACCACTGCCCTATCGTTAGGCACAATCACCTTGCGGCCCACTAAAGACGAAGCTTGTAACGCTTGCGATGACTGATAACCCGATAAAATGGTTTGCATACTGCCATTGAGCTTTTCAACCCCTTCTACAGTACTGAACTGCGCCAGCTGGGCAATAAAGTCCCCGTTACTTTGCGGCTCTAATGGGTTCTGGTTATTGAGCTGGGCAACCAGCAATTCTAAAAACTCATTTTTGCCTAACTCTTCTTTTCCGCCTGCCTTGGTCGAGTGTTGGTACTGATCCAACACTGCACCGGCGGCACTGACTCCTGCTGCGCTCATTGCTGCCTCCTAAGGCTTACTGGCCTAATGTGAGTACGCGCTGCATCATCTGCTTAGCGGTATTCATCATTTCAACGTTGGTTTGAAATGCACGGCTGGCAGAAATCATGTCAGCCATTTCCTCCACCACGTTTACATTCGGGTAAAACACATAGCCATCGGCATTGGCTGATGGGTGATTGGGCTCATAGCGTGGCTGCAATTCACTTTGATCCTCAATAATGCCCATCACCTGCACGCCTTGGCCGGCCTGATCTTGATCGGCAAATAAAGAGCCCTGACCTACGCCACCGTTAACACTGTCTTGAAAGACTGTGGCAAATACGGGGTGCCGAGCACGGTAGGTTTGATCAATGCTAGAGGACACCGTTTCGGCGTTGGCAATGTTGCTGGAAATCGTATTTAAGCGCGTACTTTGTGCACTCATACCGCTACCGGCAATGTTAAAAACGCTGGAAAGAGACATAACTGGGTACTCCTTTAGTCGCCGCGCAGAGCTGACATCAGCCCTTTGAACTTACTGTTTAATAGTGTAAAGCTGGCTTGAAACTGCACTGAGTTTTCCGCATAAGTGGACTGTTCAACCTGCAAGTCAACGCTGTTTTGATCAATAGATGCATGATGTGGATTACGAAAACGCAACGCAGGATCAGCCAACTGCAAGGGCGCAACGTCAAAATGCTGACTATTGGTACGTTGCATCAATGGCTGCTTCTGTGCTGCCTGCTCAGCTTGAGCCGACAGCACACTGGCGAAATCTAAATCACGCGCTTTATAATGTGGTGTATCAGCATTGGCGATATTATTGGCCAGCACTTCAGCACGCTGGGCGCGAAAACTCAGAGCCTGCTCATGGATGCCAAGGGCTTTATCGAAATTGATGCTCATAGCGCAACACCTGCTTGTAATTCATCTTGCTCATTACAATGCAATACTTATGCCAAAGCGCTAAAAGCATTAAAATCAATAACTTAGGAAATACTGTCTGTCAATTATCTGACTGATCGGCAGTGCTTTGCCGCTTTGAAATGCCCAGAACGGGCTTAGACAACAGGCGGCAAAGACTCACCGCCTGATACAACTTGGGCTTAGGCTTGGGTGATATAACGCAAAATCTCAACAACCTGAGCAGGCGTAGTCGTCCACGCCATGGCTGCCGCGTCCACTTCTTTAAGCGGGTGAATGATATCTTCAGCGTGCAAGGTAATGTAGGGCTTGCCCAAGGCAGCGCAGTAACCCGCATCAAACGCCGCATTCCACTGTTTAAACTTATCACCAAAACGCACAACAACCAGATCACTGCTTTCAATCAGGGTTTTGGTACGAATAGCATTCACTTTAGCGGATTGGTGATCGCGCCAAAAGCTCTGTTCCTGTGCGCCTAAATGATCACCCGCCGCATCACTGGCATCGTGATCCGTAACTGCAGAAGTAAAGGCAATATCTAAGCCTAACGCCTGCGCACCCTGCTGAATTTCTTCTCGCCATGTGGTGTGGATTTCTCCGGAAAGATACACGGTAAAACTCATTTCATTTCTCCTTAATGCAGCAAAGGTGCTTATTAGCAAGCACCTTTGCTATGTAACCCGATGGGTTAATCGTCGCTGATTTCTATTGTTGGCATGGCTGCACTCTGTTTACTCAGAGCGCTGATGCGTGCACCGACAGTGCGCGCCAACTGCTGATAAATCATTGCAATCTGACTCTCAGGGTCTGCACCAGCAGTGGGCTCGCCACCATCGCACTGCAAACGAATGGCCATGGATAACGGCAATGATGCCAACAGCTCTGCACCATAACTGGCCGCTAAACGCTCACCACCACCCTCACCAAACAAATGCTCAGCATGCCCGCAATTTGAACAAATGTGCACGGCCATATTTTCCACAACACCCAAAATCGGGATATTCACTTTACGGAACATCTCAATGCCTTTACGTGCATCAAGCAAAGCAATGTCTTGTGGAGTGGTGACAATAACAGCACCGGCTACTGGTACTTTTTGCGCCAAGGTTAATTGAATATCACCGGTACCCGGTGGCATATCGACGACAAGGTAGTCCAAGTTATCCCAAGCGGTTTGCGTGATCATCTGCAACAACGCACCTGAAGCCATTGGACCGCGCCACACCATCGGCGTGCTATCGGTGGCAAGCAATGCCATCGACATCACCGCAACACCATGTGCCTGCACTGGTACAAAAAACTTTTGATCACGCACTTCTGGCTGAGTACCACTTGCAATACCAAACATAATGCCTTGGCTTGGGCCATAAATATCAGCATCTAAAATACCCACGCGCGCCCCTTCGCGGGCTAGTGCTAATGCAAGGTTCGCTGCTGTCGTGGATTTACCGACACCACCTTTACCTGAAGCAACTGCGATTACATTCTTCACACCGGCCAAAGTAGGCACATCAATTTGGCCATGGTGTGCTTGGATCACTGTATCAATTGTTACTTCAGCATTGGCTACGCCTGGCATCTGCTCCAAACTCATTTGCAGCATTTGCGCCCAACCGGTTTTAAACAAATCTGCGGGATAGCCCAACTCAAGCTGCACGCTAACGCGGTCACCTTTAATATCAATCGAGCGCACACAGCCTGCACTGACTGGATCGGCATTTAAATTGGGGTCAATAAGGCGGCTTAAGGTTTCTTCAACCGCAACGCGGGTTACTGCACTCATTACGCTCTCCACTGCAAAAACAGACTAAACGACAATCATTCTAGCCTAAACTGACCTACAAGACCTTAACCATCAGTAAGCTCTGACTGTTCAAAGGATGAAAAAAACAGCTTTTGCCTATATAGTAGACGGCTTATTTCTATTCACTTTTAGTAGTTAGGAAGATCATGAGCGAAGCCCGCAAAATTTTAGTGACCAGCGCCCTGCCCTATGCCAACGGCTCCATCCACCTTGGCCATATGCTTGAATACATTCAAACTGACATGTGGGTTCGCTTTCAAAAAATGCGCGGCAATCAATGCATTTATGTCTGTGCAGATGATGCGCATGGCTCTGCCATTATGCTGCGTGCAGAGGCAGAAGGAATAACCCCAGAGCAATTAATCGCCAATGTGCATGCTGAGCACAGTGCTGACTTTGCTGACTTCCTAGTGGATTTTGATAATTTCTACACCACCCACAGTGAAGAAAACCGTGAACTCTCTGAGCACATTTACCAGCGTCTGCAAGCAGCTGGCCATATTTCTACGCGCTCCGTCACTCAGTATTTTGATCCTGAAAAAGGCATGTTTTTAGCCGACCGCTTTATTAAAGGCACCTGCCCAAAATGCGCAACGCCGGATCAATATGGTGATAACTGTGAAAAGTGTGGCGCCACCTATCACCCTACTGAGCTAAAAGATCCACGCTCCGCGATTTCTGGGGCCACTCCTGTTTTAAAAGACTCAGAGCACTATTTCTTTAAGCTACCCAACTTCCAAAGTATGCTGCAAGAGTGGACACGCAGCGGCACCTTGCAAGAGTCAGTCGCCAACAAGCTCGCTGAATGGCTCGATAGCGGCTTACAAGAGTGGGACATTTCCCGCGATGCACCTTATTTTGGCTTTGAAATTCCAAACGCTCCGGGCAAATATTTCTACGTGTGGCTGGATGCACCCATCGGCTATATGGCCAGCTTTAAAAACCTCTGCGCGCGTCGTCCTGACTTGGACTTTGATGCGTTCTGGAGTAAAGACTCCACCGCCGAGCTGTACCATTTTATTGGTAAAGACATCATTAACTTTCACGCCCTGTTTTGGCCAGCAATGCTCTACGGTGCAGGCTACCGCAAGCCTACCGGTGTGCATGTGCATGGTTATTTAACCGTCAATGGCGCAAAAATGTCCAAATCACGCGGCACCTTTATTAAAGCCCGCTCTTACTTAGACCATTTAAATCCGGAGTACCTGCGTTACTACTATGCTTCTAAGTTGGGCCGCGGCGTTGAAGATCTGGACCTTAATTTGGATGACTTTATCCAAAAGGTAAACTCTGACTTGGTTGGTAAGGTGGTTAATATTGCCAGTCGTTGCGCTGGTTTTATTCAAAAAGGTAACGCTGGCATGCTCGTGGCAGAGATGCCCAACCCACAGCTGTGGCAGCGCTTTATTGAGGCGACACCATCCATTGCTAAAGCCTTCGAAGCGCGTGACTTTGCCCGCGCCATGCGTGAAACCATGGCGCTGGCTGATGCCGCCAATGCCTGGATTGCTGAACAAGCCCCGTGGTCGATGAACAAAATTGAAGGCCAGCAAGCGCAAGTGCAGGCTGTGTGTTCACAAGCCATTAACCTGTTTAAGCAACTGGTGATTCTACTCAAACCTGTACTGCCTAAGTTGGCTTCCGATGCTGAGCAGTTCCTCAATGTGTCTGATCTAAGCTGGAATGATTTAGGTAACTCACTGGGTGCACATCAACTCAATCCCTTTAGCCCTTTATTGACCCGCGTTGACCCAAAACATGTGGACGCTATGGTTGAGTCCGCTAAAGAAGATTTATTAGAAATGGAAAACACAGCAGAAACCGAAGCTGTTGCCAGCAATGGCGAGCTGGAGAAAGAGCCGCTGGCCAAAGAAATCGACTTTAATAGCTTTGCCGCTGTGGACTTACGCATTGCCTTGATCGAAAAAGCAACCTTTGTTGAAGGTGCAGATAAGCTATTACAACTGACCCTCGATTTGGGTGGCGTTAAGCGTAATGTCTTTTCTGGGATTAAAAGCGCCTACCCAGACCCTTCCGCGCTTGAAGGTCGCCTGACATTATATGTTGCTAACCTTGCCGCACGAAAAATGAAGTTTGGTGTCTCAGAAGGTATGGTTTTAGCAGCGGGTCCTGGCGGTGAAGAAATCCACCTGCTCAGCCCAGATGCTGGTGCACGACCCGGCCAACGGGTGATGTAATAGATAACCAGCCTAGCCCAGCACTGCTGCTGGCTAGGCTGATTGATCACCGCCAGTAACTGACATAACAAAAAGCCACAACCTCTATATATTTGACTGCAGCACAGAGAACAGGTCGATCATACAGCACGCCTCTGTTATCCAGCGAGATACTCTTATGTTTAAACGCTTGCTAACACCGCTCTATACAGCGCTGTGTCTATTGTGCGCCCTATCGTTAAGCGCTCAAGCAGCGCAGCACGATACAGCCTACCAATTCCCGCTCAGCAATGCTTTTGAAGCAACCATTGCTGGCACCCCCAGCGCCTTACGTCCACCTTTGCCCGATGATGCAGATATTAAGCAGCGCGATTACAGCCTGCGTTTGCGTCCTGAGCGTAAGTTCACTTTACCGAGCAACTTCTGGCCAGTTAAAACCTTCCGCTACCGTTTAGCCAAACAATCAGGCCCAGCACCGTTAATTTTTGTGATTGCTGGAACTGGGGCGCACTACTCCAGTAGCACAATGGAATATCTGAAAAAACTCTTTTATGGCGCTGGCTTTCATGTCGCGCAACTGTCTTCACCAACCGCCTATGACTTTATGGTGGGCGCTTCACCCTACGCTACACCGGGTTACTCACCGCAAGATGCGCAAGATCTGTACCGAGTGATGCGAGCCATTAAAAAACAACAGGACAATCTTGAGGTCACCGACTGGCATTTAACCGGCTACAGCTTAGGGGGTTTACACGCAGCCTTCGTCAGTGACTTAGACGAGCGCGAGCAGGCTTTTAACTTTAAGCGCGTGTTACTGCTTAACCCGCCGGTCAATCTGTACACCTCAGTCAGCAACCTCAATCGTTTGGCACAAGTCCAAGTCGTCAACGCTGCTGAAACCCGTACCTTTTACCAGTTAATGCTGGATAAACTCAGCCGTTATTTCAACAGCAAAGGCCGCTTTGACTTCAATGAAGCGATGCTGTTTGACTTTCAAAACTCAGCGCAAAAGCTGTCTGATAACGACTTAGCGATGCTGATTGGCAGTGCCTTTCGCTTTATCGCTGCTGATATCAACTTCACCTCGGACTTAATCAATCGCCGCGGCATCATCACGCCACCGCAGCAAAGAATCAATGACGGCACCAGCTTAACGCCCTTTTTTAAGCGGGCCTTACTCTGTGATTTCGAATGCTATATCCAGCAGCAGCTACTGCCATTTTGGCGTGTACATGTACAAAAACAACAGCCGAACACCGCAGCGGACAATCCTATCGCCGATTTAGACGCATTAACTCAGGCCAGCAGTCTCTATGCATTAACCGATTATCTGAGCACGAGCTCTAAAATTGGCGTGATGCACAATGCTGACGACATCATTTTGGGCCAAGGTGATTTAGCGTTCTTAAAGCAGCACATGCCTGAGCGCTTGACGGTATACCCGCTTGGGGGGCACATGGGTAATCTTGCCTACCGCAAAAATGCGGCCGATATATTGGAGTTTTTCCATGATTAAAACTCAATTATTACGTCGTTTTTGCATAGCTAGCCTGCTGCTATTGGCGTTAGCACAAACCAGCTGGGCCGAAGAGATTGATGCTGACGGTTTCAAAAACCCATTGCAGCATTTAGTGTTTAATCCGCATCTGGGGCAGCATGAATTCGAGCGTTCTACTTTAGAAGCTTTGCATATCAGTGACCCACTGGAGCAATGGAATCGCCGTGTGTATCACTTTAACTACCGCTTTGATCAGTGGGTATTTTTGCCTGTTGTCGATGGTTATACCAAGGTGACGCCGCACTTTTTACGCACTGGCGTGAGTAATTTTTTTAGTAACCTGGGTGAAATTCCAACCTTAGTGAACAGCCTGCTGCAACTTAAAGGCCACCGTGCGATGGAAACGACTGCACGTATTTTCTTTAACACCACTTTTGGTCTGGCGGGCGTGTGGGATCCGGCTACAAAAATGGGTCTGACTAAAAACAGTGAAGATTTTGGGCAAACATTGGGCTATTACGGTGTACCGCACGGCCCTTATTTGATGCTGCCGCTGCTTGGCCCCTCCAACCTGCGCGATACCAGCGGCCTTGTGGCTGACTACACGGTAGACTTTAAAGCAAACTGGCTAAACGTCGCCAAAGAAAGCGAGCGGCATCCAGAAATTTTTGCACTAAAAATCATTGATCGGCGTTACATCACCAAATTGCGCTACGGGCAAATGAACTCACCCTTTGAGTACGAGAAGATCCGTTACGCGTATACCAAGTCGCGTGAGCTGAAAATTGCTGAGTAGTAAACCCCCGTCTTTTGTTTGTCATCTGCCAATCTGCCTAAAGCGCGCCGTGCTATAGAATTGAAATCCACATCAATGATCAATAGCAGTGTGCGGGTGTTGTGGCGAGCGAAGCCAGGGATGGTGTAGCGCCCGCATCACGCCAGGAGGGCGTGTTAAGGGAAGAACAACACTTGCACGCTGCAACATGCGCAAATTGTCCTTTAAAGTTTTTATTTGAGGTGTGCTGGTCATTGTGTGGCATAGCGTACTTCGGGGCAGGTGTTTTTCCGTCGATGAACCCATCCTGGGTTCAACTCCGGCGCTCACCATCCATGGCTCGCTTGTCACACCAACCCCGAAGCACTCGTTGATCAGCGGTGTAGTTAGCGCGATTGATATAAGGCTCATCTGTTTCTGGAAATTTTTAAGTTAACTGTGTGAATTGTTGTTTTACTTTCACCATTCACAATACTAAAAATGACCAGACACACTGCCTATCAGCACAACACACTGCCTTAAAAGAGCCATGCTTCACACTTGAAAACTATACCGATGATCGATAGCAGTGTGCGGGTGTTGTGGCGAGCGGAGCCAGGGATGGCGTAGCGCCCGCATCACGCCAGGAGGGCGTGTTAAGGGAAGAACAACACTTGCACGCTGCAACATGCACAGATCATGCTCAATGCTCTTGCTTCAAAAGAGTCATGCTACAGAATCGAAAACAATATCAATGATCAATAGCAGTGTGTGGGTGTTGTGGCAAGCGCGCCATGGATGGTGCGCGCCCGAATCGGGTCAGGAAGACCCGTTGAGGAAAAAACGACACTTGCACGGTACGGCATGCGCACATGCTGCTTGATGCTTGATGCTTGATGCTTGATGCTTTTGATTCTTAGCTTTATAAGAAACTAATCAATTGTCTTCAAAAAACCGCCGCACCGGAGCAAACGAGCGCCGATAGATCGGTGTAGGCCCTAACTCTTGCAGTGCTTGGAGATGCGCGGGGGTGGGATAGCCCTTATGTCTAGCAATACCATAACCTGGGTATTGCGCGTCCAATAGCGCCATCTCACGGTCACGGCTGACTTTGGCCAAAATGGATGCCGCAGAAATTTCAGCAACTGTACCATCACCCTGCACCACCGCCTCACTGGGCATGCTGAGCTGTGGGCAGCGGTTACCGTCAATCAATGCTAAGTCAGGATGAATCGATAAACCCTCAACCGCACGCTGCATGGCCAGCATGGTGGCCTGCAAGATATTTAAACGGTCAATCTCTTCCACTTCAGCACGGCCAATGCACCATGCTAAAGCTTTTTCTTGAATTTCAAGAAAAAGTGCTTCACGCCTTTTTTCGGTAAGCTTTTTTGAATCATTAAGCCCAACAATTGGTCGTTGCGGATCTAAAATGACTGCTGCGGTAACCACAGGCCCACATAAAGGGCCGCGCCCGACTTCATCGACGCCTGCAATGTGTTTGCCAGCATAGGCTTGCTGGAGTAATTCAAGTTGCATTTAGAGTCGACCCAATAACTTCAAAACACCCTGTGCCGCACGCTCTGAGGCATCACAACGCAAGGACTCATGCAGTTCAGCAAAGCGTTGCGTTTGTTGCGAGCCATCACGTAGCTGTTCTAACACCGCCTCAGCTAATGCCTCAGGTGTCGCTGCATCCTGAATAAACTCAGGCACCAGCATCTCAGCTGCCAATAAGTTAGGCAAAGAGACATAAGGGCTTTTGACCATTTTTTTCAGTAGCCAATAGCTCGCCGGCGCCAACTTATAGGCCACCACCATCGGCTTTTTAAACAGCATCGCCTCAAGGGTAGCAGTGCCTGAAGCAATTAATACCGCATCACAGGCTTGCAATGCAGTTTGCGACTGACCATCTAAAATAGTGATCGGTAAATGAGGCATATCCGCTAAAATCGCGGCCAACTGTGCATGTCGCGCTTGGTTGGCAGCGGGAATAATAAAGCGTAAGTGCGGTTTTTCAGCCAACAAGTAGCGTGCCGTATCAACAAACAAAGCACCCAATTTAGCCACTTCACCACCACGGCTACCGGGCAGTAAGGCCACGACTTGTGCATCTGCAGGTAAGCTCAGCTGCTCGCGCGCGGACTGCAGATCAGTCTGCATAGCAATACTATCGGCCAACGGGTGACCGACAAACAGCACTGGCACCTGATGCTTCTGATAAAATTGCGCCTCAAAAGGCAGCAAAGTCAGCATCAGATCACAGCCTTCACGGATTTTAAACACACGCTTTTGTCGCCACGCCCACACTGATGGGCTGACATAGTGCACGGTTTTAATTCCCGCTTTACGCAACTGCAATTCGATAGTTAAGTTAAAATCCGGCGCATCAATACCAATAAACACATCCGGTTGCTGTGCTTTTAAGGTACCGATGAGGCGCTTACGACGAGCCAACAGTTCTGGTAAACGACCCAGCACCTCAACCAAACCCATAATCGCTAAGCGTTCCATAGGAAAGTACGAGATTAATCCTTGCGCTTGCATCAATGGACCGCCAACACCAATAAACTCAATGTCTGGGTGGTGATCGCGCAGCGCCTGCATCAAGCCAGCACCTAAAATATCTCCCGACGCTTCGCCGGCCACAAGGGCTACTTTTAAAGGCCGCTGCTGCGCTTGCTCAGTCATTAGCGAGTAATGCCCCGCGAGGACTGACGGATAGAGTTACAAAATAAGGCCACTTCGGGATGTTGCGCTTCACTGTCAGTCAAGGCTTGCAAGGCCTCTTCAACGGTTAAACCTTTGCGGTAGACAGTTTTATAAGCACGACGCAGCGCCTGTATCGCCTCGTCTGAAAAGCCACGGCGGCGCATGCCCTCAAAATTCATACTGCGTGCTTCAGCAGGATTACCAGCAGCGGTAATAAACGCAGGAATATCTTTACCCACCGCGGTGCCCATCGCAGTAAAGCTGTGCGCACCAATATGACAGTACTGATGCACCAAGGTGTAGCCAGACAAAATAGCCCAGTCACCCATGTGTACATGCCCCGCTAGGGCGGTGTTATTCACCAAAATACAATGATTACCAATGACACTGTCATGACCGATATGAGCGTAGGCCATAATCAAGTTATGATCGCCTATTGTCGTTTCAGAACGGTCTTGAACAGTACCACGATGAATCGTCACACCTTCGCGAATAACATTATGATCACCGATCACCAAACGCGTTGCTTCGCCTTGATATTTTAGATCAGGTGTATCTTCACCCACTGATGAAAATTGATAAATGTGGTTATGACAGCCAATACGCGTCGGACCTTTAATCACAACATGCGATGCAATAATTGATCCCGCGCCAATTTCAACCCCTGGACCAATAGTCGTCCAAGGACCGACAGTCACATCGTCCGCCAGCCGAGCTGACGGATCAATAATGGCTCGAGGATCAATTAAACTCATAGTTTGCGTTCCGCACAAATAATTTCAGCTGAACACACTATTACATCACCCACGCTGGCTTGGCAATTAAACTTCCAAATACCACGCTTAGAGCTGATAAAGCTCGCTTTTAAGTCAAGACGATCGCCTGGCACAACAGGCTGGCGAAAACGCAACTTATCAGAACCCACAAAGTAATACAGAGTGCCATCATCAGGCGAAGCGTTCATTATCTTGAAGCCCAGCACACCAGCCGCTTGCGCCATAGCCTCAATAATCAAAACACCTGGCATAATCGGATGTTGCGGAAAATGACCGTTGAAGAAAGGCTCGTTAATGCTTACATTTTTGTAGGCATGGATTGTTTTTTGCTCTAAATCAATCGCTGCAACACGGTCCACTAACAAAAAAGGATAGCGGTGCGGAAGCAGTGTTCGAATTTCGTTGATGTCCATCATATATAAAAGCCTTAATCAAATAAGTGAGGCTGTGAATACCTATACACAAACCTACCACCTTCAACTGAACGGCACTTAATGCGCTAAATGAAAGCTGATTAGCTAGAAAGGTCGATAAAGAATCAGATGATATATCCAGATCAGAGGTCACTTCTGAGTATATTTTTCCAGTGTACGAACGCGTTTAACTAAGTCATCCAGCTGCCGAAAGCGAACAGCGTTTTTCTTCCAGTCAGACGCAGGCTGCATTGCAGTACCCGATGAATAAGCGCCTGGTTCAGTAATGGAGTGCGTCACCATGGTCATTCCTGTGATAAACACCCCGTCACATATTTCAATGTGCCCAACCAGCCCTACACCACCAGCCAACATGCAGTTACGGCCAATTTTAGCGCTGCCAGAAATACCCACGCAGGCGGCAACCGCCGTATTCTCGCCTATCTGCACATTGTGAGCAATTTGGATTTGGTTATCTAATTTAACCCCATTGCCAATAAGCGTATCCGACAGTGCACCGCGATCAATAGTGGTGTTAGCACCAATTTCAACGTCATCGCCAATCGTCACGCCACCCACTTGCGCAATTTTATGCCAAACCCCTTGCTGGTTAGCAAAACCGAAACCTTCGCCACCAATCACTGCACCGGACTGAATAACCACACGCTGACCAATAGTGACATCATGGTATAAAGTCACCCGCGCAAGTAAACGACCTCCTTCAGCAATGGAGCTGCGTGCACCAATAAAACACTGTGCACCAATAATCACACCAGCAGCTATCACCGCATGCTCCTCGATTACTACGCCTGGGCCAATGCTGGCTGTCGAGTCAATCAAAGCGCTCTCAGCTATCACCGCACTGGGATGAATGCCCGGCGCATATCGAGGTGTTCGGTCAAAGAAGTGTGATAGTTTGGCGTAGGCCAGATAGGGATCAGCCACCACTAAACAGTTGCCTGAGTAGCCAGCAGCATCGCTGGCTGACAGCAACACGGCACCGGCTTGGCTGTCATCTAAGTGTTTGCGGTACTGCGCATTGGCAAGAAAGCTTAATTGATCAGATGTTGCATCTTGTAAGGTTGCAACAGCATAGATAACTTTTTGCGCATCACCTCGCAGCTCAGCACCGAGCGTCTCGGCTAGCTGAGCTAGAGTAAACTGTATCTGTGTCATATCAACGTAACTGATTCATGCGCTCAATAACGCGCAGCGTGATATCAAACTGTGGTTTAACATCAACCACAGCACCACGCTCTAAAACGATATCGTAGTTGCCGCTTTTCAGTACTTCTTCAACCGCTTTATCAAGCTTTGGCTTTAGCTTCTCTAGCATTTCACGATCAGCTAAGGCTTTAGACTCGTTTAGGTCTTTAGATTGAATCTGGAAATCACGGGCTTTTTGCTTATATTCAAGCTCTAAACGCTCAAGCTCTGCTTGCTGCATACGCTCGCCATCTTTGATCAAGCGATCTTCAATGCGCTTGGCTTCAGTTTCTAGGTTTTTCAGCTTAGTCAGCTGCGGACTAAACTTCTTCTCCGCATCGACTGCGTATTTTTTCGCTGCATCGGACTCCAACAGCGCCATTTGATAATTCAAAACAGCAATTTTCATTTCAGCAAACACAGGACCGCTAATTAAAGCAGTTGTTAGTAAAACCAATTGAGTCAACTTACGCACGATGCACTCCTAAAACCACTGTTATTAATAAAGTAAAAATCTAAATTAGAATGTTTGACCCAGCGAGAACTGGAACACCTGAGTATCCGCATTGTCTGGTTTTTTGATCGGAACACCCAAACTAAAGCTTAATGGCCCCATCGCCGTGACCCACGTTAAGCCAACACCAACGGAACTGGCAAGGTTATCGTACTCAATACCACAACCGGACTCATTGCGATCTTTTTGCTCTGAACTGCAACTGGTATCAAAGACATTACCCACGTCCCAGAACAACACAGTCCGCAGTGAGCGTTGATCTTTAACAAAAGGCATTGGGAACAAGAGTTCAACACCACCCTGAATCAAGACGTTACCACCAAAAGGAAGGTTATCTTGGTCATAATCACTGCTATTAGGTGTACTACGCGGACCTAGACTGCTGTCTTTAAAGCCACGTACTGAGTTAAAACCACCAGCATAATAGTGCTCATAAAACGGCAACTCTGAGGTAGAGCCATAACTTTCCGCATAACCAATATCAGTATGGAAGCGTAGCGTATAGTTTTTGCTTACTGGCTTGAACAGTTGGCCACGGTAATCTAAGCGGTAAAAGGACAAGTCGCTGCCAGGCACTGTCACTTCAGCAGTTAGGCTTTGCGAATGACCGCGCGTGGCCATCATGCCGCGGTTCAGAGTTGACTGTGACCAGCCCGCTGAGGCTTTAAAATTGGTGTAGGTTTTACCTTCTTTATCAGTAAAGTCAGTAATTTCTTCAACGGTATAACGACCCGTCTTAAGCTTATCTTGCTGAGCACCTAAACCAAAATTTAAGCGCGAAGTTTCACTGATCGGATAGCCAACGTTAATCCCACCACCAAAACTATCGATCGCGTAATTGGACACATCAACATCAAGCTTGTCGTAGTCAGTTGTACGATAAAAAGCGTTATAGCCTAAGCTCACACCATCAACAGTCCAGTACGGATCAACAAAGCTAAAGTTATAATTACTTTGATATTCGCTACGGGTGAGGCCTACGCTAACGCGATTACCGGTACCTAAGAAGTTGCTCTGACTGATCGAACCACCCAGAATCAAACCGGCATTCTGGGCAAAACCCACACTGGCTGTAATCGAGCCTGACGGCTGCTCTTCTACACTGTAATTGACATCAATTTGGTCATCAGTGCCTGGTACTTGCGGCGTCTCAACGTTCACTTCCTTAAAATAGCCTAGACGCTCTAAACGCGTTTTTGACTGATCAATAAGGTAGGTTGATGCCCAGCCACCTTCCATTTGCCGCATTTCACGACGCAGCACTTCATCCATGGTTTTGGTGTTACCACGGAAGTTAATACGGTTTACATAGGCACGCTTACCTGGATCAACCACGTAAGTCAGCGATACGGTGTTATCTTCATCATGAGTCTGCGGCACGCCATTGACGTTAGCAAAGGTATAACCATCATTACCTAAGCGTCGTGTAATCAATTCAGAAGTCGTGGTCATCACTTGGCGTGAGAAAACCTGTCCTTCACGCGACAGCAGCAATGCTTGGATTTCTTCTTCAGGGACTTTCAAATCACCCGACAGTTTGACGTCGCGGATGGTGTACTGCTCACCTTCATCAATATTGACTGTGACGTAGACGTGCTTTTTATCTGGGGTAATGGAAACCTGAGTTGAGGTTATATCCATATTGATATAACCACGGTCAAAGTAATACGAGCGCAATCGCTCTAAGTCACCAGACAGTTTCTCACGGGCGTATTTGTCATCATTGCGAAAGAAAGACAACCAATTCTTAGTTTTCAGCTCAAACAGGTCTATTAAGTCATCATCTTTAAAGACTTTATTGCCAACCACGTTAATGTGCTGAATGGAGGCAACTGAACCTTCAGTAACGTCGATCTTCAGAGCGACACGGTTACGCGGCTGCGCAATCACTTTGGCATCAATATTAGCTGAGTAGCGGCCTTGAGCAACGTATTGGCGCTGCAACTCATTACGTACGCCGTCGAGTGTCGCCTGTTGGAAAATTTCACCCTCAGCCAAACCTGACTGTTTCAAGCCTTTAAGCAAGTCATCGGTACTGATGGCTTTATTACCTTTAATTTCCAAACTAGAGATTGAAGGTCGTTCAAGCAGCGTAATAATCAGCACATCGCCATCACGGCTGAGCTGGATATCTTCAAAAAACCCAGTCTTAAATAAAGAACGGGTCGCCTCCGCCAGCTGTCTCTCATCGACAGTCTCGCCTACGTTCAAAGGTAATGCACCGAAGACACTGCCCGCGGATACACGCTGCAAACCGTTCACACGGATATCAGAGACAGTGAAGGGTGCAGCGTGAGCTTCAGATATTATTAGCGCGGATATCACCGCAGGTAACAGCAGACGTTTCATGCAAACCTTTCTATTTCGACGATATATATAAAACCCGCTGCCACGCAGCGAATCAGTATTTTTACAAACGCGCTAAATCATTAATTACCGCAAGCAACATAACGCAAATGACTAAGGCAATACCAATCTGCATACCATAGCCTTGAATACGCTCCGACAACGGCCGACCGCGTACCAACTCTGCAAAGTAAAATAACAGATGTCCACCATCAAGCACAGGAATTGGTAATAAATTAAGTACGCCCAGACTGATACTTAAGTAAGCCATAAAACTCAACAAGCTTCTTAGGCCACTTTCAGCCGAAGCGCCCGCCACTTTAGCAATGGTTATCGGTCCGCTCAAGTTTTTTACTGAGAGTTCGCCAAACAGCATCTTTTTTAGCGAGCCAAGTGTCAAAGCACTCATTGTCCACGTACGCTGCGCACCTTCAATCACGGCCTCAAGCGGGCCAAAGCGCACCTCTCGAAGCATCTCTGCCGGCCATTCACCACCGCTGACACCCATGCCTAAATAGCCACGCCTGCCTGTATCAGTCGCCTGCGCGCTCAACATAACTTGCACTTCAGTCAACTGCCCTGCACGTTCGATGCTCAATTCTATCTTTGTATCGGGGCGCGCTTGTACATAATTGACCACTGTCTGCCAATCAGTGACTGCCTGATCGTCAATTGCAACAATTTTGTCATTGAGTTGTAGGCCTGCATACTGCGCTGGCCCTTCAGGATCAAGCTGCGCAACAACAGCAGAAACACGTGGTCGCCAAGGCTCAATACCCAGCTCACTGATAGGGTTGGGGGCATCTGCACCATACAGCCATTTATCCAGCGTAACCGTGTAGCTACTGGCAACTGTATTACCTGCTGACTTGGCATCAATACGCAAACTACCGCTATCACCAAGGCGCTGGATTAGCTTTAAATTGACATCACCCCAGCCAGAGACAGCTTGACCATCCACGGCAATAATTTCTTGACCACTGTGCAAGCCAGCACGCTGCACTAAGCTATCAGCAACCACCTCACCGATCACCGGCCTAACTTGCTGACTGCCCAGCATGGCAACACACCAAAACAACGCAAAGGCTAGAATAAAATTGGCCGCTGGGCCCGCAGCTACAATCGCAATACGCTGCCTAACAGTTTTTCGATTAAAACACTCACTATGCTGCGCCTCATCCACCGGTGCTTCACGCTCATCAAGCATTTTCACATAGCCACCCAGCGGGATCATAGCAACCACAAACTCCGTGCCATGCCGATCATGCCAGCGCACTATAGGCGTGCCAAAACCAATGGAGAAGCGTAAAACCTTGACCCCACAGCGGCGTGCCACCCAAAAATGACCGTATTCATGGATGGTTACCAAAACACCAAGCGTGATCAAGGTGCCCAGCAACATATACAAACCACTCATAAACCTATACCTATACTGCCTGATTGCTTAGTTAACCACGTATTAGCATATTGACGCGCGCGCAGATCCACTTCAACCACTTGCTCAAGACTCTGCACGGAGCTGGCCTGCTGCATATTCAATACATCTTCAATCAATTGTGGAATTTGGGTAAAGCGAATGCGCCCGTGTAAGAACGCTTGCACTGCAATCTCATTAGCCGCATTGAGCACAATCGGTGCACTCGCGCCCGCCTGTGCCGCCTCAATAGCCAAACGCAAACAGGAAAAACGTTCTAAATCAGGTGCAACAAAATCCATACGCGCTAAAGCACATAAATCTAGCGGTGCTACACCCGAGCTAATGCGCTCAGGCCAAGCCATGGCATGGGCAATCGGGGTGCGCATATCGGGATTGCCCAACTGCGCTAACATTGAGCCATCCACATAATCAACCAGCGAATGAATCACGCTTTGCGGATGAATCACCACTTCAACTTGCTCAGGACGTGCGGCAAACAGCCAGCAGGCTTCAATCAGCTCTAAACCCTTATTCATCATGGTGGCGGAATCAACAGAGATTTTTTGCCCCATTGACCAATTTGGATGGGCGCACGCTTGCGCAGGTGTAACGCGCTCTAACTCAGCATAGCTGCTATTACGAAACGGCCCACCCGAGGCAGTTAACAATATACGCCGCACGCCAACCGGCGCTAAACCGTCTGCATAGTTGCATGGTAGACACTGGAAAATTGCATTATGTTCACTGTCAATTGGCAGCAATTGTGCGCCATGCTCGCGCACCGCATGCATAAACAATGCGCCAGACATAACTAGAGCTTCTTTATTGGCCAAAAGAATTTTCTTGCCAGCCTGTACCGCAGCCATTGCTGACTCTAAACCGGCGGCACCGACAATCGCTGCCATCACCGCATCTACATCAGGGTGCGCGGCTACTTCACATAAGCCCTGCGGCCCCGCTAACACCTCAGTTGCCAAGCCTGCATTACGCAGATCGCTCTGCAAACGCTGGGCTTGCGCTGCATCAGCCACTACCGCAAAACGTGGACGGAAGCGCAAGCACAACGTTTGTAACTCACCGATGCGTGCATGCGCGGTTAACGCAAAGACTTGATAGCGCTCTGGGTGCCGGCTGATCACATCAAGGGTACTGCTACCGATTGAACCCGTCGCACCTAACACTGTGACCTGCTGTAGTTGATGCACAATACGGCTCAAGGCAGAACCCAACCGCTAAGTAACAACAATAAAGCAAAAATTGGCGCAGCTGCAGTGAGGCTATCAATTCGATCTAAGACGCCACCATGACCCGGCAACAACTGACTGCTGTCCTTGATCCCAGCTTGCCGCTTAAACATGCTTTCAGTTAAATCGCCCAACACAGAAAATAACACCACCAGCGTAGCACCCATCAATAGAGGCAGCAGCTGGCTCAACGGAATTTGTAAATAGATGAGCAAGCCTAACGTTATGCACAAGCTGGTCAGTAAGCCACCAAACAACCCCGCCCAGCTTTTACCAGGGCTGACGCGCGGCACCATTTTACGCTTACCAAACGCACGGCCAAAGAAGTAAGCGCCAATATCAGCACCCCAAACCAGCAACATTAAACTTAAAATCAGCATATTGCCTTGCGGCAAGGCTTTTAACAGCAGCAAGCCCAAGCCTGCCGGCAGCAAGATAATTAAACCCATGATGCGCTTACCGAGGTTGCCACCCCAAAAAGCAATGCTCTTGGGGAAATTAAGCACCATAACAAGCGCAAGCAACCACCACACAGCAGCAAGATAAAGGAGCGGCATTATCAATGCACTCATTTTACTCAGCATCATTAAGGTAACAGCAACAAGCACAGCATAAGCAATACGCTGCCCTTGCGTGTGATAACCCGCTAGATGTGCCCATTCCCAACCGGCAAGCCCGACGATCACACTAATAAACGCTAAAAAAGCAAAACCTTGCAAAGCGAAAAAACCTACTAACGCCAAAGGCGCCAGCCATAAAGCGGTTATTATTCGTTGTTTGAGCATGATGTACGTCCTTCAACAGCAACTTGTTCGCTGGTTTTACCAAAACGACGCTGTCGTGATGAAAAGTCTGCCAATGCGTCACGCATCGCTTGATGCTTAAAGTCAGGCCAATATAGATTTGAGAAGTACAGCTCACTGTAGGCTAACTGCCACAATAAAAAATTGCTGATACGGCGCTCACCACCTGTACGGATACACAAATCAGGCTGTGGCTGTGGCGCCGTACTTAAACAACTCTGTAGACGTTCAGTACTGATATCTTCCGGCTCGAGCTCACCACGCTGCACTGAGCGTGCTAACTGCTGAGCAGCTTGAACAATATCCCACTGTCCACCATAGTTGGCGGCCACTTGTAAGAGAAACTTGGAGTGATGTGCAGTGCGCTGCTCGGCCTCTTCAATAGCCAATTGCAACTCAGAATGAAAGCGTGAGCGATCACCGATTATGCGCAAACGAATGCCATTTTGATCGAGTTTTTTTGATTCGCGACGTAAAGCCACTAAAAACAACTCCATCAAAGCGCCAACTTCAGCCTCTGGGCGCTGCCAATTCTCACTCGAGAAGGCAAACAAGGTCAGCACCTCAACGCCCGCCTCAGCACAGACTTCGATTACCGCTCGAACAGCATCAACGCCAGCTTTATGCCCAGCAACACCAGGTAAAAAACGCTTTTTAGCCCAGCGATTATTTCCATCCATAATAATCGCAACATGGCGCGGGACAATATCCTGCAGCGCCTGCGTTGTTTTGCTCATCACAGCAGCCTCTGTATCACACCGCCATCAAATCAGTTTCTTTCGCTGCTAACAGCTTATCAACACTATCCACCGCAGTATCAGTAAGCTTTTGGATTTCATCTGCCGCACGGCGTTCTTCGTCCTCGCTGATTTCTTTTTCTTTAACCAAGTCCTTCAGTTGCGCTAAAGCATCACGACGAATATTACGTACTGCAACACGTGCGTTCTCACTCTCTTGACGCGCTTGTCGAGTGTAGTTTTTACGTGTTTCTTCAGTTAAAGCAGGCATAGGCACACGAATGGTGGTACCTGAGGTCGCTGGATTCAATCCTAAATCAGAGACTAATATGGCTTTCTCAACCGCTTGCGTCATGCTTTTATCAAATACCGTGAGCGCCAAGGTACGTGAATCCTCAACTGTCACGTTAGCCACTTGATTCAAGGGGGTGTCGCTGCCGTAATAAGGCACCATCACTGAATCTAAAATACCTGGATGAGCACGACCTGTGCGAATTTTTGCAAAAGCAGTCTGTAGCGACTCAATCGACTTGTGCATACGCGCCTGTGCATCTTTTTTGATCTCATTGATCATTGCTTACTTTCCTCGATCAGGGTGCCTTCCGCGCCGCCTAAAACAACATTGAGCAGTGCGCCTGGCTTATTCATATTAAAAACCCGTAACGGCATATTATGATCACGGCACAAGAAAATGGCTGTTAAGTCCATTACTTCGAGCTTACGATCCAACACTTCGTCATACGTTAAGTGATCAAACTTTTCTGCGTTCGGATCTTTAAGGGGATCGGCAGTATATACGCCATCGACTTTAGTTGCCTTAAGAACTACATCAGCATTGATTTCAATTCCACGCAAGCAACCTGCCGAGTCTGTGGTAAAGAACGGGTTACCGGTACCCGCAGAAAAAATAACGACTTTCCCTTGTTTTAAATGCCCCATTGCTTTGCGGCGGTCATAATGATCAGTCACCCCAACCATAGAAATGGCCGACATCACTAAAGCAGGGATATTTGAGCGCTCCAAAGCATCACGCATCGCTAAAGAGTTCATTACTGTCGCTAACATACCCATATGGTCGCCAGTCACACGGTCCATACCGGATGCAGACAATGCAGCACCACGGAATAAGTTACCGCCACCGATCACTAAACCAACTTGCACACCAATACCAATCAACTGACCAATCTCTAAAGCCATGCGGTCCAGCACTTTAGGATCAATACCAAAATCCTCAGCGCCCATTAAGGCCTCACCACTGAGTTTTAGTAAAATTCGTTTATAGCGCGGTTGGCGTCCACCGACCTGTTGGGCCATGATCTTTATCTCCTGTGGATGTGATTTTACAGCTGTGGCGCAATCTGCCCACAGTTAACGCACGCAGTGCTGTTAATTTGCGCACATATTACAAGACAGTCGCGCAAAGGACAGTGTCTTTTTTTAAAAAAAAGGCTGCGCGCGATTGCGGGCAGCCTTTTTATCTAAGCTATTGCTTATTTTTTTGAAGCAGCTAACTGGGCAGCAACTTCTGCAGCGAAGTCAACTTCGCCACGATCAATACCTTCACCCACTTCAAAACGCACAAAAGACTCAACAGTTGCGCCCGCTTGTTTTACCAGCTGACCAACAGTGATTTCTGGGTTTTTAATGAAAGGCTGCTCAACTAAGCTCGATTCCGCCAAGAACTTCTTGATACGGCCAGCAACCATATTTTCAACGATGTTGTCTGGCTTACCTTTGATCTTTTCTTCGTTCAGCGCCATAAAGATTTCTTTTTCTTTAGCAATAGCTTCATCAGAAACCTGTGTTGGATCGAGGAACTGAGGGTTGCTGGCAGCAACGTGCATCGCAACATCTTTAGCCAGTTCAGCATCACCACCGGTCAATGCAACGACAACACCAATACGGTGTCCGTGCAGATAAGCGCCAACCACATCACCTTCAACACGCGTTAGACGGCGAATATTAACGTTCTCACCGCACTTAGCAACCAAAGCTTCACGCGCTGGTTCTTGTGCTGCAACTAGGGCAGCAACATCTAAGCTCTTATCAGCAAACGCTGCTTCCAAACTGTTCGCCACAAAACCTTTAAAGTCTTCTTGCAGAGCCAAAAAGTCTGTTTGTGAGTTCACTTCAATGATTACTGCGCTTTTGTTGTCATCAGCTACTTTAACGGCGATAGAACCTTCAGCTGCAATGTTTCCGGCTTTCTTAGCCGCTTTAATTGCACCTGCAGCACGCATGTCATCAATGGCTTTTTCGATGTCGCCGCCAGCCACTTCTAAGGCTTTTTTGCAATCCATCATGCCTTGGCCAGTACGCTCACGCAGTTCTTTTACCATAGCGGCAGTGATCTGAGTCATCTTCACAATCCTCTTAAATCAATCTATACAGCAGTTATAAACTGCATCGTAAATTAGGCAAAAAGGGGGCGCTAAGCCCCCTTTCGTGTTGCTTGTGGTGCTAGGAGAGCCTTAGCCCTCAACCACTTCAACAAACTCTTCAGCAGTTGTTGCACTGCCTTGGCGCGCGCGCAATACGCAATCAGCAGCTGTACCTAGGTACAACTGGATGGCACGGATTGCATCGTCATTACCAGGAATAATGTAATCAACACCTTCAGGGCTGCTATTGGTATCAACAACACCGATTACCGGGATACCTAGCTTGTTCGCTTCGCTAATAGCAATGCGCTCGTGATCAACGTCAACCACAAACATTGCATCAGGCAAACCGCCCATGTTTTTAATACCACCGATGCTGCGCTCTAGTTTTTCTAGATCACGCGTACGCATTAAAGCTTCTTTTTTAGTGAGCTTTTCAAAGGTGCCATCTTCTGCTTGTGTTTCTAAATCACGCAAACGCTTGATCGAATCACGGATGGTTTTGTAGTTGGTCAACATACCACCTAACCAGCGGTGATCAACATAAGGCATGTTGCAGCGTACTGCTTGCTCTTTAATAATTTTGCTGGCTGAACGCTTAGTACCAACAAATAAAATCTTGTTTTTACCTGTTGCTAATTTCTCAATGAACGACATTGCGTCATTGAACATAGGTAAGGTTTTCTCTAAGTTCACAATGTGAATCTTATTGCGCGCGCCAAAAATGTACTTACCCATTTTTGGATTCCAGTAGCGAGTTTGGTGTCCGAAGTGCACACCAGCTTTTAACATTTCGCGCATAGTGACTTGTTCAGTCATGATTATTCCTAAATAGTAATACGGGTTGGGCCTCCACATATCCCGAACTTCAACCCGAAGGCACCCAGAAATTCGTGTCGATATGTGTGTGGATTTTAAACTTCACCAGAACAAATCAAGCAAAGCGGCGCGTTTTATACCATATTAGGAACAAATAGCCAAGCCATTCGGTAAATAAAGCCAGCATTCAGTGTGCAATTATAACGACAAGCCTCGCTTATCATTTTGCCTTACTCTATTATGAGCACATGCTTACTGATCCTTTCCAGCGCCTAGGGCTTGACCGAGAAATCCTCAGCGTTAGCCAACTCAATCAACGTGCGCGCACCCTTCTCGAAGATGTTTTCCCGCACGTCTGGGTTGAGGGCGAATTGTCTAATATTGCCAGACCTGTATCAGGGCATGTGTATTTCACTTTAAAAGACCGCAATGCCCAAGTACGCTGCGCTATCTTTAGACAACAAGCCAGCCGCGTGCGCGACCTGCTGCGTGATGGCTTGCTGGTACGCGTGCGTGGTCGCGTCTCCTTATATGAGGGCCGCGGCGACTACCAGATGATTCTCGATAGCGTCGAAGCTGCCGGTGACGGTGCTTTACGCTTAGCGTTTGAAGCGCTAAAAAATGCGCTGCAAGCCGAAGGCTTATTTGCCCAAGAGCGTAAGCGTGCTTTACCACAATACCCGCAGCGGATTGGAGTGATTACCTCGCCTTCTGGCGCAGTACTGCATGATATTGTCAGTGTCTTTGCACGACGCGCACCGCATGTGCAGCTCACCCTGATTCCAACTGCAGTACAAGGCCATGCCGCTACCACTCAGATTGTTCAAGCGCTAGCCCTAGCAGATCGCGCTCAATACGATGCGCTGATTTTGGCGCGTGGCGGTGGCTCTCTGGAAGACCTTTGGTGCTTCAACGAGCAAGCAGTAGCCCGTGCCATTGCTAACTGCCAAACGCCCATTGTGAGTGCGATTGGACACGAAATAGATATCTCTATCAGTGATTTTGTTGCTGATGTACGTGCACCCACCCCCTCCGCTGCTGCTGAGCTGCTAGCGCCGGACCGCTCTGAGTTACTTCAGCAACTGCGCAACAGTGAACGCCAACTGGGCTTGCGCACCAACGAAGCGCTCACCCGCAAGCGTATCCAACTGCAACACTTGCGTCAGCGTTTACGTCATCCACGGGAACGCCTGCAGCAACACAGTCAGCGCCTCGATGATTTAAGCCTGCGTTTAACAAGGGCCATGCAGGCTTGCCTGCAACGGCGCAAGCAAAGCGTTAAGCATCTGCATGCGCGACTTGCCGTGCAACACTCGCAGGAATCAATTTCAGCATATCAACTGCAACTAAACACTTTACGGCAACGCTTGGCTCGCGCCTCAAAGTACAACTTAAATCAGGCAAAGCAGAGTCTGCACAGCTTGCTACAAACCTTACAGGCGGTCAGCCCCTTGGCGACACTGGAGCGGGGTTATAGCATTCTCAGCTCTACAGATGAACAGCAGGTCATCTCAAGCATCAACGCAGTGCAGCTTGGGCAAACGCTGCACGCGCGCTTAGCCGATGGTTACTTAACCTTGCGTATAGAAGATATAACCGCAAAACAAAACAATTAGTAAGACAGCAACTCAACTTGGCCCTCTTTACCTAACAGTGCTAAGTATTCGTTTTTAAAGGAGGCACCATGCAAAAAGAAACGTTATCTATACAGGAAGGCATGCAAGAAGAAGTGTTGTCTTGGCTCGCAGTTTTCAACCAATACCCACAGCTAGAAACACTGGTTGCCGTACTGGTTTTAATATTAATCGCAGGACTTGCCAACTGGCTGGTTAAACATGTTTTAGTGCGTGGCTTTTACACTGTATTGGGCCGTATAGGCGGCGCGCAGACACAAGACTTTGGTGTTGTTAAGCGTTTATCACATATCGTGCCTGCCTTAATTATCTCTTCCAGTGTAGGCATCATACCCGGCTTACCTGATGCGGCCGTGGCTGTGGTTAAAAATGTTACTGGCGGTTTTATAATTCTCACCATTGCTCTAGCCTTAGGTGCCATATTAGAAGTCGTTAACCTGCTGTACATGCGCCGCAGAAACGCTTATCTGAAGCCGATCAAGGGTTATATTCAAGTTATTAAAATCGTTATCTATGCGATTGCCAGCATTCTAATTGTCGCCACCCTCATTGATCGATCACCGCTGATCCTGCTATCCGGTCTGGGTGCGATGGCGGCAGTGTTAATGTTGATTTTCCAAGACACTCTGCTGTCTTTGGTGGCAAGCGTACAAATATCCTCTGGCGACTTGATTCGTGTAGGCGACTGGGTTGAAATGCCACAACTCAATGCCGATGGTGATGTGATTGATATTGCTCTGCACACGGTAAAAATCCAGAATTTTGATAAGACCATCACCACCATCCCCACCAAACGCTTCATCAGTGACTCATTTAAAAACTGGCGTGGCATGCAAGAAAGCGGTGGCCGCCGGATCAAACGCAGCCTATTTATTGACCAACACAGCATTCACTTCTTAAGCAAAGAAGAACTTGAACACTTGAAGCGTTTTAACCTGCTAGACGGCTATTTTGATAACAAAATTAATGAGCTGAACAAGTGGAATGAAGCGCATGTAAAATCACGCAGCGGGGATTCTTTAGACTCGCGCAGGCTCACTAATATTGGCACATTCAGAGCTTACATTGATTTTTATATTCGCAACCACCCTGGTATCCACCAGCATGGCATGACTTTAATGGTACGCCAGCTCAGCCCTACTTCAGAAGGTTTGCCAATAGAGATTTACTGCTTTACCAATACCGTTATTTGGACAGAGTACGAGGGTATTCAGTCAGATATTTTTGACCACCTATTGGCTATTGCACCTGAATTTAACTTGCGCGTCTACCAAGCGCCGAGCGGCTCAGACATGCGTGCCCTAGGTCAACAGTTCAGTGCTAAGCAGCAGAGCCTATAAATCGCGCAAGAGCCCGCCAAGGATGGCACGCTCCATGCAAAAAACAGGTACACTTAGCGCCTTTAATCCACTGTCTATGTGACCAAGGAGCAGCGCGATGGGCTTACCTCGTTTAATTATACTGGGCATTATTATTGGTCTAGGCATATGGCTGTGGCGCCGCTTAAACAGCAGTATCGGCAGCAGCAAAAAAAACTCGCCGGTATTAAGTATGGTACGTTGCGCGCATTGTCACGTGCATTTACCAGAAAACCGCGCCATCCAAGACAAACAGCTCTGGTATTGCAGCACAGCACACCTGCAACAAGGGCCCAAAGCCCGTGACTAACAGCAACCTCGCTGTATCAGGTCAGCAAGGGCAGCGCATCTTGCGTCTGTACCATCTGTACCGCTTATTGATTGGCTTTGCTTTAGTGCTACTAATTGCCAGTGATTTAGATGGGCATTTGCTTGAAATAACCCATAGTCAACTGTTTCATTACAGCAGCTGGACTTACCTTATTGTCAATATAATCGCTACCGCCAGCATGCATAACACTGAGCGTTTGCTGCCTGTATTTACCCTAGCGTTATTTGATGTGGCACAACTGAGTTTATTATTCTACGCAGCGGGTGGAACACCCAGCGGCATTGGCAATCTGATTATTGTTGCTGTTGCCGTCGCCAATATTTTATTACGTGGACGTATCGGCCTGCTAATTGCAGCAATGGCCGCCACCGGCATTATTTATCTGACATTTTACTTAAGCCTGTCTAACCCAGCAGCCAGCAACCAATATATGCAGGCGGGCATCCTCGGCACGCTATGTTTTGCCGCCGCACTTTTTGTTCAAGACATCAGTCGTCGCTTGCGTGCCAGTGAATATTTAGCAAAACAACGCGCTAATGTTGTCGCCAATTTAGAAGAGCTCAATGCGCTGATTATTCAGCGTATGCGCACCGGTATTTTAGTGCTGGATGCTAAGCATCGCGTATTACAGGCCAATCAAGCAGCCTTAAGCATGATTGGTTGTGAGAAGCTGCTAGGACGCCCCCTCAAGCCACACTTTCCCGCTTTAATAAAAAGCTTAGCGCAATGGCAGAGCAACCCATCTTTGCGCAGCAACCCCATTCAATCGATGACCAGCGGCACGCAACTGCAAGCGAACTTCGCCAAACTGGAAAACAATCAGAATGGGCAAATACTGGTTTTTTTAGAAGACAGCTCACAACTCAACCAGCAAGCGCAGCAACTCAAACTGGTCGCTCTAGGTCGCCTAACGGCTGGAATTGCTCACGAAATACGCAACCCCTTAGGCGCAATCAGCCATGCTGCGCAATTGCTGCACGAATCAAGTCATCTCGATAGCGCCGACCTGCGCTTAACACAAATTATTCAAGACCAATCACGGCGCATGAATACCGTAATTGAAAATGTTCTACAACTGTCAAGACAACGCCAAGCGGAACCGCAGCTGCTTGACTTGAAATATTGGCTGCATCGCTTTGTTAGCGAATTTAGAGATAAAACCACACCCAATAGGATACTGCACCTCACCACTAAAGGCCGTAGTTTACAAACCCATATGGATCCACACCAACTTGATCAAGTGCTGATGAACTTAGTCGAAAACGGCATGCGCTACAGCAGCAAACTCAACGCACAAAGCCAGGTTTGGCTGCACCTTTACCGCCACCCCACAACAGATTTACCCACACTAGAAGTCCATGACGACGGCCCTGGCGTCGCCCTTGAAGATCAACACAATCTTTTTGAGCCTTTTTTTACTACTGAAAACAAGGGTACCGGACTGGGCTTGTATATTTCCCGCGAACTCTGTGAAAGTAACCAAGCCCATTTAGACTTTGCCCCCCGTGAAAACGGCGGCAGCTGCTTTAGAATAACCTTTGCCCACTCGCATAAATTGAGCGCATAACGATGAGCCAACAAACAGCCCTGATCATTGATGACGAGCCGGATATCCGTGAACTGTTAGAGATCACCCTCGGTCGTATGAATCTGCGCACACGCAGTGCTTGCAATGTCAAAGAGGCCTATCAGTGGCTGGCTCGCGAACATTTTGACTTATGTTTAACTGATATGCGCCTGCCTGACGGCACGGGCTTAGATATCATTGAGTTTGTACAAAAAAACCATAGCCATACCCCGATTGCTATGATTACCGCCTATGGCTGCATAGAAACGGCCACACAAGCTCTTAAGGCCGGCGCCTTTGACTTTATTACTAAGCCTGTTGATTTAGAACGTCTGCGCGAACTGGTCAGTAGCGCACTGCGCCTAGGCGAAGCTGATACCGCGGTCCAGATTACTGAAGGCCCCTTGCTCGGCCACTCAGTCCCCATGCAAAAATTACGCAATAAAATTGATAAGCTGGCCCGCAGTCAAGCTCCAGTGTACATCAGTGGCGAGTCCGGCAGCGGTAAAGAGTTAGTCGCACGGCAAATCCACTTACAAGGCTCACGCGCCAAACAACCCTTTATTCCAGTTAACTGTGGCGCCATTCCCACTGAACTGATGGAAAGTGAGTTTTTTGGGCATAAAAAAGGCAGCTTTAGCGGTGCTAACGAGGACAAGCCCGGCCTATTTCAAGCAGCCCATGGCGGCACCTTATTTTTAGATGAAGTGGCTGATCTGCCGTTATCCATGCAAGTAAAATTGTTACGTGCTCTGCAAGAAAAAGCCATTCGACCCGTCGGCAGCCAACAAGAACACCTGGTTGATGTACGCATTTTAAGCGCGACACATAAAAACCTTAACCATGAGGTTGCCCACGAACGCTTTCGCCAAGACCTCTATTACCGCCTAAATGTGATTGAACTAGCGGTCCCGCCACTGCGTGAGCGCCCTGAAGACATCGAACTGCTCAGCGAATCCATTCTCAAGCGTTTAAGCGCTGACTCTACTGCGGTTCACTTGCATCCTGATGCGCTGCTCAAACTGCAAAGCTACAGCTTTTCTGGCAATGTGCGCGAACTGGAAAACATGCTAGAGCGTGCTTATACCTTGGCTGATGGTGAATATATTCACGCTCACGATCTACAATTTCAGCATGCAGCACTGCTCAAAACACAGGTTGCTAGCCAGCACAGTCAGTCCGCACCTCCCCAACCCGAGCATTCGTTAGAGCATGTTGATAATTTAGAAGGACACCTTGAAGACATTGAGCGCAAGTTGATCACTCAGGCTCTTGAAGAAACGCGCTGGAATCGAACCGCGGCAGCGCAGCGTTTAGGCTTAAGTTTCCGCTCACTGCGCTACCGCTTAAAAAAGCTCGGCATTGATTAAGCTGTGCACACTGTATTTCTACCTTGGAGACCGGCATGGCCGAACATGACTTTCGCTACACCTTACTCAACCCACAGCACACACTTACTGAGTGCCGCGCTTTATCTCCCGGTCAATATCAAGTCACTGGGCAAGGCGGCTCTATACAAGTGGGCGATACACTGCAAGTGACGCTCAAGGGTAGCAAATCACTGAGCATGCGCTTGCAGGTCAACAAAGTACGCCACTTAATTAACCCGCCTGGGCAATGGACTGCTGTGGCCAGCGGCCCGGTATTTAAAGAGCTGGCGATCCATACCTGGCAAGTGCAGTGTGATGGCTGTGGCAGCTTGCTCGCCTTAGAGTTTGCGGTGGATGCCAGCCTTGGTAACGCCGCTAAACAAGCTGCCGCCGAGCAACGCTTGCTAGAGCTGGGCTGGATGAATCGTGATGGCCGCCATTTATGCCGCTCATGCCAGCAATCTGAAGCCTAATCATGAAACAGCCACTGCACTGTGGAGCACCACTGCAATGAAAAAAATACTGCTTATCAGCTGCGCAGCCGCACTCAGTGCTTGCCGTAGCCTGCCTGAACCACAACTGCAACTGCAGAGCACACAAAGTTATCAAGTTGAGTGGATTGGCGAGCGCCCGCTGATTGACAGAAGTATGCTAACTTTAACCCTAGTTGATCAGCAGCGCGCTGCTGGCCTAGCCGGCTGTAACAATTGGATGGCAGAGTACCAGCTCAGCGGCAATCAGTTCAGTCTGCACAATATCGCCACCACACGTAAGCTCTGCGCTCCCGCGCTGATGGAACAGGAGCAACGCTTTTTAGCCGCTTTAGCAAATGTTCAACGCTGGTCCTTTGCAGAGCATCAACAATTATTACTATGGCCGGCGACAGGCGCACCGATCAAACTTTGGCCTATAGAGCACAATCAGTAAGTCGCCATCATTACTAGCTGATAGCCCTATTCATATGGGCTCGCGGGCCACATATCGCCTCGCCGCATCAATAGTGCTAAACTTTTGCAATTGTTTTAATTGCCGGAGTTATCATGCATAGCACGCCCAGCCAGGGTTTATTGGATTTCCTACAGCGCTCACCAAGCCCCTTTCACGCCACTCAAAGTATCTGCCAAGCCTTGCAAGAGGCTGGTTATGAGGCCTTGGATGAGCGGGAAACATGGCAGCTCAAGCCGCAAGGGCGCTATTATGTAACCCGTAACGACTCCTCAATTATTGCAATCCAATTGGGCAAAAACGACCCAGTCGAGCACGGCATGCGCATGCTTGGCGCGCACACCGACAGCCCTTGTTTAAAGGTTAAGCCACAGCCTGAGCTATCCTGCCACGGTTATTGGCAGCTAGGCGTTGAAGTCTATGGTGGCGTACTACTGCACCCCTGGTTTGACCGGGATTTATCTCTAGCTGGCCGAGTAACCTTTAAACAAAACGGACAATTGCACAGCCGTTTAATTGATTTCAAACAGGCGATTGCCACCATTCCTAACTTGGCTATTCACCTCAACCGTGAAGCCAATAGCGGCTGGACGATTAACGCGCAAACAGAATTACCACCGATCTTGGCACAGCTGCACGCTGATGAAAGTAAAGATTTGCGCGCCCTGCTAGCCGAACAACTGCAGCGCGAGCACGGCCTCACTGAGGTCAGCGTGCTGGATTACGAGCTGTGCTTTTATGACAGCCAGCCTGCTGCAGTCATTGGTTTAAGCCATGATTTTATCGCCGGTGCACGCTTAGACAACTTGTTATCTTGCTATGCTGGCTTACACGCACTGCTCAACAGTGATGATGAGTACACGCAAGTTTTGGTGTGCACTGACCACGAAGAAGTGGGCTCCAATTCTGCCTGCGGTGCCGATGGGCCGTTTTTGGAACAGGTACTGCGCCGTGTGCTGGAGTCAGAAGAGGATTTTGTTCGTTGTCTGCAAAACTCTCTGTTAATTTCTGCCGATAACGCGCACGGCATTCACCCTAACTATGCCGACAAGCATGACGGCAATCATGGCCCGCTGCTCAATCAAGGCCCAGTAATCAAAGTCAACGCCAACCAGCGTTATGCCACCAACAGCGAAACCTCAAGTTTTTTTAAGCTGCTCTGCCAACAAGCCGACGTACCTGTGCAAAGCTTTGTTACGCGCAGCGACTTAGGTTGCGGCTCGACCATTGGCCCTATTACTGCCGGTCAGCTCGGCGTACAAACCATTGATATTGGCGTACCCACCTTTGCTATGCACTCGATTCGAGAACTGGCAGGCAGCCATGACTTGGCGTATTTGATTAAGGTATTGCAAGGCTTTTATAACAGCCCACAGCTGCCCTAACCGAGCAGTGATAGCGTTCTGCGGTGCAGCCGATAAAACTGCTCCGCATACCGCATCACACTAATACTGCGTGATTATCCCACAAGCCTGCAGGCATATTTAACGCGTGCATGCTGATTTTTTCTGTACGGCAATCATAAGCGCGGCAGCGGCCCACACCCGTGGTCACGACAAAACCCTCGCTGCTGGCCGCCACACCAGCGCAATCAGGAAATGGCGCATCCAAACGTAATTCAGCACTGTCTAAATCCCAGATAAACACACGACCACCGCGCGGAGCCGTCATCGCCACTAAGCGCAAGTCATCATGGATCGCGACACTGGCGGCGTATTGCTGCATCTTGCTGCGTTGTTGCTCTGCCACAGGAAACACTGCCAAGGCTTGCTGCGGGCGCTTAACCGCCAACAAATCTATGCGCTCTTGCTGACGCCCTTGATATTGCTGCACGGCAATCACGGTACCATCGCGCGCTACGGCTAAATGACGAATGCTGTTCATTGAGTCAGCCAGCACTTCTTTGCTCAAGCATTCACCGTCTGTGCCCATCAGCACTAGACTCGGCTCCATGGCATCCAGATTCAGCTCTTCGCGGCTGCCAGATTCGGTGCGAATACCGCCGTTGGCCACCACCAAAGTTTTGCCATCTGGCATCCACAATAGTTGATGCGGGCCAACACCATGGCTTGATAACTCCGTTGTACGCTGCATCTGCTGCGTCGCCGTCAACTGCCACACACCAATCACCCCGCGCCCAGGCTCATCGGTATCATTCTCTGTGCTGTACAAGCGCTCACCGCGTGCATCAAATACCGCGTGACCTTGAAAATGGCGATTCGTCGGCGTGCTAAAGGTTTGCAGCAGCTGCCCTGTTTGTAAATCCAAGAGGTAACTTTCAGTTGCGGGTCTGCGCCCGACAAACACCGCCAGCGGTAAAGATGGGTGCATACAAATATCATGACAGCGTTCACTGACTTGGGTAGCAAACACTTTCTCACCAGAAAGCGTATAAGCAACGGCAAAGTGTTGACCAGCAGCATTATCGCGCGCAGACAATAGCAGCGGCTGACGCCCCTGCGGCCATAAGCGCCAGCCCACAACAGCAGTACCGGCTAGGGCTGCCAACCCGGCAGCTAAAAATGTGCGACGTTGCATACTCAATCACCATCGTTGGCATTAAAGCCCAGTTGTACACCCAAGGCGAGCGTCAGCTCGTCTTCATGCAGACGATGGACTCGATCAAAACTTTCATACAGCTTAAACAAGGCTTGGCGCTGCTGTTCATCGCCGAGCAAGACGGTTAGCGGCTGTTTAAAAGCCGCCAACTCGTTCTGTGCTTGCAAGTAGGCCGCATCAATTTGTTTAATCAGATCCGCATGCTCAGCGCCCAATAAGCTGCGCAATGCATGCTGATCAACGCCCTGCCACAGGGCTAAGGCACTGCTTAACTCAGCAGATAAATTATTCAAAGACGCCTGGCTGCGCCACGACTGTGCTTGATGCGGCTGAACACTATCTTTCTCGCTGCGTCCCAGCGGTGTACCCAGCTTTTTCTTTAGACCATCAAGGCTGATCACTTGCGCTTGCAGGATGGCGGTCAATGCTTCCAGCGGCTCAGCATAACGCTGATTGGGGAACTCAGTTAATTGCGCCAGCATGCCTTCATTGCCTTGCCATTGGCTGATAACGTCATCAGCAAGTTGTTGCTGATTGACCGCAATCTGCTGTAATAGAGGGCAATAGCGCTGTTTGTGCGACGCCTCGGTAAAATCAACATCTTGATCAAACAGCAAGTATTCATACGCACTTAAGCCCTGAACCACCACGCTGCCGCTCTGTACATCAGCCAGTGTGTGTTCGGGGTTGGCTTTTAGAAACTGTTTGACTTGGCGCGCCACTAAGTTTTTCTTATCAGGCCAAAACTGTACTTGCCAAGCACGATTACCTTCATTGAGCGGGCCAATCAATAATGGCTGCAACGCCGCCCAAGCATGCTGCGCCTGCAAGAAATCAGCGCGCGTTTGCTCAAGGCTCTGCTCAGCCTGACAAAAAGCTTGAGCGCTGCTAGCCAACTGTTGATTGCTCGCTTGCCATTGCTGATGCGCTTGATAAATCACCTGCTCACCCAGTGCTGCACTGGTTTGCTGATAAGGATCTTGGCTGCTAGAGCACGCCATTAAGCTGATTCCAGCCAGTGCATAAACTATTTTTTTCAACACAGTGCATACCTAAAGAGGGTTAAGGAAAATCAAACAGGCTTAGCGTTGATGTGAGCACATAAAAGCACGCACCAGTAAAACCTTTCTGGTTAGAGCAGTAGAGATCTGATATCTCGGAGCCAACAAAATCAGGCGACAATAATGCGAAAGATTTGCATTCAACGCAAAGGTTTTTTCTAATTTTTCTTGTTTTTCTAGTGACACATTATCCGCCGCTGCTATCACTATCGGCTTGCGGCAGCGCGCAACAGCTGTGGCAGTTATTATTTGGCAGCCATAAAAAACCCCAAAAAGTTAGTCAATCTTTTTGGGGTCAGTTCAGAAGCTGGGTTTTTATCAAACAATAACTTAGTTAACGTATACAGGGTGCTTTGCACAGACTGCGAGTACTTTCTCACGTACCGCATCAATCACCGAGGTGTCACCCATATTGTCGAGAATATCGCAAATCCAGCCAGCCAGCTCACGGCACTCTGCTTCTTTAAAGCCGCGCGTGGTGATTGCTGGTGTTCCAATTCGCAGACCCGACGTAACAAAAGGTGAGCGTGGATCGTTGGGTACAGAGTTTTTGTTCACAGTGATAAAGGCTTCGCCTAATGCCGCATCTGCATCTTTACCGGTGATATCTTGCTTGATCAATGACACAAGGAACAGGTGATTAAAAGTACTGCCAGAAATCACATCAAAGCCACGATCCATAAACACCTTAACCATCGTTTGTGCATTCTTGACCACTTGCTCTTGATACACCTTAAACTCAGGCTGTAATGCTTCTTTAAAGCAAATCGCTTTACCAGCAATCACGTGCTCAAGTGGACCACCTTGAGTGCCGGGGAACACTGCTGAGTTGAGTTTTTTCTCAATCACTTCGTTAGCACGCGCAAGAATCAAACCACCACGTGGGCCACGCAAGGTTTTGTGCGTAGTGGTGGTCACCACATCAGCGTATGGCACTGGGTTCGGGTAAATACCTGCAGCAACCAAACCAGCAACGTGGGCCATATCAACAAACAGGTAGGCGCCAACTTTGTCAGCAATTTCACGGAAGCGTGGGAAATCCAGCACCTGCGAGTACGCTGAGAAGCCAGCAATAATCATTTTTGGTTTGTGCTCTAAAGCCAAACGCTCAACTTCGTCGTAGTCGATCATGCCGGCATCATCAACACCGTACTGAATGGCGTTATAAAGCTTGCCTGAAGAGCTAACGCTTGAGCCGTGGGTCAAGTGACCACCGTGCGCCAAACTCATACCTAAGATGGTATCGCCCCCTTCTAATAAAGCTAAGAATACCGCTGCGTTTGCTTGTGAACCAGCATGGGGCTGAACGTTGGCGTAATCAGCACCAAACAGTTCTTTCGCGCGATCAATCGCCAACTGCTCGATAATATCGACGTACTCACAACCACCGTAGTAGCGCTTTCCTGGGTAGCCTTCGGCGTACTTATTGGTCAGCACAGAGCCTTGTGCCTCCATTACCGCAGGGCTGGTGTAGTTTTCAGATGCAATCAGCTCAATGTGCTCTTCTTGGCGCTGGGCTTCTTTCTCCATCGCATCAAAAAGTTCGGCGTCAAATCGGGCAATAGTCAAATCACGGCTGAACATAGCGGTCCTCATGGAATCAACAAGGCTAATAAAATAGATAAGATCGGATTCTACATTATCTGAACGGCCATAGCACATGAAAGGCTATCACTCTGACAATAAGTCTTGCTCACGCAGTGTTTATCATACAAAACAACCCTCTTTTATTGTTCTCAAGAATCAAGCGCATCAGGAATAATTTGTATATGCCGCTCCTATGAAAACCTTAAAGCATTATTCGCGCATGTTGCAGCGTGCAAGTGTTGTTCTTCCCTTAACACGCCATCCTGGCGTGATGCGGGCGCTACGCCATCCCTGGCTTCGCTCGCCACAACACCTGCACACTGCAGTTGATCATTGATGTTGTTTTCAAGTCTGTAGCATGGCTCGTTTAAAGCAGGAGCATTGATCTGCGCTAGGGTTTGCTCATCTTATAAAAACTTAAGCCAGCACAGCCAAGAGCAAACCTTAGAGTTCAGAGCCAGAGTCAAAGCCAGAACCAGAACCAGAACAAAAAATCACCCACCAAACTTAACATGTAAACACAAAGCTTCCAGATACAGATGAGCCCTATATCAATCTTAATAACAACACCGATGATCAACGAGTGCTTCGGGGTTGGTGTGACAAGCGAAGCCAAGGATGGCGCAGCGCCGGAGTTGAACCCAGGATGGGTTCATCGACGGAAAAACACCTACCCCGAAGTACGGTATGCCACGCAAGAGCTATTAAAACCGACAAACAGCCCCAAAAGTACGCTATACCACGCACAAGCTATTAAAAACCAACAAACAAACACCCGAGTACGCTAAGCACCACACAAACTATTAAAAACTGACGAATAAAAACCAATTGTGAAACACAGCATGCTACAGGCTTAAGTTGTTAAATAGATGTATGCCTGAAGGCTGCTTAATAGCCCATAAAACGCTACAATAGCTGCACTTTTATGGTGGGCCTTTTAGCAATAGAGACAAGACCAACCACTTCACCTCTAATTATTCAGGTAACTCATGTCACAGTATGTTTTCACGATGCACCGCCTCGGCAAAGTTGTGCCGCCTAAACGCGAAATTTTAAAAGATATTTCTCTGTCCTTTTACCCAGGCGCAAAAATTGGTGTGCTGGGTTTAAACGGCTCAGGTAAATCTACACTGCTGCGCATTATGGCCGGCGTTGACACCGAATTTAACGGTGAGGCACGCCCCATGCCCGGCTTAAACATCGGCTACTTACCGCAAGAACCACAGCTCGAACCAGAAAAAACCGTGCGCGAAATCGTCGAAGAAGCATTAGGCGAAGTTAAAGCAGCGCAACAGCGTTTAGATGAAGTCTATGCCGCCTATGCTGAGCCCGACGCAGACTTTGATGCGCTAGCCACCGAGCAAGCAAAGCTCGAAGCCATCATCCAAGCCAGCGACGGTCATAACATTGAGCGCCAACTCGAAGTCGCTGCTGATGCCCTGCGCCTACCGCCTTGGGATGCCAAAATTGAATTCTTATCCGGTGGTGAAAAACGCCGCGTGGCTCTGTGTCGCTTATTATTGTCAGCCCCAGATATGTTGCTACTTGATGAGCCAACCAACCACTTGGATGCGGACTCAGTAGCTTGGCTTGAGCGTTTCTTACATGATTTCACCGGCACTGTGGTGGCGATTACCCACGACCGCTACTTCCTAGATAACGTTGCAGGCTGGATTCTTGAGCTGGATCGCGGCCAAGGCATTCCCTTTGAAGGCAATTATTCACAATGGCTGGAAGCCAAGGCCGCTCGTTTAAGCCAAGAAGCTAAACAAGAGTCCTCGCACAACAAAGCCATGAAGGCCGAGCTTGAGTGGGTACGCCAAGGCGCTAAAGGCCGTCAAGCCAAATCCAAAGCCCGCTTATCACGCTTTGAAGAAATGCAATCGCAAGAATTCCAAAAGCGTAGCGAAACCAACGAAATTTACATCCCAGCTGGCGAGCGCTTAGGTGATCAAGTCATCGAAGTTAATGGCGTCAGCAAAGCCTACGGTGATCGCGTACTGATTGATGACTTGTCCTTTACCGTACCCAAAGGTGCCATTGTTGGCGTGATTGGCGGTAACGGCGCGGGTAAATCCACCCTGTTTCGCATGATCATGGGCACCGAACAGCCGGATTCAGGTGAAATCGTCATCGGCGACAGCGTGCAACTGGCCAGTGTTGATCAGCAACGTGACAACCTTGACGGCTCAAAAACTGTTTGGGAACAAATCTCTGACGGTTACGACATGATTAAAGTCGGTAACTACGAAGTGCCATCACGGGGTTACGTGGGTCGTTTTAACTTTAAAGGTTCAGATCAGCAAAAGTTTGTTAAGGACTTATCCGGTGGTGAGCGCGGCCGCCTACACTTGGCCATGACCCTCAAGCAAGGTGCCAACGTTTTGCTACTCGATGAGCCGTCCAACGACCTCGATGTGGAAACCTTACGCGCACTGGAAGAAGCCCTGCTGGATTTTCCAGGCTCGGCTATTGTGATTTCGCATGACCGCTGGTTTCTTGACCGCATTGCGACACACATTTTGTCGTATGAAGATGACTCCAGCGTGGTGTTCTTTGAAGGCAACTACACAGAATACGAAGCGGACCGCAAAAAACGTTTGGGCGATGCTGCTGCACAGCCTAAACGCGTGCGCTACAAGCGCTTAGCGTAAACACGCAACTATTTTTATCAGACAGGCTGCACTTTTCTCAGTGCAGCCTGTCTGATAATAAACCTAAAGAAAACACTGGACATCCATACAATAGAATAGAATACTTAACGGCACTTAAAAGTGCTTAACAACCCACACGAGCGAGTGCTCGCAAGGAGTAGACAATGAGTCAGCGTTCTGAAAAACGCACCAATAAAGCCAAATCCATTGTTGCCCAGCCATTGTTTCGCAGCCGCCAAGAGCAACCTAAAAAAGGCAAAGGCAGCTACCGCCGCAACAACAAAGCCTCTCGGTTTAATAGCCCAGAGGCTTTTTTATTTTTGGCTGCTTAATATTGGCGTTGCTTTAGTCTACCCGCCCACTTTATCCTTCTTAACCTGAATTTATATTACCGCTCAGCATGCTAAAGTTGAGCCCTAAGTTATCTTTGAGACGTCCCATGCTTGAGCGCTTATTTTCTTGTTTTGCTGTGATCCTCATTGGCCTATTTAGTAACCAAGTGAGTGCCAGCAGCCCTGCTCAGCCGATGGCTGCGCATGACTCAGTTTCAGTCTCAGCAGATACAACTGCAGTCATTGCTCGGCAAAGCTTTGCTGACTGGCGCGCGGACTTGCGTACACAAGCCATCAGCGAAGGTGTTAGTCCATTATTGTTTGAGCAAGTATTTGCAGGCCTCACCCCCGACCCGCAAGTGATATCTGCTGATCAAAGTCAGCCTGAATTTAGCCGCCCCGTTTGGGAATATTTAGACAGCGCAGTTTCATCATGGCGTGTCGCACGCGGTAAAGCGCTGCTGGCTGAGCATGCAAAAACCTTACAAGACATCGAAGCACGCTACCAAGTTGAGCCCAGCATTTTAGTGGCCGTGTGGGGTATGGAAAGCAGTTTTGGTCGGCAAATCGGTAGTAAAAGCGTGATTCGCTCACTGGCCACGTTAGCCTATGAAGGCCGCCGTAACGCATTTTGGCGCAGTCAGTTGATTGCTGCTCTGCAAATCCTCGAAGATGGCGATATCAGCTCCAGCGGCATGATTGGCTCTTGGGCTGGCGCAATGGGGCAAACGCAGTTTATGCCAACCACCTACCGTCAATATGCAGTAGATTTTACTGGCGATGGTCGCCGTGATATCTGGAGCTCTAGCGCTGATGCCCTAGCCTCAGCCGCAAACTATTTGAGCTTATCCGGCTGGCAGCATGAGCAGCCCTGGGGATTTGAGGTGCAATTGCCAGCGCGCGCTTTTGACTACGCACAAGCAGATGGCCAACAAAGCAAAACCCTTGAACAATGGTTTGCTGCAGGACTAACGGCACGTGATCCGGTTGATCAGCAGCACCTGCAACACCCCGCCACTTTATTTTTGCCCAGCGGCTACCAAGGCCCAGCTTATCTGCTGCTAGACAATTTTCGCAGTATTTTGAAATACAACAACTCGTCATCGTATGCGCTAGCCATTGGTTTGCTATCCAATGCACTTAACGGCGACTATCGTGCTCCCGCCGCTTGGCCTAAGCACGATCGAATGCTCAGCCGCACAGAACGCGTCGAGCTGCAAACACTACTCAACCAGCTGGGTTTCCCTAGTGGTCAGCCTGACGGTATTATCGGAGTGAACTCTCGCCAAGCGGTGCGCAGCTTCCAGCAAGCTCAAGGCTTACCCGCAGATGGTTACACTAACGAAGCCTTGCTGGAAAAATTACGCCAAGCAGCACATAAAGCTCTGTAGCCTATGAGTTGACGCAATTGCCTTTAAAGCAACAGCAGCTGATACGGCGCTGCAATCTCTGCAGCTCTAGGCATTGTCTAATCAACATAATTGTTTAACCCCCAGCTGTTGCGGCAATTGTTCTGGCTTAGCCTGCACAAGAGCTATGCCATGCTTTATAGTACACTTCACACACACAGCAGTAGGCTACAGGCTGTTAATCAAGCACAATAAAAGGGCCCACGCATGCTCAATTGGAAAAAACGTACACAAGACGCACACGATCAAGTGAGTGAGTCTGTCGATGACGCTAAAAGCTACCTCGGAAGCATTTGGTTCAGCCGCTCGGTGCTGACGGTTGTTAGTGTTTACCTGTTAGGAACGCTCATCATAGGTTGGTATTGGAGCCAAGAGCCTGACTTTTTCTCGGTGCAAGAACATACACAAGAAACAGCTGAGCAATCACAGCAAGCCATAGTCACTGGTTATACAACAGTTGTCACCCTTAAGAAGGTCGCATCAACACTGCTAGACAAGCCCGGTGGTTATTTAACCAATGACGTTACTCCACCCGGTATTTGGCTCGATAATATGCCGTCATGGGAATACGGTGCGTTAGTGCAAGTTCGTGATTTATCGCGCGCCTTACGCAAAGACTTTGCCCGCTCACAATCGCAATCCACTGAAGACGCAGATCTAGCTAAAGCTGAGCCACGCTTTAACTTTGATAATAAAAGCTGGGTGCTACCTGCCACGGAAGATGAGTACCGCTTGGCGATTAAGTCTCTTGACCGCTACTTAAAACGCTTAAGCGATCCTGAAGTAACCAACACGCAGTTTTATGCTCGCGCCGATAATTTAAATAACTGGCTTGGCGATGTTGCTACCCGCCTCGGCTCACTGTCACAACGCCTCTCGGCCAGCGTCGGTAAAATTCGTCTTAATATGGATAACGATCCAGAAAGCGGCCTCTCAATTGATGGCACACCGGCAACCCAATCAGGCGAAGAAGAGATCGTTAAAACCCCTTGGTTGCAAATTGATAACGTATTTTATGAAGCACGCGGTCAAGCATGGGCGCTCTCGCACTTTTTACGCGCTATTGAAATTGATTTTGCCGATGTCATTGCTAAAAAGAATGCCACCATTAGCGTTCGCCAAATCATTCGTGAGCTAGAGTCTGCACAAGAACCCCTATGGAGCCCAATGGTTCTCAATGGTGACGGCTTTGGTGTTTTAGCCAACCATTCATTGGTTATGGCCAACTATATTTCACGCGCCAATGCTGCCATTATCGAGCTGCGCCAACTGCTGTCTCAAGGCTAACCCCTTTTCTTGCTATAAAGTCCTGTTGCACTAGACAACAGGGCTTTACTTGCCCTGCAATTAAATACGATGCACAAACCCTTGGCCGCTGTTAGTCAAACGGATTGTTTAAGCGCCATCGACTCCCCATCTCTGCTACTCAACATTATTTGTATATTTAAAAATCACTTACTGATGCAGCCCCAAGTGAGCAATCAGGTCACTGATCGCTGCAACCACCTCTCAGCTGTTAACTTGCAGATGGGCAAAAAAAACGGCCACCAATCACTTGGTAGCCGTTTTTGATGCCATAACAGCAGGATATTAATGCATTAAATGCATCACATCATGCCGCCCATTCCACCCATGCCGCCCATATCAGGCATTGCAGGTGCGCTGTCATCTTTGATTTCAGCGATCATGGCTTCAGTTGTAACCATCAAGCCAGCGATTGACGCTGCTGCTTGCAGTGCTGAGCGGGTCACTTTTGCTGGGTCCAAAATACCCATAGCAATCATGTCGCCATATTCACCGGTTGCAGCGTTGTAACCGTAGTTACCTTCGCCTTGCTTAACTTTATCAACCACAACACTTGGCTCATCCCCAGAGTTAGCAACGATCTGGCGCAGTGGTGATTCAACCGCACGACGCAGCAGAGCAATACCAACGTTCTGGTCTTCATTGTCGCCTTTCAGCTCGCTGATTGCCTGCAATGCACGTACTAGCGCTACACCACCGCCAGGTACCACGCCTTCTTCAACTGCTGCGCGGGTTGCGTGCAGTGCATCTTCAACGCGTGCTTTCTTTTCTTTCATTTCAACTTCAGTGGCTGCGCCAACTTTAATCACCGCGACACCGCCAGCTAATTTAGCCAGACGCTCTTGCAGTTTCTCTTTGTCGTAGTCTGAAGTGGTTTCTTCGATCTGCTTACGGATCTGCAGAACACGTGCTTCGATATCAGCCTGCTGACCATCACCATCAATAATTGTGGTGTTGTCTTTGTTCAAGATCACACGCTTAGCGTTACCTAAGTGCTCCAAAGTCGTGGTATCAAGGTTGAGACCTACTTCTTCAGAAATCACCGTACCGCCAGTTAGGATCGCGATATCTTGCAGCATGGCTTTACGACGATCGCCAAAACCAGGTGCTTTAACCGCAGCCACTTTAACGATACCGCGCATGTTGTTAACAACCAATGTTGCTAATGCTTCGCCTTCAACATCTTCGGCAACAATTAGCAATGGACGACCGGCTTTAGCAACGGCTTCCAAAACTGGCAGCAACTCGCGGATGTTAGAGATTTTCTTATCAACTAACAGCAACAGTGGGCTTTCCAGCTCAGCAACCATGGTGTCTGGCTTGTTGATGAAGTACGGTGACAGGTAACCACGATCAAACTGCATGCCTTCAACAACAGACAATTCGTTATCCAGACCTGAACCTTCTTCAACAGTGATCACGCCTTCTTTACCGACTTTTTCCATTGCTTTAGCAATGATTTCACCGATTGACGCATCAGCGTTAGCTGAAATAGTACCGACTTGAGCAATGGCTTTGTTATCAGAGCATGGCTTGGCCAGCAACTGAATTTGCTCAACAATCGCGATGGTAGCTTTATCAATACCACGCTTAAGGTCCATCGGGTTCATGCCCGCTGCAACCGCTTTCAAGCCTTCGTTAACAATGGCTTGCGCCAATACTGTGGCAGTGGTGGTACCGTCACCGGCTTCGTCGTTGGCTTTAGAAGCAACGTCTTTAACCAACTGTGCGCCCATATTTTCAAAGCGATCTTGTAACTCAATTTCTTTCGCTACTGAAACACCATCTTTAGTGATTGATGGTGCACCGTAGCTTCTTTCTAAAACAACGTGACGGCCTTTTGGACCTAAGGTTGCTTTTACTGCGTCAGCTAAAACGTTGACGCCAGCTAGCATTTTTTTACGGCCTGAATCGCCGAATTTTACTTCTTTAGCAGCCATGTAATCTGTTCCTCAATTCTGTGTCTTTAAACGCAAGGGGATAAATTAAGCTTCAACAACCGCGAGAATTTCGCTTTCGCTCATTACCAGCAGCTCTTCACCATCAATTTTAATAGCGTTACTACCGGAATAAGGACCAAAAACCACCTTATCACCCACTTTTACAGCAGGCGCACGTACTTCACCATTGTCTAAAACGCGGCCAGTACCTACAGCAAGAATCTCGCCTTGGTTTGGCTTTTCAGCCGCTGAACCTGGTAGCACGATACCACCAGCGGTTTTAGTTTCTTCTTCACTGCGGCGAATTACCACACGGTCATGCAGAGGACGAAGCTTCATTGTCGATCTCTCCCAACGGGTTAATTACATCAACCGATGACACTCATCGGCACGTTTATAAAATCCGGCAAGCCGGAGGCGTACTGCACATCTGCGCAGCACGCAAAATGATCTGCAAGCGCAGAATCTTATGCTGTTAGGTATATGTGGGCGAACAGATTGATTTCAAGGGCTGCGCCTAAGATTTTTTACACACACGCACACTCAGTCATTTAGGGGTCTTTGCGCTCAAACTCGCCCTCAATGATTTGTGCCTGAGGGTTCTGTGGGTTCGCTGTATGGCTATCTTGCTGCGTATAAGTGCGGCTGTGCGCATAAAACTGCTGCGATTGCGCAGCACTGTGAGTCATATGCAGAGCAATACGTTTAACTAAAACGCGTCTCGTGATGGGCAGCAGGCCCAATAGACCGACAACATCACTGATAAAACCCGGTAAAAATAACAAGCCGCCAGCCACTACCATTAGCAAGCCATTGAGCATATCTGTGCTTGGCACTTCGCCTTGCGCCATGCGCTCGCGTACTTTTAATGCTGTGGTTAAACCTGCTAAACGCATGCACAACAGACCAATTACACCACCGGCCAACACCAGCATTAAGGTGCTCAGTGCACCAATACTGGAACCAACACGAATCAATACAAACAACTCAAGTAGAGGGAAAACTAAAAACAATAAGAAAAAAACACGCATTGCACATACCTTAACAATATTTATACTTTATTAATGCGCCCCAGCGGACTAAATCTCAAGGGCACAGCACTTGGATCATGTAACAAAATACCTCAAGAATGCTCTGCGTTAACACCCTCTTGCGCTCGCACAACAGCTTTACGCCGATCATTGCGCCACTGCCAAATAATCAAAATAACGGTCGGCACCCCTAATCCAGCACTGATCAGAAAAAACTGCTCATAGCCATACTTATCAACCAACACTCCTGAATAGCCACCAATCAAACGCGGCAAGAGCAGCATAATGGAGCTCAGCAGTGCGTATTGCGTCGCGGAAAACTGTAAATTCGTCAGGCTAGACAAATAGGCAACGAAGGCCGCCGTGGCCAAACCGGCGCTAAAATTATCGCAAGAAATAGTCACGATCAGCATATTCAGATCAGCCCCCATTCCTGCCAAGATCACAAACATAAGATTGGTCGCTGCTGAGGCGATACCGCCGATCAATAAAATCGGCATAATGCCAAAACGCACAATCAGCAAACCACCCATGCCAGCACCCAGCAGCGTCATAATCAGGCCGAACACCTTACTGACGCCTGCAATCTGATCTTTACTAAAGCCTTGATCGATATAGAACACATTGGCCATCACCCCCATTACCGTATCGGACATACGGTAAGTGGCCACCAAGCCCAGTAATAACAGCGCTTGCCAGCGGTAGCGTACAACAAAGTCACTGACTGGGGTCAGCACTGGCGCCAGCCCTCGACGACCCATCGAGGATAGGCAGAAAATCGTAAGAATTGTGTAGAGCAATGCACGTAGGAATGCGCGATCGCTATAGAACAAATCATCTAAGCCTGCCTGACCTGTCAGTAACGATTGAAAATCGCTTTGGTAAAACTGGGTCATCATAGCGGGGACAGACACCAACAGCACAATCAACACCAGCACGGAAATTAATTGGTGGCTGAGCTTGTAGCGACTCACCGCATCGATCGTTTGCGTGACCAGTTCTGGCTCTTTCATCCACAGGGTGGTTAACAAACCAGGCAACATCAATAAGGCAAATATTAAATAGGTGCTGGCCCAAGCTGCATGTCGATACTGCACGCCCGTTGAACCAAACCACTCAGCAAAATAAAGCGCACCAGCAGTTGCCAGCAAGGCAGCAACCCGATAACCGGCCATATAACTGGCGGCTAACGCAGCTTGGCGGGTGTTATCAAGAATTTCTAAGCGATAGGCATCCACCGCAATATCTTGCGTGGCTGAAGCAAAGGCAACCAACACAGCCAAAGCAATTAATACTGCGAGGTGACTTTGCGGGTTGCTCAAGGCCATACCGGCCAAACCAACAGCCACCAACACTTGCGACAATACCAGCCAAGAACGGCGGCGTCCTAAACGGCCCAGCAGCGGCAAACGCCATTGATCGAGTAACGGCGACCAGACCCACTTAAAGGCATAGGCTAAGCCGATTAAACTGGCATAGCCAATGGTCTCGCGCGCTACACCTGCTTCACGCAGCCATACTGAGAGTGTCGAGAAAACCAACATATAGGGCAAGCCAGCCGCAAAGCCCAATAGCAATAAAGCAAGAACTGCAGGATCAGAGTAGGTCTGTAAGGCTGTGCGCCAACTATGCTGTGGCATGCTGTACTGTTTTCATGTGCAAATGACGTACTCTACTCGCTGACAGCATCGGGCTGCCACTGATAATTGGCTAACTTTACACGATCTTGCTCTACGAAGATCCCCTCTGAACGCAGGCGCTGGCGTTGTTCGTCTCCTGCGCAGGTGTTTTGCGGCAAACTTAAGCGCCCTCCGGCAGCAACAACCCGATGCCAAGGCAACTCTGTGTCATCGGGCAACTGACTCAAAACCCGCCCAACCCAGCGCGCTAAGCCTGGGTAACCGGCCATTTTAGCAAGCTGCCCATAGGTGACCAAGCGCCCATGTGGGATGTTGGACACCAACATATACAAGATGATCCGCATCTGCTGCTTATTTTCTATATCCATTGCGGAACCCTATTTTTCATTGCGTGTCTTGTATGACATGGCGTTACACTACGCGCCCTAAACTTGATCTTTTACCCTTTTTTGAGTGTGTCATCATGCGTCAGTTGGCTTTTTACTGTTTTTTTGCTGTTTTAACATTTTCTTTCAATGCGCAAGCTGATACTGCGTGGCTCAAAAACGGTGACCGGATGACTGGACGCATCCTACTCTTAGATAACGGTAAGCTGCTACTGAAGACCGATTACGCTGGCACTATAACCCTTGATATTAAAAAAGTCGCGACACTGGAAACAGAGCATCCTTTACTGGTCAAGCTGGATGATTTTACAACTGAATCTACTAAAGCGCTGCGTGCCGGACCTGAAGGCAGTGTCACGCTAATCAACGGTGACACCCCTAAAACCATTGCTTTGGCAGATATTCAACAGTTGATGAAGCCTAAACCGGTGATTGAAGACTTGCGCTGGAAGGGCAATATTAGTTTTTCAGCCGACTATAAGAAAAATGAAAATGATGTCAAAGACTTTGATATCGATATGAATACTGAGCTGCGCCATGGCTTGTGGCGACACGCGCTGGACACTGAGTACGATTACGAAACCAAAAACAATGCGAAAAGGACAGAGCGTTTTGAGGCCAGTTATGCGCTTGATCGTTTTATTACTGAGCAGTGGTTCTGGAAAAACAAAGCCAAATACATTAACGACCATATTGAAGAGCTGCGCAGACAACACACCTACGGTACCGGCCCAGGTTACCAATTTTGGGACAATGAGCTGGGGGCTTTTGCCTTATCAAGCTTGATTAACCACAATAGGTTTTTATTTGATTCGGGTGAGAAGAAAAGTTTTAACTCCAGTACATTTTCATGGGATTACAACCGTTATATCAGTGGTAAAACGTTTGAGCTGTATAGCAAGGGAGAGATTGGCGCGCCTTTTATTAGCGAGATCAATTATGTTTTCGACAGTGAGGCAGGGGTTCGCTATAAGGTCAACAGTTGGGCGGCCCTGAGCTTAAAAGCTGAGTGGGATAAGGTATCCAGCCAATATGGTGATTTGAATGATCGTCGCTATTTGATTGGGGTTGGGGTTGGCTGGTAAGAATTTTTTAGGCTGTCAGCCTTTATGGGCCGGTCGACATAGAGCGTCTGCGACCCATTGAGTGACACGTGAAAACATTAGGCATTATTAGTGTATGACACGCAATGACCAGCACACCTCAAATAAAGAATTTTTAAGGACAATTGGCGCATGTTGCAGTGTGCAAGTGTTGTTCTTCCCTTAACACGCCATCCTGGCGCAGCCCGGAGTTGAACCCAGGATGGGTTCATCGACGGAAAAACACCTGCCCCGAAGTACGGTATGCCACGCACAGGCTGTTAAAAACTAACGAACAAGCGCCTCTGAACACGCTATGCCATGCAATGACCAGCACACCTCAAATAAAAAACTTTCAAGAACAATTGGCGCATGTTGCAGCGTGCAAGTGTTGTTCTTCCCTTAACACGCCATCCTGGCGTGATGCGGGCGCTGCGCCATCCATGGCTTCGCTCGCCACAACACCCGCACACTGCTATTGATCATCGGTGTTGTTTTCAAGTGCGTAGCATGTCTCTTTTAAAGCAGGAGCATTGATCAGCGGCAAGGTTTGCCAATCGTCTAAAGACACAAGACAAGAAAGCCCAACCCCTCGTAGGTCAATATACGTTCCAGTTTTTAAAAGAGACCATACCCCAAGCTTAAAAACACAACCTGCTATAAACGCAAGCCACCATCCAGCTCAAGAACTCGACCAGTGAAGTAGTCATTTTCAAAGATATAGGCCACTGAATGCGCAATTTCTTCCGGCTTACCCATACGCTGCAAAGGAATATGAGCCGTCATTTTTGCTAACGCTTCAGGCTTCATACCTTTAGTCATGTCCGTTTCAATCACACCAGGAGCAATTGCTGCAACACGAATACCGTAACGCGCCAGTTCTTTAGCCCAAACCACAGTATCGGCAGCAACACCCGCTTTTGCTGCAGAGTAATTGGCTTGTCCCATATTACCGGCACGAGAAATCGAAGAAATATTAACGATCGCACCCTGGCTCTTCAGCTCAATCATTTTTGCCGCCACTTCACGCGTGCAGAGGAACACGCCTGTCAGATTGACATCAATCACCGCCTGCCAGTTGGCCAAGCTCATTTTGCTCATTTCGCCATCTTTAACGCGAATGGTAAGGCCGTCACGCAAGATTCCAGCGTTATTAATCAAACCGTGAATCGCACCAAAATCATCGGCAACTTGAGCAACCATATAATTGACCTGCTCTTCATTAGCCACGTTGCAAATATAAGCACGGGCTTGCACACCCGCGTTTTCGCAGACAGCAACAGCGGCATCCAACTTCTCTTGATCTAAATCGACCAGGGCCAATTGCGCTCCTTTAGCAGCCAAGTATTCTGCCATAGCGCGACCTAAGCCTTGGCCGCCGCCAGTGATAATAATTACTTTGTCTTTTAACTGCATGCTTACTCTCTCTCATTTTAAAACAGTTATTTGACACAACGCCCAAGCGATCAAGACCGTGGGGTTTCAATCAGCTTTAATCCTTTGTCACACTCTGGATTCAACTTTAGTGGCAGTGTCTGCGCGCTACAATACAACGAAACTGCTCAGTCAGAACCCTGGCTTGCAATTTATCTGCAGTAACAGCCCATCAAGCACTTAGCTTTGCTAAACTGGCACTTTATTCATTTTTGAGGGTTGAGCATGGCAACTGCATTACGCACCGTATTAGCACAACTCAATATTCGCGTTGGCGATATTGACGGCAACCTGCAGCGTATCCTTGATTCAAGCGTGCAAGCAGCACATGAGCATGGCGCTGATCTCATTGTTTTTCCTGAGCTGTCTTTGTGCGGCTATAACGCACAAGATTTACTCCTACGCCAGAGCATGCAAATCCGTATTGAACGCGCATTAGACCGGCTTTGCACCGCCCTGCCGCACAAGCTGCATGCATTAATCGGCTACCCTTGGCATGAAGACGGCATACGCTACAACTGCTGCGCCCACTTTCATCAAGGCAAAATCCAAGCTGTCTACAGAAAACAGCACTTACCTACTGACCCAACTGCCTTTGCCCAGCGCTACTTTACTCGCGGCAATGAGCCTTTATTCATTGAAATCAATGATATAAAAATTGCTGTAAGTATTGGTATTGATGTTTTGCAGCCAGAATTTATTAAACAAGCCTGCGCAGCTAATGCAAGGATGATTGTTAGTCTCAACGCATCGACCTTCCACCGCCAGAAGCAAGTCGAGCGCGAGCAAATCCTCAGCGATAATGCTCGTCAAGCAGAAATGCCAATCCTCTATACCAGCCAAGTTGGTGCGCAAGATGATTTAATTTTTGATGGCGGCAGCTGCGCTATGGATGCCCAGGGCAACCTACGCCAGCGCGCCCCAGCCTTTAAGGAAGACCTAAGTTTAGTTGAGCTGCAGTTTACCCGCTCTGATTGCTATATCGAGCGCTCAGTCATTATTCCCCTACTCAGCGATGAAGCGCGTATTTACCAAGCCTTGGTCATGAGTTTGCGTAATTACGCTGAAGATAATGGCTTTAAAGGTGTGCTACTGGGCTTGTCTGGCGGCATTGATTCGGCTTTAGTCTTGGCCATTGCTGTCGATGCTCTCGGCGCTGATAAAGTACAGGCTGTCATGATGCCTTATCATTACACGTCGCAAGCCAGCAAAGACGATGCCGCCGAACAAGCCAAAATCTTGGGTGTTGATTATAAAACTATCGAAATCACACCCATGGTCGAAGCATTTATCCAAGCATTGGATCCAATTTTTGCTGATATGCCAGCCAGCGCCAACGATACAACCGAGCAAAATCTGCAAGCCCGTTGTCGCGGTAACCTGCTGATGGCGCTATCCAATAAGAACGGCTACTTGGTGCTCACCACTAGTAATAAGAGTGAAATTGCGATTGGATACTCTACGTTATATGGCGATATGGTTGGTGGCTTTGCCCCGATCAAAGACGTACCCAAGAGCTTTGTCTATCGCCTTGCCCGTTATCGCAACAGCTTGAAGGCTGTGATTCCGAAGCGAGTTATTGCGCGTGCACCTTCTGCTGAATTAGCGCCCGATCAAAAAGATACGGACAGCCTCCCACCGTACGACATTCTTGATGAGGTGTTGCGCCTGTATGTAGAAGAAGACATGTCAGCACTGGCTATTGTAGCCAAAGGCTTTGACAAAGAGATGGTGATGGACGTTTTACGCTTGGTCGATATCAACGAGTTCAAACGTCGGCAAACGGCTGTGGGTCCGCGTATCAGTAAGCGTAGCTTTGGCAGTGACCGTCGCTATCCAATCACAAACCTTTGGACGCGTGGCGACTAAAACTGGTGTCTTAGCCTTAGCCTGCAGGGGCGATCAATCGATTGCTCCTGCACAAGCTAAACGCACAGTTCAGTATTAAAAACCGAGCTGTGCAGGCACTTAAAGAACAACCAAGTTATCGCGATGAATCAGCTCAGCCTCGGTCATATAACCTAGCGTTGTAATGATATTCTCAGAGCATAGACCAATAATTTTACTCGCTTCAGCAGCGCTGTAATTGCTTAAGCCACGCGCAACTTCAACGCCTTGCGCATCAACACAGACCACCATTTCACCACGCAAGAAATGCCCTGCAACGGCCGTCACACCGACCGGCAGTAAACTTTTCTGATCCTTGGTTAATGCCTTGACCGCACCCGCATCGAGGGTCAGCGTACCTCGTGTTTGCAGATGCCCAGCCAACCACTGCTTACGTGCGCCATCGCGACACTGTTCTGGCGTCAGCAAGGTGCCAAGACGCTCTCCAGCATGCAGGCGGTCTAAAACATGCTCAAGGCGACCACCAACAATCACCGTATAAGCACCCGAACGCGCCGCTAGACGTGCAGCGCGCAGTTTAGTTTGCATACCGCCACGCCCTAAAGCGCCAGCGCTGCCACCAGCAACTGCATCAAGGCTTGGATCATCCGCGCGTGCTTCATAGATCACTTGCGCATCTGGGTTACTACGCGGATCGGCATCATACATACCATCACGGTCGGTAAGGATCACCAGCAAATCCGCTTCAACTAAATTAGCCACCAATGCCGCCAAGGTATCATTATCACCAAAGCGAATCTCATCTGTGGCAACAGTATCGTTCTCATTGATTACGGGGATAACGCCCAATTCCAACAGAGTACGTAAGGTGCTGCGTGCGTTTAAGTAGCGTTTACGGTCCGACAGATCATCATGGGTCAATAGCACTTGCGCGGTGCGCTCATTGTGTTCAGCAAAACTGGTTTCCCATGCTTTGACTAAACTCATCTGCCCCACGGCCGCTGCCGCTTGCAACTTATGAATTGCATCGGGGCGTTGCAGCCAACCCAAACGGCTCATACCAGCGGCTACCGCGCCTGACGAGACAAGTACCAAGTCAATGCCTTGCTGACGCAACGCCACCATTTGCTGCACCCAAACAGCCATAGCTTGGCGGTCCAAGCCGCGTCCATCAGCAGTTAGCAAAGCGCTGCCAATTTTAACCACCCAGCGCTGAGCGCTTGTTACCTCATCACGCATAACACTCAATCCTGTTGAAATTGAACACTTAGCACCCTTATTAAAAGCGCGCTAAGCCCAGCGACCAATAGACGATCAGTGTACGTAGATAATCTCTGCACCACCTTCATCATCTTCGTCTTCATCATCAAAGTCGTCGTCTTCAACATCTTCAATGGCTTTCACACCAGCACGGCGCAAGGCACGCTTATCATCCAGCTCTTGGAGACGCGCACGTCCTTCATCTTCAATACGCTGATCTAAATCAACTAGATACTCGGCGTATTCTTTGTCTTCGCCAATGCGCAATTCACGTTCTTCTAAATAACGCATCATCGCTTGTGCTAATTCTTTGGTGCCTTCACCGTCCAGCGCTGAGATCATAAATACTGGGCCCGTCCAGCCCAGCTGATCAATCACTGCTTGTTTGCGCTCTTCACGCTCATCGTCGAGTAGTTGATCGACTTTATTGAGCACCAACCAGCGGTCACGCTCAGCTAAAGACGGGCTAAAGCGCTCAATCTCATCGGCAATCACTTGCGCAGCCTGCGCTGGATCACTGTCATCAATTGGCGCTAAGTCAACGATATGCAATAACAAGCGCGTGCGGGTTAAGTGCTTGAGAAAGCGTATACCTAAGCCAGCACCCTCTGCTGCACCTTCAATCACACCAGGAATATCAGCGATCACAAAGCTTTTAAAGCGACCAATGCTGACCACACCTAAGTTGGGTACCAGCGTGGTAAACGGATAATCGGCCACTTTTGGCTTAGCAGCAGACACCGAGCGAATAAAACTACTTTTACCGGCGTTAGGTAAGCCTAACAAGCCGACATCAGCTAAGACTTTCATCTCAAGCTTAAGGTTACGCAGCTCACCTGGCTTACCATCACTGGTTTGCCGAGGCGCGCGATTGGTACTGGACTTGAATCGGGTATTACCTAAACCATGCCAGCCGCCTTTAGCCACAAGAATGCGCTGACCGTCTTCAGTCAAGTCACCAATGATTTCTTGGGTGTCAGCATCAATAATGGTGGTGCCAACCGGTACTTTTAAAATGGTGTCTTCACCACCTGCACCGGTACAATCAGCGCCTCGACCATTTTCACCGCGCTGCGCGTTAAAGCGGCGGGTATAGCGGTAGTCGACCAGGGTATTGAGGTTGACATCCGCTTCCATATAAATAGAGCCGCCATCACCGCCATCACCGCCGTTTGGACCACCAAATTCAATAAATTTTTCGCGGCGAAAACTCATGCAGCCATTGCCGCCATCACCCGCTTTTACAACAATCGATACTTCATCGACGAACTTCATTAATGTGCCTCCTGCGAGCCCGCAGGCTTATAAATATATAACGCAGGATACAACAAGCACGGACAATCCGTCTTTACTGCCTGCACAAACAAAAAAGCCCCGTCACAAGACAGGGCTTTTCCGCGTAAAAGGACTTAGGCTGAAACGACGCTAACGTAGCGACGTCCAAAAGCACCTTTAACTTCAAATTTCAACACGCCTGCTTCTTTAGCAAACAAGGTGTGATCTTTGCCCATGCCTACATTAGGACCCGGGTGGAATTCTGTACCGCGCTGACGCACGATAATGTTTCCTGCTTTTACAGTTTGGCCGCCGTACATCTTAACGCCTAAGCGTTTAGCTTCCGAGTCGCGACCGTTGCGGGTACTACCGCCAGCTTTTTTCGTTGCCATGAGATCAACACTCCATCAGTTTGGGGTTCAGTCAATTAAGCCTGAATACCGGTGATTTTAACTTCAGTAAACCACTGACGGTGGCCCTGACGCGTCATGCTGTGCTTACGGCGACGGAATTTAATAATTGTCACTTTATCGTGACGACCTTGCTCAATTACTTCAGCTGTCACTTTCGCACCATCAACAACTGGCGCACCGATTTTTACATCTTCGCCGTTGCCAATCATCAGAACGCGGTCAAATGTTACGGCTTCGCCGATTCCCACGTCCAGTTTTTCAATCTTCAAATATTCGCCTTCGGCGACTTTGTATTGCTTACCGCCAGTTACAATTACTGCGTACATCACATTCTCTCCGTTATTCCTGCTCACCCAGCGCTTTATAAGAGTAAGTATTAGCTGGCATGGCTGCTGTGCGTTGGATTAAGACACACTGCAATTGCGTAAGGCAGGGAGTTGCCCAAGTAAAGTTCAGGAGCGCGGATTGTACGCACAGATCAATCTAGACGCAAGTACTCTATGCAGCCAACTTGACAGATAGGCGCGCGCCTCATAGCATGCCGCTCAACCTTATTGGAGTACGCAGAGTCATGCAACCACAGGCTTTTTATCAAATCGTCGCTGAAGATTTTGCTGCAGTAGACAGCATTATTAAACAACAGCTGTCTTCACGCATCCCTTTGGTAGAAAAAATCGGTGATTACATCATCTCTGCTGGGGGTAAACGCTTACGTCCGTTACTGGTTTTGCTGGCCGGTAATGCGTTAGGCAAACAGGATGAAGATTTGCGTTTGCTCGCTGCTGTGATTGAATTTTTACACACCTCTACCCTGCTGCATGATGATGTCGTTGATAAATCTGACCTACGTCGTGGCCGTTCAACGGCTAATTCTAAGTGGGGCAACGCGCCAAGCGTACTCGTCGGTGACTTTTTATATGCACGCTCGTTTGAAATGATGGTACGTCTCGGCTCTTTGCCGGTGATGGATATTATTTCGCAAGCGACGCGCATAATTGCTGAAGGCGAAGTACTGCAACTGACTAAAGTGCGCGACGCCAGCACCACTGAAGCCACATATATGGAAGTGATTCGTGGTAAAACTGCAATGTTATTTGAAGCATCAACCCACAGCGCTGCTGTGCTGGCCGGTGCATCTGCTGAGGATGCAGAAGCGCTGCGTACTTACGGCGATAATCTAGGTATAGCTTTCCAGTTGGTTGATGACTTGCTGGACTACCAAGGTGATGCTGAGACATTAGGCAAGAACGTTGGCGATGATTTAGCTGAAGGCAAGCCGACACTGCCGCTGATTGTGACCATGCGCGACGGCACGCCAGAACAAGCAGCATTGGTACGCAAAGCAATCCAAAAAGGCGGCATTGAAGACTTAGCTGAGATCAGCGCTGCAGTTGAGGCCTCTGGCGCGTTGGATTACACCGCCAAACTGGCGCAAGACTATGCGCAAGGTGCAATCGCTTGCATCGATGGGCTGCCTGCATCAGGTTACCGTGATGCACTGATCGAACTGGCTGAGTTCGCTGTCGCTCGCACCAAGTAACCTCCCCCCCTACCTCAGACAATGCGCACAATCTTGGCTGCGCATTGCAAACCAGCTCACGCATTCAATTGACGAAAATCACGTCCTGAACCACTCATTGTATAATCTGACTCCGGATGCAGTGCAGCATCGCACCGCAATCAGTAGCTTAATTCCTTTGATATGGACGATACAGCATGAGTATTCTTAAAGAGTTTAAAACCTTTGCCGTCAAAGGCAATGTTGTGGATATGGCCGTTGGTATTATCATTGGTGCAGCGTTTGGTAAAATTGTTAGCTCATTTGTTGGCGATATTATTATGCCGCCGCTCGGTGTATTGATTGGTGGTGTGGACTTCACTGATTTAGCTGTGACTCTAAAAGCTGCTGAAGGTGATTTGCCTGCTGTGGTGTTGGCCTACGGAAAATTTATTCAAAGTATTATTGATTTTGTCATTATTGCTTTTGCAATTTTCATGGGTATTAAAGTCATCAATCGCCTCAAGCGCGAGGAAGAAGCCGTTGAAGAAGCACCTGCTGCACCGCCAGCACCCAGTAATGAAGAAGTCCTACTTACAGAAATTCGTGATCTACTTAAGCAACATAATAAAAGCTAGATGTTTTTGATCTACCAGTTCGCACGCGGCCTACATCTTCAATAATTAAATTATTTTATTGTAGATGTACTGGTTATTGCATGGCATAGCGTACTTCAAGGCAGGTGTTTTTTCGTAAGTTTTGAATAGCTTGTGCGTGGCATAGCGTGCTCCGGGGTGGGTGTTTTTTCGTAAGTTTTGAATAGCTTGTGCGTGGCATAGCGTGCTCCGGGGTGGGTGTTTATCCGTAAGTTTTGAATAGCTTGTGCGTGGCATAGCGTGCTCCGGGGTGGGTGTTTATCCGTAAGTTTTGAATAGCTTGTGCGTGGCATAGCGTGCTCCGGTGGTGGGTGTTTTTCCGTCGATGAACCCATCCTGGGTTCAACTCCGGCGCTCACCATCCATGGCTCGCTTGTCACACCAACCCCGAAGCACTCGTTGATCAGCGGTGTTGTTAGCATGATTGATATAGGGCTCGTCTGATTCTGAATACATTGAGTTTGGATATGAGCCTTTTAGAAGACTGGCAAACCACATCAATAATCAATGCTCCTGCTTTTAAAGAGCCATGCTACAGGCTAGAAAACAACATCAATGATCAACTGCAGTGTGCGGGTGTTGTGGCGAGCGAAGCCAAGGATGGCGTAGCGCCCGCATCACGCCAGGATAGCGTGTTAAGGGAAGAACAACACTTGCACGCTGCAACATGCACAAATGATTCCTGAAGCTTTTTATCAGAGTGTACTGGTCATTGCGTGGCATAGCGTACTTCGGGGCAGGTGTTTATCCGTCGATGAACCCATCCTGGGTTCAACTCCGGCGCTCACCATCCATGGCTTCGCTTGTCACACCAACCCCGAAGCACTCGTTGATCAGCGGTGTTGATAGCTCGATTGATATAGGGCTCGTCTGATTCTGAATACATTGAGTTTGGATATGAGCCTTTTAGAAGACTGGCAAACCACATCAATAATCAATGCTCCTGCTTTTAAAGAGCCATGCTACAGGCTAGAAAACAACATCAATGATCAACTGCAGTGTGCGGGTGTTGTGGCGAGCGAAGCCAAGGATGGCGTAGCGCCCGCAGCACGCCAGGATGGCGTGTTAAGGGAAGAACAACACTTGCACGCTGCAATATGCACAAATGATTACAGAGACTATTTTGCTGGGGAGTATTGGTCATTGCGTGGCATAGCGTACTTCGGGGCAGGTGTTTATCCGTCGATGAACCCATCCTGGGTTCAACTCCGGCGCTGCGCCATCCATGGCTTCGCTTGTCACACCAACCCCGAAGCACTCGTTGATCAGCGGTGTTGTTATCGCGATTGATATAGGACTTGTCTGATTCTGAATACATTGAGTTTGAATGTGAGTTTGAATGTGAGTTTTTTAGAAGATTAGCAAACCACACCAATAATCAATACTTTTGCCTTAAAAAGAGCCATGCTACAGACTTGAAAACAACATCAATGATCAACTGCAGTGTGCGGGTGTTGTGGCGAGCGAAGCCAAGGATGGCGTAGCGCCCGCATCACGCTAGGATGGCGTGTTAAGGGAAGAACAACACTTGCACGCTGCAATATGCACAGATCATGCTCAATGCTCTTGCTTCAAAAGAGTCATGCTACAAAATCGAAAACCACAGCAATGATCAACTGCAGTGTGCGGGTGTTGTGGCGAGCGAAGCCAAGGATGGCGTAGCGCCCGCATCACGCCAGGATGGCGTGTTAAGGGAAGAACAACACTTGCACGCTGCAATATGCACAGATCATGCTCAATGCTCTTGCTTCAAAAGAGTCATGCTACAAAATCGAAAACCACAGCAATGATCAACTGCAGTGTGCGGGTGTTGTGGCAAGCGAAGCCAAGGATGGCGTAGCGCCCGCATCACGCCAGGATAGCGTGTTAAGGGAAGAACAACACTTGCACGCTGCAACATGCACAAATGATTCCTGAAGCTTTTTATCAGAGTGTACTGGTCATTGCGTGGCATAGCGTACTTCGGGGCAGGTGTTTATCCGTCGATGAACCCATCCTGGGTTCAACTCCGGCGCTCACCATCCATGGCTTCGCTTGTCACACCAACCCCGAAGCACTCGTTGATCAGCGGTGTTGTTAGCATGATTGATATAGGACTCGTCTATTTCTGGAGGCTTTATATGTGCTGCTAAAAAGTCACAAACAGGACCAGCTCAGAAAAGACAGAATAAGCAATACTGGCCAAAACCATAATCACAAGCTTACCAATAGTTCTCCACTGCCACTGCGCCAGGCCTGCGGGTCATCGACAGCTGCATATCACGCTTCTGAAGCAGCATCCGACAATCCTCAACCATCTCTGGGTTCCCACAGATCAGCACACGAGAGTTTTGTGCCTCCATCGGCAAGCCAACATGCTTTTCCAGCTCACCCGACACCAGTAAATCAGTAATACGCACACCCAAGCTACCCGGCACCTCTTCACGGGTTACCACCGGCACAAAAGTAAACTTATGCGCATATTCAGCCACATACTCACGACTTAAAATCTCATCCAGCAAATCACGGTAGGCCAACTCACTCTCAGAGCGCACGCTATACACTAAAACAATCTGCTCAAAACGCTGCCAGATCTCAAAATCCTGCAACATTGACAAAAACGGCGCCAACCCTGTTCCGGTTGCCAGCAACCAAAGATTGTCACCATCAACAAAGCGGTCCAAGGTTAAAAAGCCATGCGCCTGCTTCTCAATTAAAATCTCATCACCAACCTCAAGCTTGCTCAACTCACTGGTAAACTCACCACCAGGCACAACAATCGAGAAAAACTCCAAAAACTCATCAAACGGACTGGAAACCATCGAATAACCACGCCAAACAATGGCACCACTGGCCTTACGCACACCTAAACGTGCAAACTGCCCAGCAGTAAAACGAAACCCCGCATCACGCGTACAGCGAAAACTAAATAGATTGGGCGTCCATGTATGTAAGTGGGTTATGGTTTGACGGGTGAATTTTTCTTGCGCCGAGCTCATACTGCACCTCATTAACGAATTGACACCCCTATTCATACGCCATTTATGGCCAAACAAATACCTGCGATCTTTATGCCTATATTTAGTACGCCTTTTGCACAGCTGGATTTATTGCGCTATCCGGAGCAACAAAACAGCCCCTTACAAGCCTTTGATGCAGCTGATGAATATCTGCTTAAACACCTGAGTGGCTGCGGCTTACAGAGCGCTACACGCTGCCTGATTTTGAACGATAACTTCGGCGCGCTGGCCGCCAGTTTAACTGCGCATATGCAAGTTCACAGCAGCGGCGACTCATTTTTAGCCCACCAAGCCTTGCGCAACAATCTTGACAATAATCAACTCGCCAGCGACAACCTCAACATTATCAGATCAGACCAGCCATTTAACGGCCCTTACGATTGCGTACTGATCCGCATACCAAAGACTCTAGCTTTGCTTGAAGAACAGCTGATCCGCTTAAAAAGCCACATGCACGCAGACACGCTCATCGTTGCCGCTGGTATGGTCAAGCACCTACCGCGTTCTGCTGGCGATCTACTCGAACGTTATATCGGCCCAGTGCAAGCCAGTCTTGCCGAGAAAAAAGCACGTTTACTTTTTGTAACACCGAGCGAGAAACCACAAACCCGCTCACCTTACCCCAGCGCCTATTCGCTCGAAAACCCCAAGCTGACTTTACGCAACCATGCCGGTATTTTCTGCCGTGAAGCACTGGATATTGGCACACGCTTTTTTTTACCCCATATACCCAGCGATTTAGGCCACGCACAGGTGGCTGATCTAGGTTGCGGTAATGGTGTTTTAGGCATCGTCTGCGCACTCAAAAACCCACATGCGCAGCTGCATATGGTTGATGAGTCCTATATGGCTGTGCAATCAGCCCAGGAGAACTGGCACAATGCCCTAGGTGAGCGCCCAGCCAGCATTTATGCGGGCGATGGTCTGGCCTGCGAGCCAGCGCAATCACTTGATATTGTGTTGTGTAACCCACCCTTTCACCAGCAACAAGTAGTGGGTGATTTTTTAGCCCGACGCATGTTCCAGCAAAGTCATCGCGCACTCAAAGCAGGTGGCCAGTTATGGATCGTGGGCAATCGCCACTTGGGCTATCACATCACCCTCAAGCGCATGTTTCGCGATGTCGAGCAAATTGCTGCTAACGCTAAGTTTGTGATTTTTAAAGCGACTAAGTAAGCATCGCAGATTCTGGCTCAGACATACTAAAGCCGATAATAAGGGAAAAAATAAGACTGCGGCTGCCAATCACTCAAGTGAGTGTTGACAGCCGAAATGATGTTGAGTTTAACGCTGACGACGCGCTTGTTCGTACAACGGCATCACTTTAGGAATATTGGCTTGCAGGGTTGAGATGCGTGTTGATGAGGAAGGGTGTGTGCTCATAAACTCAGCAGGTGCGCCTTGGCTGGCCTGCTCCATTTTGCGCCACAAACTGACAGCGGCATTAGGGTCATAGCCTGCACGTGCCGCCAGCTCAATACCCAGCAAATCGGCCTCAGTCTCTGCGCTACGGCTGTTGGGCAAGGTCATACCATACTGCACGGCGGTATCAGCAATCGCCATTGTGTCTTGACTGACACCTAATACCGCGCCCAAGCCTAGCTTAGCCATTTCAATACCATAGGCCTTAGACATTGCCTCACGACTGTGTTCACGCAGCGCGTGGGCGATCTCGTGCCCCATGATTGCGGCAATCTCATCATCATTCAGTTTGAGCTTGGTAATAATTCCGCTGTAAAAAATAATTTTACCGCCAGGACCGCAGTTGGCATTCAAATCAGGGCTCTCAATTAAGCTCACCTGCCAATCCCACTGTGTGGCATCTGCGCGAAAATAACCGACTTGGCTAATTAAACGCTGCCCAATCACCTGCAAGCGTTTGGCGTTATTGCTGCGTGTATCCAATTTGCCTTTAGCCTGTGCTTGCTGCAGTGTCTGCTGATAGGTCTGAGCATAACTTTGGTTTATTTCGTCAGTGCTCAACATACTGAACATATATTGCTTGCGATCAACGCCTACTGCGCTGGAGCCCGTTGTGTTAACAGCCTGACAACCGGCTAACAATAACACTCCGGTCAGCGCTATATACTTATGTAATCGAGCCAAATTTCACCTCTTCCTTAATCATGCTCAGTCGCCAATCAAGCCTACTGATGATGTCAATGTGTTGGAGTTTATTACAGTGTCTTGTAGAGCATCTGTATTTATTATGTCTGCACGTAAAAAGCAAGGTAAATGCATTGAAGCAATCACTTAACAGGTCATTAGAGCGTTTTAATACTGATTAGTTGCGGTGTTTTATGAAGAGCTGACTGGTCATTTTGATGCCTATCGCACTCTACAACGGGTGATTTCCGTAAGTTTTTAATAGCTTGTGCGTGGCATACCGTGCTCTGGGGTGGGTGTTTGTCTGTAAGTTTTGAATAGCCTGTGCGTGGCATAGCCTGCACCGGGCTGGGTGTTTGTCTGTAAGTTTTTAACAGCTTGTGCGTGGCATAGCGTGCTCCGGGCTGGGTGTTAGTCCGTAAGTTTTGAATAGCTTGTGCGTGGCATAGCGTGCTCCGGGGTGGGTGTTTTTCCGTCGATGAACCCATCCTGGGTTCAACTCCGGCGCTCACCATCCATGGCTCGCTTGTCACACCAACCCCGAAGCACTCGTTGATCAGCGGTGTTGTTAGCATGATTGATATAGGGCTCGTCTGATTCTGAATACATTGAGTTTGGATATGAGCCTTTTAGAAGACTGGCAAACCACATCAATAATCAATGCTCCTGCTTTTAAAGAGCCATGCTACAGGCTAGAAAACAACATCAATGATCAACTGCAGTGTGCGGGTGTTGTGGCGAGCGAAGCCAAGGATGGCGTAGCGCCCGCATCACGCCAGGATGGCGTGTTAAGGGAAGAACAACACTTGCACGCTGCAATATGCACAAATGATTACAGAGACTATTTTGCTGGGGAGTATTGGTCATTGCGTGGCATAGCGTACTTCGGGGCAGGTGTTTATCCGTCGATGAACCCATCCTGGGTTCAACTCCGGCGCTGCGCCATCCATGGCTTCGCTTGTCACACCAACCCCGAAGCACTCGTTGATCAGCGGTGTTGTTATCGCGATTGATATAGGACTTGTCTGATTCTGAATACATTGAGTTTGAATGTGAGTTTGAATGTGAGTTTTTTAGAAGATTAGCAAACCACACCAATAATCAATACTTTTGCCTTAAAAAGAGCCATGCTACAGACTTGAAAACAACATCAATGATCAACTGCAGTGTGCGGGTGTTGTGGCGAGCGAAGCCAAGGATGGCGTAGCGCCCGCATCACGCTAGGATGGCGTGTTAAGGGAAGAACAACACTTGCACGCTGCAATATGCACAGATCATGCTCAATGCTCTTGCTTCAAAAGAGTCATGCTACAAAATCGAAAACCACAGCAATGATCAACTGCAGTGTGCGGGTGTTGTGGCGAGCGAAGCCAAGGATGGCGTAGCGCCCGCATCACGCCAGGATGGCGTGTTAAGGGAAGAACAACACTTGCACGCTGCAATATGCACAGATCATGCTCAATGCTCTTGCTTCAAAAGAGTCATGCTACAAAATCGAAAACCACAGCAATGATCAACTGCAGTGTGCGGGTGTTGTGGCAAGCGAAGCCAAGGATGGCGTAGCGCCCGCATCACGCCAGGATAGCGTGTTAAGGGAAGAACAACACTTGCACGCTGCAACATGCACAAATGATTCCAGAGTTTTTTACTGGGTGCGTACTGGCCATTGCGTGGCATACCTTGCTTCAAGACAGGTGCTTTTCGTCAGTTTTTAACAGCCTGTGCGTGGCATATCGTGCTCCGGGGTAGGTGTTTTTCCGTCGATGAACCCATCCTGGGTTCAACTCCGGCGCTTCGCCATCCTTGGCTGCGCTTGTCACACCAACCCCGAAACACTCGTTGATCAAAGGCGTTGTTAGCTCGATTTATATAGGGCTCGTCTGATTCTGCAAACTTTCAAACTGGCTGTGTGAATTGCTATTTCACTTTCGGTACTCACCGCATTAAAAATAGCCAGAAATACTGCATATCAACAAAGCAAGCTGCTTTAAAAGAGCCATGCTACAGACTTGAAAACAACATCAATGATCAATAGCAGTGTGCGGGTGTTGTGGCGAGCGAAGCCAGGGATGGCGTAGCGCCCGCATCACGCCAGGAGGGCGTGTTAAGGGAAAAACAACACTTGCACGCTGCAACATGCACAGATCATGCTCAATGCTTTTGTATTAAAAAGAGCCATGCCACACACTTGAAAACAACATCAATGATCAACTGCAGTGTGCGGGTGTTGTGGCCAGCGTAACCAGGGATGGCGTAGCGCCCGCATCACGCCAGGATGGCGTGTTAAGGGAAGAACAACACCTGCACGCTGCAACATGCACAGATCATGCTCAATGCTCTTGCTTCAAAAGAGCCATGCTACAAAATCGAAAACAACATCAATGATCAATAGCAGTGTGCGGGTGTTGTGGCGAGCGAAGCCAGGGATGGCGTAGCGCCCGCATCACGCCAGGAGGGCGTGTTAAGGGAAGAACAACACTTGCACGCTGCAACATGCACAGATACAGATACAGATACAGATACAGCTTGATGCCTTTAACTGCCAACCAAAACAGGTCGCAGGCCTAAACCTGCAACCGAAAAAGACCTAAGCGTTACCCACTAATTTAATTCGAGCATCACGGGTAAAGTCCAGCATACGCTGCAAAGGACGAACCGCTTTAGGAATGATAGCTGGATCAACAGTGATTTCATTGTCACCATTTTGCAAACTCAGTAACAACGCCTCCAACGTATTCATCGCCATCCACGGACAGTTGGCACAGCTGCGGCATGCCGCACCCTCACCTGCAGTCGGCGCCTCAATAAAACTCTTATTAGGACTCAACTGCTGCATTTTATAGAAAATACCGCGATCGGTTGCCACAATAAATTGCTCATTAGGCAAATCTTGACTCGCTTTAATCAGTTGCGTCGTTGACCCAATCACATCAGCCAACTCAAGCACCGCAGTTGGCGACTCAGGGTGCGCCAATACTGCCGCCTCTGGATACAAGGACTTCATAGCCGCTAACTGGGTCGCTTTAAACTCTTCATGAACAATACAAGAGCCTTCCCAAAGCAGCATATCTGCTCCGGTTTCACGTTGAATATAACGGCCTAAATGCTCATCCGGTGCCCACAGAATTTTCTCGCCGTTATCCATCAGACTTTCAACAATTTCTAAAGCACAGCTGGATGTCACCACCCAGTCTGCTCGTGCTTTAACCGCCGCCGAAGTATTGGCATACACCACTACAGTACGCTCAGGATGCTCATCACAGAAAGCCGAAAACTCTTTTACCGGGCAACCCAAATCTAAAGAACAGGTTGCCTCTAAAGTTGGCATTAAAATACGTTTTTCAGGATTAAGAATTTTTGCGGTTTCACCCATAAAGCGCACACCGGCAACCACTAAGGTTTGCGCACTGTGCTCACTACCAAAACGCGCCATTTCTAGCGAGTCAGCAACACAGCCGCCACTTTTCTCAGCCAGCTCCTGGATCACAGGATCGCAATAATAATGCGCAACTAACACTGCATTTTGAGCTTTCAGCTCAGCAATAATACGTTCAAAGTAATGTGCTTCTTGCTCAGGCGTCAGGACTTCAACCTGCTTCGCTGCCAAGTGTGCTTGAACTAAAATACGTTCAGAAATTTGCGTCATTGATGCCAGTCCTCACAGCGCACACAGGCGCAATGTTAACAAGTGTATTGCTTATTGATCTAATTGAGATGCAACGCAATACTGACAATAAAATGATGCGAAGAGAGAAGTTGGTGGGTCGTGTGGGATTCGAACCTACGACCAATTGGTTAAAAGCCAACTGCTCTACCACTGAGCTAACGACCCGGATGGGGTGCGCATAATACGTTTTTTCAGCCCAGATCAAGCATAAATTTCATTTTTGTCAAATATATCGCATTGGATCATTAATACATGCGCTTACAAAGCCTTGCTTACGCAATTGACAACTTTCACAGATTCCATATGTCAGACCTGCCTATCAGCCTGATAGCAGTAAATACTGAACATATTACCTCTCCCTAACTGCAAAGCCGAATGATAGCAGCCTTACTCAAAATTTGCAGGCAAGCGTGCAGAGCAAACACGCGATGCTGCATATCGTTCATTGCGTTTAGGCTGGACAGCGCTTTAAGCGTTTAAGCGAAAATCATAAAAATCTAGATTTCAGTCTGCCGCGTATACACATGCGTGACTGTGCCAATGATGCTCTGCATGATGGGTGCGCTGGTCACAACAACAAAGCAACAGCACCTCTTCGCTTCGAAGTGAAGCACTGCTCAGTACGCTCAAGCATCTAGCAAGAACGTACTGTTCGAAACAGTGTGTTAGAGCTTTCTTAGATCTTGTTGCGCTAACTGTGCTGCTGAGCTGTTGGGATACTCTGCAACCACTTGTTGCATAATAACCCGCGCCTTATCAACATTGCCTAAACGGCGCTCAACATCAGCTAACTTGTATAAAGAATCTGGCACTTTATTGTGCTCAGGGTAGTTATGGCTGACCTGTGCAAAGGCCTTGCCTGCAGCCTGCAAGTCACCTTGGACCAAATGCACCTCACCCAACCAATACTGTGCATTACCCGCATATTGGCTATTTGGGTATCTGCGTAAAAAAGCACTAAAAGCTTGCTGTGCTTTTTCGAAATCACGCGCTTTAATTAAATCAAAAGAAGCATCATAAAAGAGCTTTTCCTTCTCAGGATCAGCTTCTGCTGTGCTGTCTTGCGCTACCGGTGGAGTAGCTGCAGCGGCAGAATCAGCAGTCGCAGTAGGCTGGCTTGCACTGGGTGCAGCGCCACTTGCATTAATGCGACTGTCTAATGTTTGGTAACGCTCAAGATTTTCTTGGCGTAATTGACTCAGCTCATATTGTTGTTCTTCAAGCAAGCCACGCAATATGGCAATTTCTTGCTGCATTTGTTGCAGCTGCATAAACAACTGAGCTTGGGCTGAAGGCGGCGCCGAAGCACCGCCTGCAGTCACTGTGCCGTTCATACCCTGATCTGAGCCAGCATAGGTTTGATCATATGCTGAGCGATCAGTGACGGGGATAGCAGCACTGGCCAAAACAGGCAGGCTGAAGGCCAACGTTATCAGGGCAGAACGGATCATATGTATTACCTATTACTTGCGCAGTTCAACGCGACGGTTTTGTGACCATGCACTTTCGTCATGACCAATCACGCTTGGACGCTCTTCACCATAAGAAACTGGCTCAAGCTGTGCAGGTGAAACACCTTGCAGAACTAAGTAGCGCTGTACAGCTTTAGCACGACGCTCACCCAGAGCCATGTTGTACTCACGAGTACCACGCTCATCGGCATGACCTTCTAAGACTACGCGCGCACCATTATTTTGTAAGTCACGTGCGTGCACATCAAGCGCGCGCATGGCTTCAACTTTCAGGTCTGAGCTGTCAAATTCAAAGTAGAACGTAGTGATCGCACGCAATGCGGCTTCTTCACCCAAACGGCCATCCATGCTGCCATCGATAACACCGCTATCAGCACCGTAACCAGCATTCGGATCAATTGCGCCTTCACCGCTGGCATCACCACCTTTTGAGGAACAACCCACAGCCACTGCCAAGGCCAATGATAAAGCAGCAAGTTTACCGAATTTAAGCATTTGCATTTTTTAAAGCTCCAAAAAAACCACATAGGTTAAGTGTTTTATAAACAACCCATAATCAGTGTAAATAAGGGGACCATGAAGGCTCTCTGACTTCGCCTTGTATGCTAGGTAGTGGGAGCCGCACCCGCCCATTGATAGATGCAAGTATCAGGACACCCTTGCCCTGGTTTTGGGTCGCATAGATTACCATTGTTCCATTAGGTGCAACAGTAGGTGACTCATCTAAACTTGTCTCAGAGAGGATGCGCAAATTGCCACGTTGCAAGTCTTGCGCAGCCACCTTAAACACGGTGTATCCGTCTTGTCGATGAATCATCACCAGCGTTTTTTCATCCGCTGATAATTTTGGGTTGGCGTTGTAGTTTCCGATAAAGGTGACCCGCTCCGCCGCTCCACCATTGACGTTCATGCGGTAAATTTGTGGTTTACCGGAACGGTCTGAAGTGAAGTAAATACTCTGGCCATCTTTACCCCAAAAAGGCTCGGTATCAATCGCCGCATGATGAGTGACACGACGCACTTGGCGTGAACTCATGTCCATCACATAAATTTCTGGGTTGCCGTCACGCGACAAAACAAAAGCTAAACGCTGACCATCGGGTGACCATGCCGGCGCACCATTCAAGCCTTCGTAGTTGCTGATTTGCTCACGGTGCCCCGTCTCAATATTCTGCACAAAGATACGTGGACGTTTTTGCTCAAACGACACATAAGCGATGCGCTTACCATCTGGCGCAAACGAAGGTGACAAAATAGGCTCGCGTGACTGCAATAAAGTCACCGCGCGCGCGCCATCATAGTCAGCACGCTGTAATGTATAACGGGTATTCGTCGCCGAGAAACGCTCAGCCGTCACATACAATAGACGTGTAGAGAATGCCCCTTTTACGCCTGTCAGCTTTTCATAGGCTTGATCAGCAATATGGTGAGCCAGATCGCGCAACTGCGCAACTGAGCCAGATACTGAGCCACTGAGCATCACTTGCTCGGTGCTGACATTAAGCACCGCATAATTCACCTGCAAGCGACCGGCATCCGGTGTGATCTGCCCGACCAGCACATACTGCGCTCCCACTGCGCTCCAGTCGCGGAAAATCACTTCGCTGGCTTGCGCTGGCTGGCTGATCATGTTTTGCCGAGCAATGGGATCAAAGGTGCCCGAGTTACGCATATCATTAGCAATAATCTGCGCAAGATCCTCAGGCAATGCGCTAGCGCCTTGCCAAGCAAAAGGGACAACCGCAATCGGAATTGCTCGGTCACTGCCACCTGAAATCAATAAAGGATCAGCAGCCTGCACAGCGCTTACGCACAGCAGCACACTGAGTAACAACCAATGTTTCAAAATTCTCACAGACTTAAATCCTCTGGTTTAAATACCGCCCTGCGGCTGCGGTATAAAGCATTAAACGTTTTACTGTCTAATTGTTGCATTTCACGGATACGCCCAACATTGCGCACGGCGGCAACAGCTGAAGCATCAAACGCTGGATCACCGCTACTCTGTGTGACACTCGCATTGGTAATGGTTCCATCGGGCAGCATTTCAATGACCACCGTCACCGCCATACCGTTACGCGCAGACGGCGGCCGCACCCACTGTTCACTGACCAAACGAATAATCAAGTCATCCAAGCTACCCGCCACTTGCGAGCCCTGTGTATCTGCTACCGCTTGCTGATATTGCGTATCCTCAGACAACAACTCAGCTAAAGCACCGGCTTTTTTATCTTCAGCTGCTTTGCGTGCTGCTTCTTGCGCCTTGCGCTGCTTGGCAGCCTCCTCTGCAGCACGTTTTTTCTTATCCGCTTCAGCTTTTTTCTTGGCCTCATCAGCCGCTTTTTTCTTCGCCGCTTCTGCTGCAGCTTTCTTTTTCGCCTCTTCAGCAGCTTTCTGCTTGGCTGCATCCGCTGCTTTTTTCTTAGCATCTTCAGCAGCCTTTTTCTTCGCATCCTCAGCCGCCTTCAGCTTTGCAGCTTCGGCTTGCTTAAGTTTTTCAGCCTCTTTTTTAGCCTGTTCTTCTTTACTGGCTTGCACTTTCTTTTGTGCTTCAGCGGCTTTTTGCTCCGCCTCCTTACGTGATTGGGCAGCGCGCGCGGCGGCGTCTGCTTGTGCTTTGGCAGCTTTATCCGCTAATGCAGCCAAACGCTCTTGTTCAAGCTTCTTCTGCTCTAATTGCTCTACCTCATAGCGCGGCGCTGAGGTTTTTGCTGCTTCACCAGCAATCTTCTGATTGGTTTGCGTGGTCGCTTGGCTTTGCGATTGCAATTGATACAGCGTGGCTTTAATCACAGGTCGTGCCGGTGGTAAATCCGGCGTGTGGGCAAAACTGACAAACAAAAACGCAAACAGCACAGCGTGCAAACCTACAGCCCACACCACCGGCCAAAAAATCTTTTCCGAAGGAGAACGATCATGCTGTCGCATTAAGGTGCCTCAGTAATTAAGCCAACATCGGTGACGCCAGCCTGCTGTAGACCACCCATTGCTGCCATCACACTGCCGTAATCCACCGACTTGTCAGCACGCACATACACTTGTACTTTTTTACCTTGTGCCGCGTTCGCCGCCAAAATAGCGCGCGCAGCATTGACCATTTGCGCCAGTTCAACCGCTTTATCTTGCGCTGTATCGACATCCACTTCTGTACTGGTATTCCAATAAAAGCTCTTGTCAGACTTAATCGAAATGGTCAGGACAATTGAGTTGTTGTCTTGCGGCAGCACTTCACTGCTGACCTGTGGCAATTCCACTTTTACACCTTGGGTGAGCATCGGCGCGGTCACCATAAAGATCACCAGCAACACCAGCATCACGTCGATATACGGCACCACGTTCATTTCTGCAACGGGTTTGCGCCGATTACGAATTCTAGCTCTATGCATGGGGCACCTTAATCCTCTTTAGAGTGGACTTTACGATGCAAAATGGCTTGGAACTCATCAGCAAAGGTGTAGTAACGGGCAATTAGGTTTTCACCACGCGCAGCAAAACGGTTGTAAGCAATCACCGCCGGAATTGCCGCAAACAAACCAATTGCAGTGGCAATCAAGGCCTCGGCAATTCCCGGTGCAACAGTGGCCAATGTCGCTTGCTGAACCTGAGCCAAGCCGCGGAACGAGTTCATAATGCCCCACACCGTACCAAATAAGCCAATATAGGGACTGGTTGAGCCAACAGTGGCCAAAAATGGCAGACTTTGCTCAAGCCTTTCTTCTTCATGGGAAATCGCGACGCGCATTGAACGCGCCACTCCATCCATTACTGATTCTGGATTGGCATTTTGCTGCTGACTTAAACGGGAGAACTCTTTAAAACCGGCGCGAAAAACCTGTTCAACACCCGAGTCCAAATCTGGATTGCTGTTGACTTGACGATACAGCTTAGATAAATCCACACCCGACCAAAAACGATCTTCAAAGACATTTAAGCTATTGCGCGCCGCACGCAGCAGCTGGCTACGCTGAAAGATCATCACCCAAGAAGCGATTGAGGCACCCACTAAAATCAGCATAACAAACTGAACGACCAAGCTGGCGTTACTGATTAAGCTCCACATTGACATCTGATCAACAGCATTTGCTTGCACGCTTATTCTCCTGCAAAGTCTTGCACATCGGCATCAAATGCCGCATATAACAATTCGGGCATCGCCCGAGGTTTTAAGGTATCTGCACGCACACAAGCCACAGTGAAGCGCCCCTCACAGAGCAAACGATCATCACTGACTCGACGTACTTGCTGATAAAATTTCAAGCTGGCTCGTTTTAACACTTCCACCTGCACACTCACAGCCAACTCATCGTCTAAACGAGCTGGAGCGTGATAACGTGCTTGCGAGGAATGCACAACAAACAGTAGGTTTTCGTTGGCCATTTGCGCTTGAGAAAAGCCTAAATGACGCAAACGTTCAGTGCGTGCACGCTCCATGAATTTTAGGTAATTCACGTAATAGACGATGCCGCCTGCATCCGTATCCTCGTAGTAGACACGACAAGGAAAAGTAAACTGGGGTGCTGTTGTTAATGCGCGCATACTTTAATGCTACCTCGTGTCATTGCCAATAGAAATCGCAGGTATATTTCACTCTTGCTCGTTATATCGCTCTAATAACGTCGGATCGAGCAAACGCTCTGGCAGATTCAGACCAAAATGCAGATAAGCATGGCGCGTAACCACCCGTCCGCGTGGAGTACGCATGATAAAACCCTGCTGAATTAAATAAGGCTCTAACACATCCTCAATGGTATGCCGCTCTTCACTGATCGCCGCCGCTAAACTGTCGATACCGACGGGGCCACCATCAAATTTTTCAATCATGGCGAGCAATAAACGCCGGTCTTGATGATCAAAACCGTGCTCGTCAATGTCCAACAAATTCAGCGCTTGATTGGCAATCATTTGCGTGATCTGACCGGTGCCACGCACTTGCGCGAAATCACGCACTCGGCGTAACAAGCGATTGGCAATGCGTGGCGTGCCGCGTGAGCGTCGGGCAATTTCATAGGCGCCCTCCTGCTCGATAGGCATATTTAAAATACCGCCTGAGCGCGTGACAATGGTGGTTAAATCGGTGTCATTGTAAAACTCTAAGCGCTGCACAATGCCAAAACGATCGCGCAATGGATTGGTTAGCATACCGGCGCGCGTGGTGGCGCCCACTAAGGTAAAAGCAGGCAAATCCAGTTTAATCGACCGTGCTGCTGGCCCTTCACCGATCATAATATCCAATTGAAAGTCTTCCATAGCTGGGTACAGAACTTCTTCCACAATCGGCGGCAGGCGATGGATTTCATCAATAAACAGCACATCGCCTTCTTCTAGATTGGTCAGCAACGCTGCTAAATCACCAGGCCGTTCCAGCACCGGACCGGAGGTGCTTTTCAGCGATACATTCATTTCTTGCGCAATAATATTGGCCAAGGTGGTTTTACCCAGACCAGGCGGGCCAAAAATCAAAGTGTGATCAAGCGCTTCGTGGCGGTTGCGCGCAGCCTCCATAAACAAAGCCATCTGCTCACGCACACTGGGCTGACCAATGTATTCGGCCAGACTCAGCGGGCGAATCGCTCGGTCAATATGCTCTTCACGCTCTCGGGGTGTCGCATCAATCAGGCGATCAGCTTCAATCATAAACTGCAGTTATCCAATATAATGTGGCGCAATTACGCCATGCCTTTCAGCGCGCGACGAATTAAGTCTTCACTGCTCAGCCCGTCTTCAGCGACAGCACTGACAGCACGACTGGCTTCAGCAGGTTTAAAGCCTAAACCAATCAATGCACTGACCGCATCTTTTTCTGCACTGTGCGCGTCTGTGACTGCCGAAAGTCCAGCAGGTTCCATTGCAGCTTGTCCGCCAAGCGGCGTATTGTCCCAATTTTTAAAACGGTCTTTCAGTTCAACTAATAGACGCTCGGCGGTTTTTTTACCCACACCTGGCACTTTCATTAAACGACTGGTGTCTTCGGCGTGCACACACTGCACCAGCTCATCAACGCTCATCCCTGACATTAACGCCAGCGCCAGCTTAGGGCCGACACCGTTTAGGCGGATCAGTTCTCGAAACAAGGTCCGGTCACGTTTGGCAAAAAAACCGTACAGCAACTGCGCATCTTCACGCACCACCAAGTGCGTATGCAGCACCAAGGGCTCACCAGGTGCTGGCAGCTGAAACAATGTAGTCATCGGCACTTCCAATTCATAGCCGACGCCATTCACATCCAGCAGCACGTGAGGCGGCTGTTTTTCTAATAATGTGCCACGCAGATATCCAATCACAATCATTCCTTATCAGTAAAAACGCGCGCTATAAACCATCAACAATAGCTGGCATTATATACAGTTAATGTTCTGCAATACTAGAACCCGCTAGCGCTGGCCTTTTACCGTGACAAATCGCTTAAAACATTCAGTATCGACTGGCTTCACTACAGCTGTGTAAATGCTAGGCAAGTTGGCGCAGTTAACCTACTCTCAGACATAACTGCAACCGAGGAGCCAAACCATGCTTAAATTTCTGAGTTTAGTCGTTACATTTTGCATGACGACCATCATCAGCACCCTTACTCTTGCCAATCAACATGAACAGATGATGCTCGGCATCATGCAAATGCAAAGCTGCATTGCCGAAAATGTTGATGCCAGTTATTTAGAAAGCATCGCCAACGATAGTGAGGCCATAGCTAACAAAATTGAGCAGTTATGCCAAGCAGGTCAGCGCCAACAGGCTCAAGATACAGCCATGGATTACGCTAAGAAGATGCAAAATGATGCAAACTTCCAAGCCATGCAAAAATGTATGGCACGCATGGGTGACGCCTTGCCAGACACACAAAAACGGCAAGACAACTTCTTGATGGACGATCTCAATAAAAACCATGTGTGCGATGAGTTGTAATTATTTTTTGTAATAGCAACGCATCAACCAGCAAGCCCACGCCGACCACTCTTAGCGCTTTCTTAAAACAGCACTGACAGGTGCAAGCGCCTTAACAGCACAGGCTAGATAGCAGCAACAGTTGCGATGCGAGATCAAACATCGCAACTGCTGGGCCTTAGAATGTATAGCTTGCGAACACATTGGCGCTACGTTTTGCGCCGTAGAGCTGCTCATCAATGGGGCGATAGGTTTTGTTGGTTAAGTTATTTAACTCAATTCCAAAACTGTTATTTTTTTCTGTTGTCATGCTTAAGCGCAGGTTCAGAGTGGCGTAGCCATCGGCCTCTCTAGACTCATTATTTGGTTCTTTAGTTACATTAAACGCTGAGGTAGCGCCCTGGACAAAAAGATCAGCCTCACGCTCAAAGGTATTCCACTGACTAATGTGTTTCAAACCAACTCGAGCAAACACACTGGGCACGCCACTGTCATAGCTGTCGTGCTTCGCTGTGGTGATTTTACGGCGCATCAGAGTGGCTGTACTGTATGGTCTGAAGTTATTATTTTGGAAACTTTTCTCTGCCAGTAACTCAACACCGTAGCTTTTAGCCTTATCAGCATTGCGATAGAACTCTTTATTATTTATACCTGCGACTGATACAGCGTCGATATAGTCTTTTGAGCGGCTGTAAAACACTGTGGCATCCAGCAATAATTCGCTGGTGTCGTAGCGTGCACCCAACTCAAATGTGGTTGATTTTTCAGGCTTTAAATCAGGATCCCCTACTTTAGTTCCACCACTGCCTGAGGTGGTCAAAAACAATTGACTCAGGGTTGGGTAGACATAGCCCTGCGAGAGGTTAGTGCGCAACACCAAGTCATCGTTGGCCTGCCATACCAAGCTCATTGCACCTACTGTATGACTGTCGGAGTTATCGTTACGCGCTTGCGCCTTATTATCTTTAAATGATTTATCATGTTTGGCTTTTACATAATAATGGCGCGCACCAAAGCTGGCTGTTAGATCTTCAGCCAAGGTCACTGTGTGCTGGGCAAAAACCGAGGCGGTATCAATACTCGCATCGTCATAGCGCTTTTCTGGAGTAACGGACGCACCAAACGGTGTAGTAACTACTGTAGTTTTATCTTTTTTAGTTTTAAGACGATCCTGCTCATGCTCAAAGCCTACTACTGTGCTCTGCCCATCTATTAATGAAAATTCAGCCTGCGTATTCAAACCGTAAGTGACTTGCTCATCATCCGAAACACTATCAGTATTGAAAAACCTGCCTTTTGGGTACATTGTTATATTATTCTGATACTCTCGCTCAACTGTTTGCCGATATACATCAATTTTGAGTTTATCCAGAGTCTCCGTCAACTGCTCACCCTGATAAAACAAACCCACTTTATTCAGCTCGCGCTTTGGTAGATCCATCACTATGCCGTCTTGCTTCCAAAATACCTCGGCAGCCACATCATAACGCTGTGCCTTTGCTGCAATATAGTGCTTTCCAGTCTTATAGCCCAAATGTGCAGAGATATTGCTGTCGTCAGTAGAAGAAGGTTTTAAACGTCCTTTAGGTGTGGAGCGATCATTCAATTCAGAACGTGACACCCCTAAGCGGTAATCAAAGCCCGCTTGGCTGCCAGATAATGCAGTTGATGCGCGGTAGCCTTTGGTTGCTGAGAAATAGCCTGCTTGCGTGCTGATTTCTAAAGGTTTATCGGCACCTTTTTTGGTAACAATATTCACCACACCACCAATCGCACGACCACCGGAAACGACAGAAGACGAGCCGCGCAACACTTCAATGCGCTCAATCGAGGCGGGATCAATCAGCAGTGGCTGTCCGTACTCGGTGTGATCGGTGAGTTTCTGGCCATCAATAAAAATAGCCACGCGGCGTGAGTCCTCACCACGAATGGAAATACGCTCAACACCATCCTCAATAATCTGCACGCCAGGTACATTACGCAAATAACTGGCCACCGACTGCCCAGCGCTTTTATCGAGTGTCGCGCGATCAATCACAGTGACAGATGCAGGGTTTTTAAATACTTCAGTTTCTTGAGCCTGCCCCAACACGGTCATTTGCTCAAATTGATAAGCCTTACTATGGGCTGTACCAGCCGTTGCTAGTAGAGCATTACCTAAGACCAGGCTCGCCCATAATTTTGATGATTTAAAATGCATATATTCCCCGCGCGTAAAAATAAAAACACAAAATGATCCTCGCCAGCAGGGGAATATCATTGCATGAAATGAGTAATGTGCATGATACGCAAACACTTAGCAAAGCTCCAAATCGCATCAAGCATTATCTGCGTATGCAGCACCGTACAAGATTTGCGTAGTGAGCGGTACACCCCAATAAAAAGTTTGATGAATCATTTACGCATGCCGCACCGTGCAAATGGTGTTCTTCCCTTAACACACCTTCCTGGCGTGATGCGGGCGCTGCGCCACCCCTGGCTACGCTCGCCATAACACCCGCACATTGCTGTTGATCATTGATGTGGTTTTCGATTCTGTAGCACGGCTCTTTTTAAGGCAAAAGCATTGAGCATGATCTGCGCATGCTGCAGCGTGCAAGTGTTGTTCTTCCCTTAACACGCCTTCCTGGCGTGATGCGGGCGCTACGCCATCCCTGGCTTCGCTCGCCACAACACCCGCACACTGCTATTGATCATTGATGTGATTTTCGATTCTGTAGCACGGCTCTTTTAAAGCAAGAGCATTGGACAGCGGTAGGGTTTGCTCATCTTCTAAAAAGCTCAGCTATCACGTGACGTGGTGCTCTTTACAAAGCTAAAAACTAAACTTGAAGCATTCAGAATCAGACGAACCCTATATCAATCTTAATAACAACACCGTTGATCAACGAGTACTTCGGGGTTGGTGTGACAAGCGAAGCCAGGGATGGCGCAGCGCCGGAGTTGAACCCAGGATGGGTTCATCGACGGAAAAACACCTACCCCGGAGTACGGTATGCCACGCACAGGCTGTTAAAAACCGACAAACAAAACCCCACAGCACGGTATGCCACGCACAGGCTGTTAAAAACCGACAAACAAACAAAACTCCACAGTACGGTATGCCACGCACAAGCTGTTAGAAACTGACGGACAAACACAACCCCCGACCACGCCAACAAAACCACATATACAAATCAAACAATCTTAATTACCAGCAACCCAGAGATAACACCCTAAAACGCAAAACGCCCCGCTGTTTAAGGCGAGGCGTTGTTATGATCTGCTTTTACAGCAGAAAATATTTACATTGCAGCGCGGAAAATCGCAGCCACTTCTTTATCATTCAAACGACGTGGATTCGTTGCAGCACAAACGTCTTGCTGCGCATGTTTAACCATAGTGTCAATGTCTTTATCCAGCACACCCAACTCACTTAATGTGCTCGGAATACCAACATCAGCAGACAAGCAACGAATCGCTACAATAGCCATTTCTGCTGCTTCCCGTACGGGTAAACCATAGGTATTCTCGCCCAAAGCCTCTGCAATATCAGCATAACGCTCTTGCGCTGACATTAAGTTAGCCTCACACACGTGCGGCAACAGCAGCGCATTACAGACACCATGCGGTAAATCATACATGCCACCCAACTGATGCGACATCGCATGCACATGACCAAGGCTCGCGTTATTAAACGCCATACCAGCCAAGAATTGTGCATAAGCCATACGATCACGGGCTTCTAAATCATCACCTCGTGCCACTGCGACACGCAAATAACGAGAAATTAAGCGTATTGCCTGCAATGCACAGGCATCGGTTATCGGGCTAGCTGCCGTTGACACATAGGCTTCTACAGCATGAGTCAGCGCATCCATGCCGGTCGCGGCTGTTAACGAAGGCGGCATATTAACCATCAGCAGCGGATCATTGATCGCCACATCTGGCGTCACGCGCCAATCAACGATGGCCATTTTTACGTGATTCGAGGTATTGGTAATAATAGTGAAGCGCGTCAACTCACTGGCTGTACCAGCGGTGGTATTAATTGCAACGTATGGTGGTAAGTTAGTTTTAAGCTGATCAACCCCCTCATAGTCGGCAATAGCGCCGCCATTGGAAATCACTAGGCCGATAGCCTTACAGCAGTCATGGGAGCTACCGCCACCCAAAGAAATAAGCATATCGCATTGACTCTTATTGTAAGCGCCAACGCCTTCTTCAACGTTTTTGTCGGTTGGGTTGGGAACGGTTTCATCAAACACTGCATAAGCAATATTTGCCTGATCAAGCAGGTCAGTCACTTGTTTGGTGTAACCCAGCTGCGTCATTCCTTTATCCGTCACAACCAGTGGCTTTTTACCACCTAAAGAAGCGACGCGCGTGGCCAGTTCAGATAGCACATTAGCACCAAATAACGATACAACTGGCATGAAAAAACTTGCACTCTTGCTCATATTTAACCCCTTCTTATGTGCCGTAACTTTGAAACTACCGCTACGGTCTGGATAGTGAACCTTCAGCATAACCTATACTCGCGTAGTATGCGCTGATACTGATCAACACTCTCTATACTATCAAAACGGGGCACACTCAGCTGTAACTCAACAAGGCAAGCATCGAGCATTATCTTGTGAATGCTGCGTTTTCTAGTGAGTTTAAAATCAAAAGCATCGGAATTATCTACGTATGTCGCAGCGTGCAAGTACGGCTATTTCTTCAAATCATCTTAGAAGATCCACTTTGAGCATGCCGCACCGTGCAAGTGTTGTTCTTCCCTTAACACGCCATCCTGGCGTGATGCGGGCGCTACGCCATCCCTGGCTTCGCTTGCCACAACACCCGCACACTGCTAATGATCATTGATGGTGTTTTCAAGTCTGTAGCATGGCTCTTTTAAAGCAAGAGCATTGATCAGCGCTAGGGTTTGCTCATCTTATAAAAACTTAAGCCAGCATAGCCAAGAGCAAACCTTAGAGTTCAGAGCCAGAGTCAAAGCCAGAACCAGAACCAGAACAAAAAATCACCCACCAAACTTAACATGTAAACAAAAAGCTCCCAGATACAGACGAGCCCTATATCAATCTTAATAACAACACCGCTGATCAACGAGTGCTTCGGGGTTGGTGTGACAAGCGAAGCCAAGGATGGCGCAGCGCCGGAGTTGAACCCAGGATGGGTTCATCGACGGAAAAACACCCACCCCGAAGTACGCTATGCCACGCAATTGTTAATGGCCATTACACCTCAAATAAAAAAACTTTCAGGAACAGTTAGCGCATGTTGCAGCGTGCAAGTGTTGTTCTTCCCTTAACACGCCATCCTGGCGTGATGCGGGCGCTACGCCATCCATGGCTTCGCTCGACACAACACCCGCACACTGCTATTGATCATTGATGGTGTTTTCAAGTCTGTAGCATGGCTCTTTTAAAGCAAGAGCATTGATCAGCGCTAGGGTTTGCTCATCTTATAAACTCAGCTCTCACGTGACGTGGTGCTCTTTGCAAAGCTGATACTTAAACTCGAAGCATTCAGAATCAGACGAGTCTTACTATCAATCGTGATAACAGCATCGCTGATCAACGAGTGCTTCGGGGTTGGTGTGACGAGCGAAGCCATGGATGGCGCAGCGCCGGAGTTGAACCCAGGATGGGTTCGTCGACGGAAAAACACTTGCCCCGAAGTACGCTATGCCACGCAATTGTTAATGGCCATTACACCTCAAATAAAAAACTTCCAGAAACAGACAAGCCCTATATCAATCGTGATAACAACGCCGCTGATCAACAAGTACTTCGGGGTTGGTGTGACAAGCGAAGCAGGGATGCGCAGCGCCGGAGTTGAACCCAGGATGGGTTCATCGACGGAAAAACACCTGCCCCGAAGTACGCTATGCCACGCACAGGCTGTTAAAAACCGACAAACAAACAAAACCCAACAGTACGGTATGCCACGCAAGAGCTATTAAAAACCAACAAACAAAAACCCCGAGTACGCTATACCACGCACAAACCATTAAAAACTGACAAACAAACACCAATTCCGAAATACAGCACACACCGCAACGACCCACAAACCTAAATCAAGTAACACACAAACTGTTACCCACCTCACCTCACAAGTAACACTTACCGTGACCCGAGGTAACACTTCACACACAATCACAGCCAAAACAAATCAAAAAAACAAAAAATAAATCATAACCCTTTGAATTATATGCAATTATTAAAACCTGGCACGCCATCTGCTTTGTATTAGGCACAACAACAATAAGAAACATCAAAATATAATAAGAATAAGACGTAACGGCTCCAGCACAATAAGAACAACAGCATAGGAGACGCAGCTAACTGATTACTTTGCAGAGGATAATGATTGAAGCGACACAGATGATCCGAGAATAACAAAACTGCATAAATGCAGCACCCGTATCAACTGAAAACGCAACAATTAAATCAGCATTCAAAGCAATCCGTTAACTTTTCTACAGCTTAAATGAGCTGTAAAAACTTGCAGGCAAATAACAACAACAAAATGCCGAAAAGAACAATAAAAACGCATAGAAATATTTACGAGGGAGACCAAAGTCTCCCTCGCAACCTTATTGATTCATACTCTACGCTCTACCTAGCAGCATTCCCGCACTACACCGATGCAGCACTGTAAACCCCTCAGGCATTTTCTTCGTTCACCTCGCACCTTAGCGGTGGTAGAATCGCCAACCATGATCTGCTACCTACACTATAATAATTCTTTTCGTTTAACCGCACCGGCCGCATTGCACGCTTTGCCGCTAACTTTGTTGCGCGCAGCGTTTATGAATTTTCCTTTTGTCGCGAGTCGCAAACAGGCCTTGCTATGCTGAAAAAGCTTTTTAAACCCTTTCGCCGTCAGCGCAAAGGACCCGAGCAACCCACCGTACTGGAAGCTCACGAGCATCAGCTCAGCTGTGCAGACTTTAGCCGCAACTCAGCCAATGTCGCAGTACGCTTACAGCACGCTGGCTTCCAAGCTTATTTAGTGGGTGGCTGTGTGCGTGATGCATTACTAGGCATCACACCAAAAGATTTTGATGTCGCCACCAGCGCAACACCAGAACAAGTGCGCCAAGAGTTCCGTAACTCGCGCATTATTGGCCGACGCTTTAAATTAGCGCACGTGCACTTTGGCCGTGAACTGATCGAAGTCGCAACCTTTCGCAGTAATCACTCACAAGAAGATGAAAGCAACAACGACCGCTCAGCGCATGACGCCAGCGGCCGCATTCTTCGTGACAACGTCTACGGCAGCATGGAAGATGATGCCCAGCGCCGCGACTTCACCATGAACGCATTGTATTTTGATGTCAGCAGCGAAAGAGTTTACGACTACAGCACCGGTTTTGCTGATATCAAGCGCGGCTTAATTCGCCTAATCGGCGACCCAGAGCAACGCTATTTGGAAGATCCCGTGCGCATGCTGCGCGCCGTGCGTTTCGCTGCAAAACTGGACTTTGAAATTGAAGACAGCACTGCTGAGCCCATTCGCCGCCTAGCGCATTTACTGGCTGATATTCCAGCTGCACGCCTCTATGATGAAGTGCTCAAATTATTTCTCAGCGGCAACGCACTACGCACCTATGAGTTGCTGCGTGAGTATGATTTATTTGCACAGTTATTTCCTGGGACCGCTAAGGCGCTGCTCAGGCACCCTGAGAATGTGGATCGCTTACTGCGTAACGCCTTTAAAAACACAGACAAGCGCGTCAATATGGACCGCCCCGTCACCCCAGCATTTTTATTTGCCGCCCTGCTCTGGCCATCACTGACAGTGCGCGCTATCAGCTTACAAAATGACGGCATGCACCCTTTGCCGGCCATGCAAGAGGCTGCGCACCAAGTATTGCTGGAACAAGTACAGCGCATTGCCGTACCTAAACGCTTTAGCATTCCCACTCGCGAAATTTGGGATATGCAAGAACGCTTACCGCGTCGCGCTGGCAAACGTGCCGACACGTTATTAGCGCACCCACGTTTTCGTGCCGCTTATGACTTTTTATTGCTGCGTGAAAGTGCGGGCGAAGACACTCAAGAGCTGGGCAACTGGTGGACCCAGTACCAAGATGCCAGCGACAGTCAGCGCCGCGAGATGATCAGCAACCTATCGAGCAAAAGCACGACAGCACGCAAACGTCGTCGCAAACCTCGCACCAGCAAACCTAAACACACAGCGCCAGGCCACGAATAATGGAAGCAGTGTACATTGGTCTAGGCAGCAATTTAGCTGAGCCCGTACAACAACTGGATGCCGCGCTAGCGGCTTTAGCGCAACTGCCGAGCACACGCTTAATCGCCACGTCGGCCTACTACTCCAGTGCACCATTGGGGCCCAGTGATCAGCCGCGCTTTACCAATGCGGTTGCACACTTGGAAACGAACCTGACGCCACACGCACTGCTCGATCAATTGCAGGCCATTGAGCTGAGCCAAGGCCGGCAACGCAATTCTGAGCGCTGGGGGCCGCGCACACTGGACTTAGATATTTTGCTGTTCGGCAAGTGCATCATCAACGACGAACGCCTGCGTGTACCGCATTACCATATGCATGCACGGCCTTTTGTCTTAGTGCCCTTGGCAGAGCTGTGCCCTGCTGACTTTAGCCTTGCAGATGGCCGCTTACTGGCAGATTTATTACGCCAGTGTCCAGTCGATCCCACGCTGCAGCGCTTACACACACCTCAATTATGTACAACTTAGCAGGTCAATTCTCATAGAAATGATTGACTTAACCCCAAGCCATCAGGACTATAGCCACCTTGATAAGAGTACCCACAAGGTACTAAAGAGGACTCATTAAATGTCTGGCGTCACATTGACAACCCTATTCGATTTAAAACAACGCGGTGAGAAAATCACCATGCTGACTTGCTATGACGCAACTTTTGCGGCCACGGCCTGTGCGGCAGGCGTGGAAATTCTATTGATCGGTGACTCACTGGGCATGGTTTTACAGGGCCATGACAGCACGCTGCCGGTTTCAATTGATGATATGGCTTACCATACCGCTGCAGTAAAACGCGGCAACAAAGGTGCACTGATTCTCAGCGATCTCTCTTTTATGAGCAATGCCACCCTTGAGCAAACCTACCAAAGCTGCGCCAAGCTGATGCAAGCCGGCGCGCACATGGTCAAGATAGAAGGTGGTGTCTGGCTGGCAGAGACCGTCAGTTTATTAGCTCAGCGCGGCATCCCTACTTGCGTACACCTCGGTTTAACCCCGCAGTCCGTCAACGTGTTTGGCGGCTATAAAGTGCAGGGCCGTGGCGAACAACAAGCGCAAAAAATGCTCGATGATGCCATTGCCCTTGAACAAGCAGGTGCAGCTCTACTGCTGTTAGAGTGCGTGCCAAGTGAATTGGCCGCTCGCATCAGTCAAGCTGTGCGTATCCCTGTGATTGGCATTGGTGCAGGCCCCAATACAGATGGCCAAGTGCTGGTGCTACACGACATGCTTGGCTTGTCGATCAGCGGTCGCACACCTAAATTTGTGCGTAACTTTATGCAGGGACAAGATAGTATTGGCGAGGCCATCAGCCTGTATTGTCGCTCGGTCAAAGACCAGTCATTCCCTGCTGCTGAGCATGAGTTTCGCGCATGAACAGCGTACATACGCTAGAACACTTGCGCGCGGCCATCACAGAGGCACGCAGCGCAGGCAAACGTATTGCCTTAGTGCCGACCATGGGTAATTTACATGCTGGGCATATCGCACTGATCAAACAAGCCATGGTTCGCGCTGACTTTGTGGTGGCCAGTATTTTTGTCAACCCGTTGCAGTTTGGTCCAAACGAAGACCTTGATAGCTACCCGCGCACTTTAGCCGCCGATCAAGAAAAACTGCTCGAGGCCGGCTGCAATCTGCTATTTAACCCAGACGCCCAAGTGATGTACCCCAACGGCATGGCCCAACACACCACCGTCAGTGTTCCTGGCGTTTCTGCCGGTTTATGTGGCGGCAGCCGTCCTGGGCATTTTGATGGTGTAGCCACGGTCGTCTGCAAACTGCTCAATATGGTTCAGCCTGACAGTGCTCTGTTTGGTGAAAAAGATTACCAACAGCTCGCCATCATCCGTAAAATGGTGGCTGACTTAAATATACCGGTGCAGATTATTGGCGCGCCCATTGTGCGTGATACAGATGGCCTCGCATTATCGTCCAGAAATGGGTATCTTAATGCGCAACAACGTGCCACTGCCCCTGTGTTACAGCAATGTATGCAAGCGCTTAAAGCACATATAATAAAAGGTGAGCGTGATTATCCAGCCCTTTTTGCGCAGTTCACTGCGGATCTACAAAGCGCTGGCTTTCGCCTCGACTATGTAGAGCTACGTGACGCCAACAGCCTAGAAGCGGCTGACGCAGAGAGTGCTCAGCTGGTCTTATTAGCCGCAGCCTATCTCGGCACAACACGCCTAATCGACAATCTGATCTTTGATCTGTAATAACGACAGACGCTGAGCACTGCCGCTAATCCCGACAGCGCTGCGCCGAGTCAAAGAGGACAACACCATGCAAACCATTATGCTCAAAGCAAAACTGCACCGAGCAATTGCCACCCACGCCGTCGTTGATTACGAGGGCTCTTGTGCCATTGATGGCGACTGGTTGGATATGTCAGGGATTCGTGAATACGAGCAGATTGATATCTATAACGTCACCAATGGTGAGCGTTTTACCACCTACGCCATTCGTGGCGAAGCCGGCTCACAGATCATTTCTGTTAACGGTGCTGCTGCGCATAAAGCAGCAGTGGGTGATGTATTGATTATTTGCGCATACTGCCACTATGAAGAAAGCGAACTGGCCACTCACGCGCCGCGCTTACTCTATATGGGCAAAGATGGCTCGTTGAGCCACAGCAGCAACGCAATTCCTGTGCAGCTGGCTTAAGCTGCCTGCTTTAAGCATTGGGTGGAGTTAACTCCACCCATATTCTTACGCTAAATAGGCCGGTATCATGACCCACTACCTGCACCCTGTTGATGCTGCCCAACTCCCCGCGTGGCAAGAATTACTCAAGCAACGCGATGCCATGCAAGATTTCCGCATGCAGGATGCCTTCGCTGCAGACCCGCAGCGCTTCCAGCATTTCTCTTTAAATCACGATGGCTTACTGCTAGATTTCTCGAAAAACCTGCTGGATGACACGACCCTTGAGCTATTGATGCAATTGGCCGAACAAAGCCAGCTGCAAGGCGCAATCCAAGCCTTATTTAATGGCGAGCCGGTCAATGCTTCCGAGCAACGCCCAGCTTTGCACACAGCCCTGCGCCGCCCAATTGGTGACAGTCTTGTTGTAGACGGCGAGGATTTAATTCCGCTGATTCATGATGTGCTGAACAAGATGACCGAACTGGTCAATCGTATTCACAATGGCTTGTGGCGTGGTTACAGCGAAAAACCCATTACTGACATCGTTAATATTGGTATCGGCGGCTCATTTCTAGGCCCGCAACTGGTCTCAGAGGCTCTGCTGCCCTTTGCTCAACAAGGAGTGCGCTGCCACTTCCTCGCCAATATTGATGGCAGTGAGTTTCATGAGCTGAGCAACAGCCTAAACGCTCAAACCACATTGTTTATTGTCTCTAGCAAATCATTTAGCACCCTAGAAACCTTAAAAAATGCGCAAGCTGCGCGCAGCTGGTATCTCGCCCAAGGCGGTACAGAAAGCGGCTTGCATCGCCATTTCATCGCTGTATCGAGCAACATTGAAGCGGCTGTTACCTTTGGTATTGCGCCAGAAAATATCCTGCCAATTTGGGATTGGGTTGGCGGTCGTTACTCTCTGTGGTCAGCCATTGGTTTACCGATTGCTTTATCAATTGGCATGTCTAACTTTAAAGAATTGTTAGCCGGCGCGTGGAGCATGGATCAGCACTTTCAAGAGGCTCCATTTGCGCAAAACATGCCGGTTATCATGGCCATGCTCGGAATATGGTACAATGATTTTTGGCAAGCGCAGAGTCACGCAATTTTACCCTACGATCATTACCTGCGTAATTTCACACAGCACTTACAGCAATTGGACATGGAATCCAATGGTAAGCATGTGCGTCAAGATGGTACGGCGCTAACCTATTGCAGTGGCCCTGTGATCTGGGGTGGTGTGGGTTGTAATGGCCAACATGCCTATCATCAGTTATTGCATCAAGGTACCTTACTGGTTCCAGCAGATTTTATCGTACCGGTGGTCAGTCATAATCAAATTGCCGATCACCACCAATGGTTGTATGCCAACTGTTTATCGCAGAGCCAAGCGCTGATGCAAGGCAAAAGTCGCACGCAGGCTGCGCAAGAATTACGTGACAAAGGCCTACCCGAGAGTGAAGTGCAGCGCTTAGCGCCGCATAAAGAAATCCCTGGCAACCGCCCCAGCAATACTTTAGTGTTGGAACGTATTTGCCCACGCCGTCTCGGTGCTTTAATCGCCTTGTACGAACACAAAGTCTTTGTACAAAGCGTGGTTTGGGGTACCAACGCCTTTGATCAGTGGGGTGTTGAATTGGGCAAAGTTCTCGGAGAAGGCGTCTATCAGCGCCTCACTGGGCAAGCACCGATCAACAACACGGATGCCTCCACTCAAGGCTTGATCAACTTTTTTAGAAATCGTCATCGTGGCTAAATTATACCGCACGGATATAAAAGATTTTTCAGCCACTGTGATCTATACTAAAAATTAGCGCTTGATCCGTATTTTTCAATTCTTAATAAAAGGAAGTTTATTATGCATGAAGTCGTTATTGTTGCTGCTACACGCACTGCAGTTGGTAGCTTTCAAGGCAGTTTAGCCTCCATTCCTGCACCACAATTAGGCGCGACCGTTATACGCCGCTTACTGGAACAAACAGGCGTCGCACCTGAGCACGTTGATGAAGTGATTCTCGGACAGATATTAACTGCAGGCAGTGGACAAAACCCTGCTCGCCAGGCGTCAATGGCTGCTGGTCTACCGGTTGAAGTACCGTCTTTCACCCTCAATAAAGTCTGCGGTTCAGGCTTAAAAGCCCTGCATTTAGCCGCACAAGCCATTCGCTGCGGTGATGCCGAAGTCATCATTGCTGGCGGTCAAGAAAACATGAGTTTGGCCCCCTATGTCCTGCCGGGCGCACGCACCGGTTTGCGCATGGGTCACGCTAAAGTCGTCGACAGCATGATTGAAGACGGCCTGTGGGATGCATTTAATGATATCCATATGGGTATTACTGCAGAAAACCTCGTCGAAAAGTACAGCCTAACCCGCGAACAACAAGATGCCTTTGCGGCAAACTCACAAGCCAAAGCAGCAGCCGCTATTGCTGCAGGTCGTTTTGTTGATGAAATCACTCCGGTGAGCATTCCACAGCGCAAAGGTGATCCTGTTATTTTTGATACCGATGAGCAGCCACGCGCCAGCAGTACTGCTGAGGCATTGGCTAAACTGCGCCCTGCCTTTAAAAAAGATGGTTCAGTCACTGCAGGTAACGCTTCGACCCTTAACGATGGTGCAGCGGCCGTGATGCTAATGAGTGCCGAAAAAGCCAAAGCGCTTGGTGTGCCCGTATTAGCGCACATTGTTGCCTATGCCAACGCCGGTGTTGATCCAAGCATTATGGGTATCGGTCCAGTAGCCGCAACCCAAAAATGCTTAAGCAAAGCCGGTTGGACTGTCGCAGATCTTGATCTCATTGAAGCCAACGAAGCCTTTGCTGCGCAAGCTCTAAGCGTCAACAAAGAACTGGGCTGGGATACAGACAAGGTCAACGTTAATGGCGGCGCCATTGCAATTGGTCACCCGATTGGTGCGTCCGGTTGCCGTGTATTGGTAACGCTATTGCATGAAATGATGCGTCGCGACGCCAAAAAAGGCCTCGCAACGCTATGTATCGGTGGCGGTCAAGGTGTTGCCTTGGCAATTGAACGCTAATTCATGTGAGGTTATAGCGGTGTTGTCAGCCTGACAATGCCGCTACACCCTATCAAGCCACTTGCGCTGAAAATATTCTCATCCAGTAACAACCTCCTACTGCTTTACCCTTATTTTGCATACACTGTAGATATACCGATTTAAAGGTCTGCAATTATGTCCAAAGGTTTAAAGCGCCTCATCATTACCCTGATAAGCTGCCTTGCTGTTTATAGCTGGCTGGGTTTCTTATTGCTTCCCAGCATCGCTTTGCAAGTCATCAATCAGCAACTCGGCGTCTATGCCAATAGCCCTGCGCATCTGCAACGTTTAGAGTTTAATCCGTTTACGCTTGAGCTTTCAGCGTGGGGGTTTCGTATTGGCGATGTGCAAGATGAGCAACTGAGCTTGCAATATCTCTATGGCAACCTAGCCAGCGACAGTCTCTGGACGAAAACCCTGCACCTCAATGCTGTGCAACTGCAACAGCTCAAAGCGCAGGTTGTTCTCAACAAAAAAGGCGAGCTAAACCTTGCCCAACTTTTTACCCTGCCCGACCGTCCTGAGCAACCTGAAAAGCCTGAGAGCACGCCTTTAGCAATACGCATTGATCAAATACAACTGCAACAGGGTAGTGCGCGTTTTAACGACCAGCGCCAGCACGACCCCATCGATATCAGTTTTAACGATTTGAATATCACTTTAAATCATTTTGACACCCGACCAGCCAGCAGCAGCGAGCTGCAACTCACTGTACAAGCCAGCGATGGTACGCAACTGCACTGGCAAGGCGACCTCAGCATCAACCCGCTGACCTCGCAAGGCCATTTACAGTTGCAAGACGCGCAGCTTAAAAGCTGGTGGCCTTATGTGCGTGAACATTTCTCCGCACAGCTCGACGATGGCCGTTTAAGTTTCGACACCCGTTACGCACTGCAAATCAGCCCAAAGCTCCAATTTAAAGCCGAGCAGCTCAATGCTGAACTGGTGTCTATGGCACTCACACAAAACACACAACCTTTAGCGCGTCTGTCCAAATTGAGCATCAGCGACACGGCATTTGATCTAGCTGGACAAACATTACAGATTGGCAAAGCCAGCAGCAATAAACTCGAAGCCTGGGCTGAGGTTGATAAAAGCGGCACGCTGAATTGGCAAAAATTATTACCAAGCACCTCAACAACGCAGCCGGCAGCCAAAGGTGACAACGCGCCTGCCAGTCACGCAGGCAGCACTAAGAACAGCCCAGCATGGCGCATCACTGTTAACCAGGCTGACTTTAAGCAACAGCAGTTTCATCTAGCAGATAACAGCCGCAGTGAGCCTGTTGCGCTCAATCTTGCTGATTTCAATCTACATATTAAAGATTTTGACAGCCAAGGCAGCAGCCCGTTTAACGCTGAACTGAAGACAAACATCGGCGAACAAGGCACGCTCAACAGCACCGCCAGCGTTCTTTTACAGCCATTTAAAGTCGATATGACACTGAACAGCAGCGATCTCGACTTACGCCCAGCGCAAGCATGGATCAGCCCTTACGCGCATGCAGAACTGCGTAGCGGCCTACTCGGCAGTGCCCTTAAATTGCAAGTCAGCGATTTAGATAACTTACAGGTCGTGCTGCAAGGTGATGCCCAGCTCAGTCAGCTGCATGTCCGCGACAGCCTGCGTCAACGTGATCTTTTAAAATGGCAAACCGTTGCTATCAATGACATTCAATACAGCCTGCAGCAGCAAAAACTATCGATTGAGAATATTGCTCTGCAACAACCTTATGTGCGTTTTATTATCAATGAAAACCTCACCACCAATATCAGTGAGCTGTTAATCCCGCAGCCGCAACAACCGGCTGCCGAACAAGCCAGTAACAGCCCTAAATTTGCTCTGCACATTGGCGGTATCGATATCAAAGACGGCTCAGCAAATTTTGCTGACTTTAGCCTCACACCCAACTTTGCCACAGCCATTCAACAGCTAAACGGCCAAATTGGTACGCTAGACAATCAAACCAACAACGTTGCCAACGTGGATATTCAAGGCAATGTTGACCGCTATGCGCCAGTGACCATCAAAGGCAGCTTGATGCCCTTTGACCCGCTGAAACAGCTCGATATTGCCACAGCATTTAAGCATGTGGAGCTGACTACATTGACCCCCTATTCGGGTAAGTTTGCCGGCTATCGCATTCAAAAAGGGCGTTTAAATCTGGACCTGCACTATCAGATCACTGACGGCAAGCTCAACGCAAGCAACCAATTGTTACTTGAGCAGTTGCAGCTGGGTGAACGTGTCGACAGTCCCGATGCTGTAGATTTGCCGGTACGCTTGGCGATTGCCTTACTCAAAGACCGCAAAGGAGAAATTGCTATAAACCTGCCGGTGCAAGGTGACCTGAATAATCCCGAATTTAAAGTCGCGCCTATTGTCTGGCAAACCTTACGCAATTTGATCACCCGCGCCGTATCAGCACCGTTTAATTTTATCGCAGATTTAGCCGGTGGTAATGCGACAGAGCTCAACCAAGTGATTTTTTTACCCGGCGAATTTGCTATCACTGCTGGCGCAGCGCAGGGTTTAGATACGCTCGCTAAAGCGCTAAAGGATCGCCCGCAACTGCGCTTAGAAATCGAAGGCGGCAGTCATCTGACGCTGGACGGTCCGCCTCTGGCGCAGATGCGCTTAACTCGAGCCTACCAAAACGCTTGGTACAGTATTTTACAGCGTCGCGGCAGCAAGATTGAATCCAGCAAGGAAACTCTAGAGGTGCCGGACAACGAAAAACCAGCCTTGCTTGAGGGCATTTACCGCACACAGCTCAAGCAGCAGCCGCCAGAGCAATGGGCCGAGTTAAATCAGGAGCAGCGCGAGCAAAAGATGCGTGAAGCAGTGCTGCACAGCTATGCACAGAGTCCTTTAGGTTTGCGCCGCTTAGCGCAAGCGCGGGCCAATAGCATTAAAGAATATTTAATTGAACAGGGACAACTGGACGCCGAGCGCGTTTATTTGCTTGATGCCAGCGAGGGTAAAGCCAGCGCTAACAATGGCGTGATCAGCACGCTGCACCTAGGGAGTATGCAATGAAATATTTAAGCGGGTTTGTGTTATGTCTCACACTAAGCCTATTGAGCAGTGCTGCCATGGCCAGCACCTTTCGCTGCGGTACGCAGCTGGTCAGTTTGGGTGATCGCTCTTTTCAGGTGCTACGCAAGTGTGGCGAGCCAGTGGCCCGTGATACGGTGGGCTACACCGTCGGTGAATACAATCGCCAAGAGTTGCCCATTGAAGAGTGGGTGTACGGTCCGCGTAACGGAATGCTGTATTTTTTGCGCTTTATTGGCGGTCGCTTAGTGAGCATTGATAGCCAGCGCGGTCAATAATCTATGACCGCTGCACATACTGAGAAAGGCGAGCGTTTTTTGCGCAACAGCGCTATCCTGCCCTACTCTGCAAAAATGCGCAGCGCACCCCTATAGAACGGCTGTTTGTCAGCCACAATTGATGAGTAAAGAGCTTATGTTACGTTCTGTTGTTGGCATGTTGTTAATACTGAGTTTGAGTGCGCCATCCTATGCATCGTCGACCTTTCGCTGCAACAGCAACCTAGTCAGCCTCGGTGCCAGCATGCAAGAAGTACGCAGCAAATGTGGTGAGCCGGCGGCCAAAGAAAACCTCGGTTTTAAACACAAGACCAATCAATATGGTCACACCCATCAAGTGCATGTGGCTGAATGGCTATACGGCCCTAGAGGCGGTATGTATTATTTTCTACGTTTTGAAGGCGCCGAGCTGGCAAAAATATCCAGCACACGTTAAATCTGCGACCCAAACAGCCCTACTCCAAGCAGAGCTAAGGCTGTAAGCCGTTGCACAGTTAAGCTGGCTCAGGAAACACACCAAGGCTTTGCAAAGCAGTCACCACCTCAGCCAGTGGCAGGCCAACAACAGCACTGTAACTGCCGGAAATAGCACTGACAAATACGCCGCCTTTGCTTTGTATGCCGTAACCACCGGCCTTATCTTGCTGCTCTCCAGTGTGCCAGTACCAGTCAATTTCTTTACTGGTAATGGATCTAAAAAACACCGTGGTATTGACCCGCTGAACCCGTATTTGCTCTTTGGTCTTAATGGCAAACGCAGTCATCACCGTATGCGAACGTCCGGACAAGGCGCGCAGCATTTGACCGGCCTGACTTTGATCACTGGGTTTACCAAGAATATCTTCTTCTAAAACAACGATGGTGTCAGCAGCTAAAACAATAGCACCTTCATCATCTTGCACTGATTTAAAACCTGCTTCAGCTTTTTCTTTAGCAAGGCGCTCAACATAAGCAGTGGGCAATTCTTTACCGCGCAGACTTTCATCTACAGCGACATCAAGTGTGGAAAACTTGATATCCGTCTGCGCTAGTAATTCACGGCGTCTGGGCGATGTGGAAGCTAAGTACAGCGTCATACGTAGTTAAACCTGTGTATTCGAATCGATGAGTTTCAATCTGAATCGCACTACACTATCAATATAGATGCCGTAGTCGATTAAATAAGTGCTGTAAGGGTGTCGCTGATTGCAAATATACCTGAATCTATCGTTAATATGCTTTACTGTATTTTCTGTTAAAGCCAGCACCCATTTAAGGCGCCAGCGTTCATAAAGCGTCTATTATCGTTAAGCCAAATAGAGCAGACCTAACTCATACAAGCAAACCAATAATAGCAGAAAAAAGCTCTGGCTTTAGTCTGTGCGATGCGTATCCGCCACATGCCATTATTTGTCAGTATTTAAATTTTTTTAGGAGTAGTAAATGGAACGCGTTGTAATTTTAGTGGATGTGCAAAATATTTATTATACGGTGCGCCAGGGCTTTGCTGCGAGCTTTGATTACAACCAATTTTGGCGCGTAGCCAGCAACGGACGTGAGGTGGTTAAGGCGATTGCTTATGCGACTGAGCGCGGCGACCCTAAACAGCAGCAATTTCAAAATATTTTACGTGCCATCGGCTTTGAGGTGAAATTAAAACCCTATGTCGAACGCAGTGATGGCAGCCGTAAAGGCGATTGGGATGTTGGCATTACTGTAGATGCGATGGAGTTTGCCAGCCTAGCTGATACTGTGGTGCTGGCCTCTGGTGATGGCGACTTTGATGTTTTAGTTGAGCGAATGCAGGTCTTATATGGTGTAAAGGTCGAGGTATTTGGTGTCGCTGACTTTACTGCGTTCTCATTAATCCGTGCCGCCTCAAAATTCACTGCAATCGATGGCAAGTTGCTACTCAAACGCTAGCGCTAAACTATTGTATTATAGCTGCGCCGCAACGCCCCACGACTCGGCAAGCGTGTGCGGCCTGATCCAAGCTTTACTGAACACATCTCGATATTAAGCGTAGATCTGCCAGTAAGGGAACATTTTATAGTCAATTTGACTCTATATTTGGGTATTTCGCAGCACAGCTACTACTCTGCAGCTGCGCTAATGATTAGGACGTCGATGAGGTCAATATGCGTAAATCAATGCTGAAACCAGTTGTAGCCAGTACACTCAGTGCTTTACTTATTTTTGAATTATCCGGTTGTGGTACGGTGATTTATCCCGATCGCCGCGGCCAAGCGAGTGGGCGTATCGATCCTACCGTGGTGATCATGAACGGTATCGGCCTGCTGTTTTGGGTCATACCAGGTTTAGTGGCTTTTGCCGTTGACTTTGCCACGGGGGCAATTTACTTTCCCTCTGGGCGTTATGCCGTTGCGCCAGAAGCACTGCAGCGCGCAATTAAAGACAACGGTGAGATTGATACCGTGCAACTGCAGCAGATTATTGAGCAGCAAACCGGACACAGTATCCCGTTCGATCATCCTAATTTACAGCAACAACCCAGCTCACCTGAGTTAATCAGCCAACTCAATATTTTACCTCGAGCTTAAATCTTAATTAACCACAGGAGTCGGGGCTGTTACATTGATAGCGCCCTACTCTTGCCTAGCTGACATTCCCAATCACAGCAATAAGCTAAACAGTCACACGCTTAATCGCCAGCAGCTGCAGTGGCCCTTGAAAGGCTTGCTGCCTCAGGCCTTTTTGCTGCTGGGTATTGTGCAACAGCAGTGTTTGCAGCGGATCATCTACTGTGAGCTGCTGGGCAAACGCGGTGACGCTGGCTGCCAAATGAATTTGCTTAGCATCTTGCGAAACAGCATTTGCGCGCTGCAACAACTCAGCCTCGGTCGGTAGCAACAGATGCGTGTAGCCGCCATTGATGGCAAAATTCAGCCCAGCAGTATCGTAATCGCCAAAATAAATCACCGGCTTGGCTAACACCAAACAGGCCTCGCGCAAGGCTTTGCAGCCTTTGCTTTCTTCGCCATCGCCACGATAAATCACTAAGGCACTGAGCGCATCTTCAGGTAAAGAGTAGCGCTGTGGGTGCAAGGCAAAATACTGATAAAACACATCACGGTTTTCCACCACTAGCAGGTGGGTAAAATCGTCTAGCTGCAAGCTGGACCAAGCAATATCCATCACCCACTGGCTCGGCGCTGTCTTGACCCACTCAGGGAAATACGCCCCGCAATTGGCCTGCGCCACCAGCACGCGCTTTTCCGTGGGCGACTCACCGACAGATTTGTACTCGCCATCGCCCAGCTCACCCTGCTCAAGTCGACTGGTTTGGCTCAAGTCAGTATCTAGGCTGGCTAAATTAAGCTCACTTAAGGTTTGCTCAATGGTTTGCAGCATGCGTCGGTCAAACAGCACCTGAGTGTGACCAAAACAGCCTTGGGTATCCAACTCATGGCGATCACACCACAGCTGCAATTGCTGCATGCTGGCTTGTTGCGCCTTGCGTTGCACCTGTTGTTGATCCTGCAGCTGCTGATTAATGCGCTGCAAGACCTTACGCACGCTGGGTTCTAAATCAATACTCATGCCAATACGCCCTCACTAAGCAGTTGCAATTCAACATCTTCGATGATCCAAACGTCATTAAACGGCCCCTGTTTATCCTGATGGTAATGCAGATGAAAAGCCGTTTTCTCGGTACTGGACAGCCCTTGATACTCAGCAATCACTTGGTACACCCACATTTCAGGGTCCCAACCCAGTTGCGCCTGCTCAAGGTAGGCTAAAGCGCTTTGGCTGTGCTGCTGATCGAGCACGCTTAAATAAAATGACAGCACATCCTCATGCAGGGCGCGGCGCTGCGCCATCACCACTTCTTCATCAAACTGCACCAACGTGTCTGCGCTGCTTGGTGCTTGCGCTTCAGGCTCAGGACGCGCCGGCAATTGCGCCAGCAGCAGCTGCATATCTTGCTGATCACGCTGGCGATCTAAAGCAATCGCAACACTGGGTTGCAGCGCTGCGGCTTGGTTGATCAGGTCCGCGACATGGCTGCGCTGGGCATAATCAGAGGGTTGAAAATTGGGTTTTTGCTGAAAAAACTGCAACATGCCGCGCACCAACAGATTGCGCGCCTGTTGCTGACGAAAGCGTGTCATCAGCTCATTTAAACGGCTTTGCACTTCACGCAAACTGCTGAAATGACCACTAACTTGGCCTTGCAATTGGCGCACTAAAATATGGCGCAAACCACCATTACTGCCGGCTAAAGCGATCAACTCTTTAAAGTTGATCAGCTCCAGACCATCCAGCCAGCGCAGCACTTGAGTGTGGGCTTTTTCGTTTTCTTCAATTTTTTCTTGCACGGTGCTGACAAAGGCAAAATCAGTATTGAGACGATTCCATAAACTGTCGATACCACCGCCAATGCGGCTGTTTAAATCATCCACTTCTTGACTGAGCTGATCCTGCAACAAAGCGCTGATTTGATAGTCAGCCTGCTGCTCTGCGCCATTGATTTTATTGACTAAACGGCGAATATTGGTCAAGAAGTCACCGATATCCACATTGACTTTACGCCGCTGCTCATCGGCAATCAGCTGCACAATCACATCACGTACCGGGTCGCTCAGTTTAAGCCCTGAGTGCTCATCGGGACGGCGTAAAATATTGGCATCAATCAGCTGATTGACCGTGCGGCCACCGAGCTGGGCCTCATCCACAGGTACGCCATAGTAACTGTGCATCAGCAACTCACTGTGCCTGCCCAGCAGCTTTAAGCGCTCAATCCCCTGCCTCACCGTTTCGCTGTGGTAATCAAGGCTGCTCATGCCAGCAGGTCCTCTTGACTGGGCGCGCGCTCCTCATCGATCTGAATATTTTCTTCTTCACGAATAAAACGGGTTAAATCAATCAAGTAATCAATTTTTCCGGTCACCAAATAATGGTGACGATCTTTATGCGGCTGGTGCAGATAGCCATGATTGCGCAGGCGATCAAAAACTTGCTTAAGTTGGCCCACTACATCTTCACTTTGAGATTGGAAAAAACGTGTTTGCACTAACGCATGCAACTGCTCACGCAAACTGGGATTGTTTTCAATGCGCGCGGCAAGATCATGGCGATTGAGAATATCATTGGCAGTCAGCACATTTTCATGGCCAAGGGTTTCTTGCGCCAACTGCAGGAGTTTCAACATCGGGATCAAACTGTCGAGGGTGTCTTTAAACTGCTGTGATAACTGATCGCGCAAGGGCTGGGTCAGCTCACGCCAGGCTAAAAACCACACAGTGCCTTCTGGGTTACTGGCCAAGCGCCGATTCAGTGGACGCAAATACTGATCAAAAGCCTCGCGGGTTTGCTCGTTTTGCAAGTGGCGAAAGGCTTCGCTATCGCTCACTTCACAAATAAAGGCGCCAGCCAACAACTGCTCAAGTAAATAACCATGCTGCATCATCATACTGTGGCCTCCTCGCGGCGTTGTTGTAAGCGTTGCGCTAAGCGGCTGAGTTTCGGCTCGATGCGTTTCAGTTGGCTGCGCGCGCCGGGGTGGTTATCTTTTTCAATCAAGTAACGGTGTCTAAACAGGGTCAGCACATCGGATTCAGGGTTGGGGAAAGCGCCCACAATAAAGATGTTGTTGTTTTCACAGGCCTTAAACAGTTTTTCTACGTTGTGATAGGCCAAGGTGCCAATTTCATCAATCGGCCAATGGATGGTGACCTTAGATTGGCCACGCAGCAAACGAGTAAAGGCCAGCAAGTATTTGCACAAAATTAAATACGCCATGCCATGACTGGAGGATTCCAACAACTGCCGATCATTACGAATAATCAAGTCAGCACCGCCTTCATTCAGGTGCAGCTCAAGACGCAGCAAGCTTTCAAAAGTGAACTGCTGATCACTACGTAGCAATTCCGCCACATCGCTGAGCGCATCCAAATAGGCATCATTGGGTAAGCCGTCGGTTTCGTGCTGCCACTGATCATAGAGTTTGGCAAAGCGTTTCAACGGCTGCCAAAAACTCAACTCATCAATGGTCGACTGAATCCGCACTTCAGATTTGCTGATGCCAGGCAGGACAAACTCTTCCGTCACTTCATTACTTAAACGTCGACTTTGCGCACTGATTAGACGGTTAAGATCGCTGAAGACGACAAAGAACTTTTGCAAATCAGCGCCATAGTTGCGCCCTTGCGCCAGCAAGTTGAGCTGCAAATCCTGCAGAATGTGCAGCATTTCTTGATACGCCGCGAGACTGGCTTGCGGTGTGGGGGTTAAGCCCAGCTGACGCTGCTGAGTGCTCCACATATCAGTGAAGTCCAACGCAGCATCTTTAAGCAACTCACGCTCAAACACCTGCATACTGGTTTTTAGGCGCAGATCCAGCTGCTGTTTATCCTGCAGGGCACGCCGCGCTCGCTCAATACGCTCAGCACAATCACCAGTGCTGTGCTCGGCCGCGGGCTGCTCACTGGGCGGCGGAAATTGTTCCAGCTGCTTCAATAACGGCAACACCTGCTCATGCAACTTGCGCAGCGCATCCAGTGTTTCTTTACTGGCTTTAATCGCCAATAAGGCGCTTTTATGCTGATCTAAAAACATCTGCTTGTGCACTGCCAACTGCTCAGAGAGGTCAATTTTTCCCTGTTTAAGCTGATGCTCTTGCGCTAAGAGTTCAGGCTTGCGCTGCTGCCAATCGACACGCATAAAGGTGCGGTAGGCGTCCAGTTCATCTGTGCGCTCTTCGGTCTGCTTGACCTGCTCACGGATGGTTTTTAAGCGCTGCTCAATGTCTTTTAACGTCTGTGGGTCAATGCCCTGCTCGCGCAGTTCGCGCTCCAAAATGCTCTGCAGTTCCTGCACCTGCTGTTCAGTCTCGCGGCGTTTGGCATTGAGGTTATTTTCATGCTGCTTAATCTGCTCAGCTATCACCTGCTCGGCCTGTTGCCAACCCGCCCGATATTCCAAAAGCATTTCTTGAAAGGCACTGTCACGCTCATGCAGAGCGTTTTTCTGCTTACTTTTTAACGCATCCAACTGCTGGCTGAGCTGCTGTTGCTGCTCATACAACGCTTGCTTACGCTGTTGCTGGGCTTCTTGGTACTTTTCCACTAAACGTTGTCGCGCTTCACGGGCAAACTTTAAATCGTTGCTGTAGCTGTCGCGCTTTTGTCGTGCTTTCTGCCAAAGTTCGTGCTGCTGTTGCGCAGCGGCATTAAGATTTTTCTGCTCAGCCTCAAGCACCTCTAACTGCTGCTCAATGGCATGCACTTGGCTTAAGGCTTGAGCAATAGCGGCCTCTAAGGCCTGCTCATCGTACGCGTAGGCTGGCAACTCAATGGCGCTCAAATCCAAGCGCATATTGAACAGTTGTTGCTCAGTCGTTTCGCTGAGCACGCTATCGTTGACTGACGGCATATTCAGGCTGGGGGCTAAATCAGTACGTTCCAGCAAGTCTTCACGAATCACTTTACCGACGCTGTGCTGCCAGCCGGGTAGCTGCTCATGCAAAAAGTGGCGCAAGCTACCAGCGCTAGGGGTTTGCTGCAATTTCAGCTGGGCAAAGTGCTGCTCAGCGTTACGCAGTGTCTTGTGCTGCGCTTGAATGCTGCGCAAGTGCTGGTCTTGCTGGTTTTTACTCTGCTGATAGGCTTCATGCAGGCGCTCAACATCCTCGCCTTGCTGGGTTAGCTGTTGCTGAATAGCATCAATGCGTGCTTGTTCAACGTCTAAATCCTGCTGCTCTTGCGCGCTGATCAACGGTGCATTAAGGCGAGCTTTAACATCGGCTTGCTGCTCGATAATCTGCGTGTTTTCCTCTTGAAACTTATCTTGCTGAACTTGGCGCTGCTGCTGATGCTCTTGCTCGAGCTGGTGTTGTTGCTGCCTGTGCTGCGCCTGCAAATCTTGTTCTGTGGCACGCAGCTTATGCTGCTGCTGAGCATTTTTTGCAGAAAACTGATGGAATTGCTCAAGAAGATCGAGCTTGCGCGATTCAAAACGCTGCCGTGAACCGCCTTCAGCTTCGCGCAGCAGTTGTAAATGCGTGGCCAGTTCATCACGTTTAGCCCGTTGCTCGGGCAGCTGGTTAACATCGAGTTCGAGGCCTTGCATGTCGGCATCGGTGAACTGTTGATGGCGTTGCTCAATATCGTCCAGATCAGTTTCAACCTGGCCAAGTTTACTGCTGACTTCGCTGTGCTTGTCGTTGAGGATTTGCCGTTGGGTTTCATAGCGCTCTTCTTGCAGATTCAACTCGCGCTGGGCCTGTTTGATCTGCGCATCTTGATCGGCGCTCTGACGCTCAAGCTGGCTGGCGTCATTTAACAGCAAGGGTTGCAACTGCCAAAGGCTGCGTTCGGTGGCGCTGAGGGTGTCAACTTGTGTACTGATACCGACGATGTCTTTTTTCAAGCTGCTTAAACGTCGCGATTGGCGCACACGCTGCACCCAATCACGGACCTGTGCGCCTTTGATCCGAGTCGTGGGTAACGCCACGCCTTCGTCTTCAAAAATAGCAGCGAGCATGGTTTTTAAGGTGTCCATTTTGCCTTCTTTGGCGTGCACAGCAGACACCAGTTTTTCGATATGGCGCAAGCGGTGCGGATGCTCAGTCAGGCTGTAGCGCAATGCGGTTTGTCGTAAACGAGTGGATTCTGCACGCGGTAAGCTGCCAGTCAGCAGGCTAAAGTCATTTTGGATAATGCTGCGGTATTCGCTGATGGTATCGATGCGGTGTGAGCTGTCGATGCCGCGCTGGCGCAATCCGGCGCTAAACTCTTGGTAACTGTGGGCTTTGTGGCTGTTATTTAGATACAGCTCTGGGCTGTAGGCGGCATTAATAAAGCGGTAACTGACGCCGTCGTCTTTTTTGCGGGTGATAGCAACATGGCAAACGGTGCCAGCTTCGCGGCGGTATTCGTAAATTAAATAGGAGTTGCTGTGCGGTAAGTAATATTGGTCAAACTTTTTGCGGGTTTTGGGGACGACGGTGTTGGGTCGTTCACCATAAAATACGGGGATCAGGCGTTGTAATGTGGTTTTGCCTGAGGCGTTGGTACCGCAGATATTGGTGTGGCCGTCGAGGTCGAGTTCAATGATGCCGTCGAGGTGGCCGTGGATCATGATAATGCGTAGCAAGTGCGGCATGGGGTTGGTATTAACTCCAATTTAAGTCAGCGCGGCGGGGTGCTGTGTCCAAGTGTTTATTGCTGCTAAGAGTACAATAATTTTTGCTGTTTTTGGCGGGTATTGTGGGGATTATCTGGGCGGGCTTTTTCACTGGAGTTTGTTAAATCAAAAGCATCGAGCCTTATCTATGTATGCCGGAATCTAATTCAAACCCAAAATTTTTCAGAAACAAACGAGCCTTATATCAATCTTAATAACAACATCGCTGATCAACGAGTGCTTCGGGGTTGGTGTGACAAGCGAGCCAGGGATGGTGAGCGCCGGAGTTGAACCCAGGATGGGTTCATCGACGGAAAAACACTTACCCCGGAGCACGGTATGCCACGCAAGAGCTATTAAAAACCGACGAAAAACACCTGTCCCGAAGTACGCTTTGCCACGCAATTGTTAATGGCCATTACACCTCAAATAAAAAACTTTTAGGAACAGTTGGCGCATGTTGCAGCGTGCAAGTGTTGTTCTTCCCTTAACACGCCATCCTGGCGTGATGCGGGCGCTACGCCATCCATGGCTTCGCTCGCCACAACACCCGCACACTGCAGTTGATCATTGATGTTGTTTTCAAGTCTGTAGCATGGCTCGTTTAAAGCAGGAGCATTGATCTGCGCTAGGGTTTGCTCATCTTATAAAAACTTAAGCCAGCATAGCCAAGAGCAAACCTTAGAGTTCAGAGCCATAGTCAAAGTCAAAGTCAAAGCCAGAACCAGAACCAGAACCAGAACAAAAAATCACCCACCAAACTTAACGTGTAAACACAAAGCTTCCAGATACAGATGAGCCCTATATCAATCTTAATAACAACACCGCTGATCAACGAGTGCTTCGGGGTTGGTGTGACAAGCGAAGCCATGGATGGCGCAGCGCCGGAGTTGAACCCAGGATGGGTTCATCGACGGAAAAACACCTGTCCCGAAGTACGCTTTGCCACGCAATTGTTAATGGCCATTACACCTCAAATAAAAACCTTCAGGAACAGTTGGCGCATGTTGCAGCGTGCAAGTGTTGTTCTTCCCTTAACACGCCATCCTGGCGTGATGCGGGCGCTGCGCCATCCATGGCTTCGCTCGCCACAACACCCGCACACTGCAGTTGATCATTGATGTTGTTTTCAAGTCTGTAGCATGGCTCGTTTAAAGCAGGAGCATTGATCTGCGCTAGGGTTTGCTCATCTTATAAAAACTTAAGCCAGCATAGCCAAGAGCAAACCTTAGAGTTCAGAGCCATAGTCATAGTCAAAGCCAGAACCAGAACCAGAACCAGAACAAAAAATCACCCACCAAACTTAACGTGTAAACACAAAGCTTCCAGATACAGATGAGCCCTATATCAATCTTAATAACAACACCGCTGATCAACGAGTGCTTCGGGGTTGGTGTGACAAGCGAGCCAGGGAGGGTGAGCGCCGGAGTTGAACCCAGGATGGGTTCATCGACGGAAAAACACCTACCCCGGAGCACGGTATGCCACGCACAGGCTGTTAAAAACCGACAAACAAACAAAACCCAACAGTACTGTATGCCACGCAAGAGCTATTAAAACCGACAAACAAACAAACCTCAAAGTTCGCTATACCACGCACAAGCTGTTAAAAACTAACGAACAAACACCCCTGAATACGCTATGCAAAGCAATGACCAGCACACCCCAATAAAAAAATTTCAGGAATCATTTGCGCAAGGCAAGAAGTGAGATACTTAATCAGATGCCCGCTTGTGATGTCAGCGGGCAGGATATCGATAAATTACTGAGCAATAAAATCAGGCAACTCGGCAAGCGTCACGGTTTGCGCTTTACGTGGAGCAATAATCAACGCCTCACCATCAACAACCACCTCATCACGCTGATTAACCACCCGCGTACCAATACGCACACGAAATCGAGGTAACTTCTCTAAGATTTCCAACTGCACCGTCAACTCATCTTGCAACTTAACCGGCAATTTAAACTCCATCTGCTGACCTAGATAAATAGTACCCGGCCCAGGCAGCTCACAAGCAACCGCAGCACTGATTAACGCACCGCTGAACATACCATGCGCAATGCGCTCTTTAAACATGGTGCCAGCAGCATAGTCTGCATCCAAATGCACAGGGTTACGATCGCCTGACATACTGGCAAACATCATAATATCGTGCTCTGTCACCAACTTACTAAACGTCGCTTTTTGCCCGACTTCTAAGCTGTCATACGCAATACTAATACTTTGTGTCATGTGGTCTCTCCAGATCAAAAGGTGCTGCTGTGGGTGGTTTGATATCACGCTGACTCGCTAAAGCAGCCTCGAGCCATTGAATAAGATCGGCAGTCACTTCGCCGTGATTGATTTCTTGCAGTACTTCATGGCGCGCTTCAGGATAAATACGAATATCCACCGCGCGATTACCTGATTGACGCAACACATTGGCCAAATCAACCAGACGATGGCCATGGTTAATGGGGTCCGCATCGCCACCAATAATCAGTAACGGCAAACTGTTATCGATTTGTACCATATTGCGCACAGGCGTTACATGCTGCAAACCACTGAGCATGTCGAGCCATAATTGCGTGGTGCAGGTAAAACCACACAAAGGGTCATTAATGTACGCCTCCACTTGCTCGCTATCACGCGATAGCCAATCCCAATTGGTGCGTCGCTTTTTAACCGCACGCTGGTAAGGATAAAACACCACTAGATCCAGCAATTTACTACGCCCTTTAGCACCCAAGCGCCAGCGTTCGAAGCGCGCGATCGCCATCGCAAAACGATAACGCAGTGACGTTTTAAAGTAATTTGAGCCCGATAATATAGCGCCTTGCATGCTGCAACTGTGCTGCATTAAATACGCCAACGCCACATAACTGCCCATACTGTGTCCCAATAAAAAAATCGGCGTATTGGGGTAATGGATTCGAATATGATGATTCAGGCAAGACAGATCATTTACCACTAAGTCCCAGCCGTGTTTATCCGCAAAATAACCCAAGGTGCCAGTCGTTGCAGTGTGGCCATGGCCGCGCTGGTCCAAAGCAAACACAGAAATACCTTGCTCAGCCAGACTGCAAGCAAAGCGTGCATAGCGTTGACTGTGCTCAGCCATGCCGTGAGCAATCATGACAATGGCTTTGGGCTGTCCTTCACTGGACCAATGATTGACATACAGCTGAGTTGCATCATTGGCGGTTAACCAAAATGCTTCATGGCGCATGCTGGCCTCCTCCTCGGTGCGGGCATAATTTCATTGTAGTGCTTATCTGCGCGCTTGGGGAGATACGCTCGAACAGAACCACAACATAGAACTAAAATCGAATTTTGGTTGATAAAGTGACTAAAAAGCCTACTTTTGTGCTGGCCGCATATTTATAAAACTGCTAATCTCAAGCCGTTTGCTACTAAATACAAAAAGCGAAGCAAAACAAATAACCATAATCACGTCTTAATGAGATGGTTGACAAGAACACGCAATTCAGTGACTTTGAGCACAGAACCGCGTAACTGGTAGGCATCCTTCAGCGTAAACTAAGTCGTAAGCAGCGATTAAGACACTTGCGTATATATGTTGTCTATTTATAGTGTGTTTTTGTTAAACACTTTCACGAGCAAAAATGAGCTGTTGCTTAGGAGTTGACTTGCATGAACGAAGACTTCTGGAAGGACAAATACCCCGAAGGTATTCCTACCGAAATCAATCCTGATCAGTACCCTAATATTCAAGCGGTATTGAAAGAGTCCTGCCAGCGTTTTGCTGACAAAGCGGCCTTTACCAACTTGGGCAAAACACTCACCTATAGCGATCTTTACCGAATGTCTGGGGATTTTGCTGCGTGGCTACAAAACTATACAGAGCTGCAACCTGGCGACCGTATTGCGGTGCAACTGCCGAACCTGTTGCAATACCCTGTGGTGGTATTCGGTGCGATTCGCGCCGGCTTAGTGGTGGTCAATACCAACCCGCTATACACCGCCCGCGAAATGGAGCACCAATTCAAAGACTCTGGCGCTAAAGCACTCGTATGCTTGGCCAATATGGGCCATTTAGCTGAAGCTGTAGTACCCAACACCGACATTAAAACTGTCATTATCACCGAAGTTGCTGATTTTTTATCGCCAGCTAAGCGTATATTGATCAACAGTATCGTTAAATATGTTAGGAAAATGGTACCGGCATTCCATATTCCAAACGCACTCAAGCTCAATGACATCCTGGAACTGGGCAGCCATAAAGCAGCGCGTAATGCCAGCCCCAGCGCTGATGAAGTTGCTGTATTGCAATACACTGGCGGTACCACAGGCGTCGCTAAAGGCGCCATGCTGACGCACCGTAACTTGATTTCCAATATGCTCCAAGCTGAGACGATGATGGCTTCAAATTTAGGGCACGGCACTGAAACCATCGTTGCACCCTTACCGCTGTATCATATTTATGCGTTTACCTTTCATTGCATGGCGATGATGAAAACAGGTAACAACAACTTGCTGATCACCAACCCGCGTGACCTGCCAAGCATGCTTAAGGATATGAAAAACAATAAATTCACCGGCTTTGTCGGCCTCAATACTTTGTTTGTTGCCCTTTGTAATAACGAAGACTTCCGCAAGCTTGATTTTTCCAATTTAAAAATGACCATTTCTGGTGGTATGGCTCTGCAGATATCCGCTGCGGAGCGCTGGACTCAAGTTACCGGCGCGCAAATCTGCGAAGGTTATGGCATGACCGAAACCAGCCCTTTGGCAACGGTCAACCCGATTCAAAAAATCCAGCTGGGCACAATTGGTATTCCAGTGGCATCAACGCTGTGCAAAATCATTGATGATGATGGTAATGAACTGCCAATTGGCGAGAAAGGCGAGCTTTGCGTTAAAGGCCCACAAGTCATGAAAGGCTATTGGTTGCGAGAAGATGCGACTAAAGAAGTGCTCGATGACCAAGGCTGGTTACGCACCGGCGATATTGCGATCATTCAGGAGGATGGCTATATCCGCATTGTTGACCGCAAAAAGGATATGATTTTGGTGTCAGGCTTTAATGTCTATCCAAATGAAATTGAAGATGTCTTATCAAAACTGCCGAGCGTGTTGCAATCTGCAGCAATTGGTGTGCCCGATAAGAAATCAGGGGAAGCCATCAAAGTATTTATTGTCGTGCGCCCAGGTGAAAGCCTAACCGAAGAGCAAGTAATCGAACATATGCGCAGCAATTTAACCAGCTACAAGATAGCGCGTCAGATTGAATTCCGTGATGAATTACCAACAACCAATGTGGGTAAAATCTTACGGCGCGCGCTGCGTGATGAAGAGCTCAAAAAGCTGGATGCAGCGGGTTAATTTAACCGAATAGCTGCGCTGTGATGGCGCACGCTGAATCTGAAAACGCGAGTGCATGCTCGCGTTTTTTTATGCCTGCTAGCTGAGTCGGTGGGTCTCGCAGCGGTCTTTTAAATGGATTTTACATGTCAAAGGCAGCGGACATTAACAAGCTGGACGTGAATAATCCCAGCGAAAATAGCGAAAGTGTTACCGTGACCGGTTGAATGGCTCCTGTTACTTCTACATAGGACAGAAGACAATAGCCAAAAAGCCATAAATTTTTTATATGCACCAGCAGCCCAGCTGGATAGAGTATTACACGCTGGAAAAAACTGCAGGCATTAAAAAACGCGCAATCGCGTAACGCCCTAGTAAGGCGGAACGATTGCGCGTTTATAATCTTTTTTGGAGATTAAGCTTTTACTGCTGACGCAGGTAACTCTGCTGGTTTACGTGTCTCTGGTGTTGAGCGACGGAAATAGCTGACTTGTTGTTGACCACTTAAACCACGAGGAACTTCTTCAATCTCACCGCCCTTCTTTAAAAAAGCTGCGGTTTGCTCTGCAAGTGTATCGCGTGATGTAACGGCTTCTGCGGGTTTCGCACGTGTGCTAGAACCTTTAATACGCATGACGATCATGGCCTCCTCAAACGTTTAGGCTCTAAATAATACGATAAAAACCTATAAAAGTCAATCACATATAACTTAATGTTATAAATAAACGGACTGTATGTGATTTACTGGTTATTGCTGTGCATGTCGTACTTCGAAATTGGTGTTTATCCGTCGATGAACCCATCCTGGGTTCAACTCCGGCGCTCACCATCCATGGCTCGCTTGTCACACCAACCCCGAAGTACTCGTTGATCATCGGTGTGGTTAGCATGATTTATATAAGACTCGTCTGTTTCTGCTGCTTTTATGTTTGGACGCTAAATTTGACGTGCAATATTTTATGGCACAGAGATCCCTGTGCTTTACTCTGGCTCCGCAGTGGTGTGTTTTTAGAAGACTAAAAAACCACACCGATGATCAATAGCAGTGTGTGGGTGTTGTGGCGAGCGTAGCCAGGGATGGCGTAGCGCCCGCATCACGCCAGGAAGGCGTGTTAAGGGAAGAACAACACCTGCACGCTGCAACATGCACAGATCATGCTCGATGCTTTTGTTTTTAAGTTGATAAACAAGTGCGCAGCATACCGTACTTCGGAATTGGTGTTTATCCGTCGATGAACCCATCCTGGGTTCAACTCCGGCGCTCACCATCCATGGCTCGCTTGTCACACCAACCCCGAAGTACTCATTGATCAACGGTGTTGCTGGCACTATTTATGTACGACTCATGTATTTCTGATAGAGCTGCACGATCACCGCTGAATCCGCATAAAAACCCAACAGCCTTAGCGCTTAATCGTCTTCAACAATTCCTCAGGACTGATCTGACCAACAATACCAGCGTTCGATTGCGCGCTACCCAATTGCGGCATATTAAGAATATGGCCTTTCATTTTACCGATGACATGCATCTCGCACGGTTTGCAATCAAACTTCAGCGTCAGCACCTCATCACCATGAATCAACTGCATATCACTGACTTTAGTGCGCACGCCCGTCACACCCTTAGCTTGTTTTGGACACAAGTTAAACGAGAAACGCAGACAATGCTTAGTGATCATCACCGGCACATCGCCCGTTTCTTCGTGCGCCTCATAGGCCGCATCAATCAATTGCACGCCATAACGGTGATAAAACGCGCGGGCTTTTTTATTGTAGACGTTAGCCAAAAAGGTTAGATGCGATTCAGGATACACTGGCGCTGGATCACTGACGGGTTTACGGAAACCTTTCGGATGCGCGGCAACACGCGCGGCAGTCAGCGCTGCAATGGCATCACGGCGCAAGGCCTTCAATTGGGAGTTCGGCACAAACCACGCCTGCTCAGCTTGCACATCAATATTCTGCGCATGATAAATCGTCGTACCCAGCTTGCTCAGGGTATCTTTGATTTGCGCGATAGCTTGCTTGGCATCACTGGCCACAGTGAACGGACCCACCTGTTGCACACTGACGCTTACGCCCTCTTCGCTAGTAGCCGTTAAGGTCAATTGCTGCTCATCAACCTGCAGCTGCCAATCCACTAAAACGCGACGTTCAGACGATTTCTTTTGCAACGCCTGCTGCCAGTTATGATCCATATTGCGATTGAGCTGATAGGGCGGGCGCAGCTGCTTAAGCTCTGCACGCATATCATTGGGCACCACACGGTACTGGCGCACCATTTGCCCATCAAGCTCATACTCACAAATTTGCTGCACAGTATTGGCACGAAAACCCACCACTTCACGCTTATATAAAACGTTTAAGCCATCGCCATTGGCCAAAGCCTCGGTGGTTTGTACGCTAATATCGTTTTTACCAATGCCCAGAATTTCACCCACCGGCAAACCAATAAACTTCGGCGAGTCAAACGCGCCAATATCAATTTTACGGTCGCTAACAAAATAATCAGTGCTGCCTCGGTGGAAAGTTTTATCAGGATCAGGGGCAAAAAAGTGCTCAGTAAAACCACTGGATGAACGCGCCAGCTCAGGGCGGTCCAATAAAATCTCATCCAATTGTTGACGGTAATAAGCAGTGATATTTTTCACATAGGTCATATCTTTATAGCGCCCTTCAATCTTAAAGGAACGCACACCAGCATCGACCAAATCACGCAAATTAGCGCTTTGGTTATTGTCCTTCATCGACAGCAAGTGCTTGTCGTAAGCCACCACGCGGCCTTCATCGTCTTTTAAGGTGTAAGGCAAACGGCAAGCTTGTGAGCAATCACCGCGGTTGGCACTGCGGCCAGTTTGCGCATGAGAAATATTGCACTGCCCAGAAAACGCCACACAGAGCGCACCATGAATAAAGAACTCAATCGCTGAATCAACATTCTGGCTGATCTCACGGATTTCTTGCAGGTTCAGCTCGCGGGCCAAGACCAACTGGGAAAAGCCCACTTGTGAGAGAAACTGAGCTTTTTCTAGGGTACGAATATCGGTCTGGGTGCTGGCATGCAGTTCAATCGGCGGCAGATCCATCTCCATCACACCTAAATCTTGCACAATCACCGCATCCACACCGGCCTCATACAGCTGCCAAATTAACGCCCGCGCTGGCTCCAGCTCATCATCGTGCAAAATGGTATTGATGGTGACAAACACCTTGGCATGGAACAGATGGGCAAACTCCACCAGCTCAGCAATGTCACTCAAACTATTGCTGGCATTATGCCGCGCGCCAAAACTCGGCCCACCAATATAAACCGCGTCCGTACCATGCAAAATGGCCTCTTTGGCAATAATGGCATCGCGGGCAGGACTGAGTAACTCAAGGTGGTGCAGAGGTAGAGACATAGTTTTTAAGAATTCAAAAATAAATAAGCGGGACAAGGCGCTGCGCGATTTAATAATCGAGGCTCAGCGCCAAAATACAAGCGCGCAGTTTAGCACAGGGCTGCGCCGGACTGCAGACCATCAGTCGACTATAGAAAACTGCACAGACCCTGTTTGCCCCGCCTCATCCAGGACACTGAGTTGATAGATGCCTGTCTTGCTAAATACTTGATCAAAGCCCTGCCCGTTCGCAATGTTTAACAGCGGTCGGCCATTGAGATACCACCACTGCTGCGCCCCGCCACCTTGCGCAGAAAAACGTAGGCGCAGCTCGCCTTGTTGTCCGGCAGCACGCTGCAATCGGTCACCCTCACTGACGCCGACAATCTGTATCGGCTCACTAGAGACAGCAAGCGCTGGCGGGCAGTTGGGATCAATCACTGCTAAACGCGAACGGCGCTGCTCGGCCAAGGGCAACCAAGGCTCTAATGCCGCTGGCCAGAGTGCGACACGCTGCGCCTGCGCGCCGGGGCAGTCTTTACCTACACGCAAGCCTTGTTTATTCAGCCAAATTAGCGGTTGCAAGGTACTGCTAAAGGGCTCACCCATAGTTAAGGTCGGCGGAATGGTGCCATTCAGCGTCCAAGCAAAACGCCACAAGGGCGTGCCATCCTGCGCCAGCACCATCCGCGCCATATCATCTTTTGGTAATGGCAAAGGATCCAAGCGATCCGCCAGCCAGAGCAGCCCGCAGACCAGTAATACAGCTAAAACCCAACCGTAGGGCGAGCACTTGTACCCGCGATTAAAAACATTCAGAACCAAACACTCCCACAACCCAACCGTAGGACAGGCACTCGTGCCCGCGATTACACCATGCTCAAAGCGCACCTTTTCGATTTCCGCAGAGTTTGGGTTTAAAGGCAAATCACGTAATCTTAGTTTTTGTGTGCTCGAAGTAACGCTGTTACGGCTATTGACATCCTCACCGCCCTAAAGAGGCGGTGATTCCTACAGCTAGACGGCCATGCCCGACCGCGAGAATGTTACGTGCCGCGTTTATATCGCGGTCGCTGTGCCTGACACCACACGCACTGCACGTCCATTTTCTTATTCCAAGCCCTGCGATACCTCTCGGCCTGCTATCGGGCAGTGCGCCACAACAGCTACAGGTTTGGGTGGTGTATGCCTCGTTCACTTCCTTAAAAACAATGCCTGCGTGAGCGCATTTATAGTCCAGCATTGTTTTTAATTGCCCCCAGCCAGCATCCAATACTGACTTGGCCATCGTGGTTTTAACGAGTTTTAAACTACTGACATTGCCCACATAGATTTCACCGCAGCGGTTGACCAGCTTGCGGCTGAACTTGTGCAATGCGTCTTTTCTACGGTTAGCGATTTTCGCGTAAATAGTTTTAACTTGGGTTTTGTTCCTAACCCGTTGCGCTATGGCTAACTTTTCCTCAAGCCCACGATAGAAGCGTCCCGCTTCCAGCTTGGTGCCGTCGGAACAGGTAGCGGTGTCGGTTAAGCCAAGGTCAATACCGATGCGATCTTGGCCTGCTGGTATCTGGCCCTGCACATCAACAACTACATTGAAGTACCAGCGGCCACGGGCATCTTCGTTGAAGCTGCCAGAGCGAAACGTATATTGGCCCAAGCCGTAGCTGTCCCACACTTTAAAATAGTGGCCATTGTGGTAGACCTGCCCATTTTTCCATTGAGCCACAGCTGTATTGATCGGTATCCAGCCCAATGAGCGGCGTACACCGCCTGATTTGCGCCAATTCAGTCGCGCCTTTTTGAACTGCCTGCGGCGCGTCGTGTACTCAACTGCAATACGCTGCACTGTTTGGCTGTGTAGCCCTAAGTCCTTACCTGCGCCATTGGTATATTTCTGAACATCATAGGCTGACAAAAACACACCACGCTCTTTAATCGAGCGCTGGCTCAACTCATTAACAAAGTTCCAAACGAAATTGACGCTTCGAGCCATGCTATTAAGCAAGGGCAAATGCCTGTCTCGTACTCGGACTTTTAATGTTTTGGTGTGCTTTATCATGCTGTATATAATATCAGTACCAACCTATACTGCAAAGACTCGAACAACCTATTAGGGGGCTGCTTACGCCGCCCTCGCTATCCATCCTCGCACTCAAAGTACGAGGCTTTCCGCGATTTTGGTAACTTATGCTTTTTCGGTCTCTCACCTTACATAAGCAGCTGACAAAGAGGGTTAGCTTAACAGCAGGCCACTATTGCACTAACGCACGTTTGTAGGCTGTTGACTCATTTGCTTTGCTTTAGCCAGCATTTCCTGCTGCTCAAGGGTGGCGCGGGCGACTATTTTCGAGAAAATTCTTTCTTTTTCCTGAGCTGAAGCATCGCGTATAAAGTCCGAGAAAGATGTTTTCACCAACTCTTCACTTTTTACCGTATTCATTTACTTCTCCGCTGCTCGCTAAACCAATAATGGTTTCTAATTGGGAGCGAGTGTACTTTTTGCTCAATAGAGCGTCAATATCGCTTACATCAAGATAAATAGTTTCACGCCCCGTTGGTGCGCCGAGCATTCTGATGAGCCCTGCCCAGGTAAGACCGGCACTTGTGCCCGCGATCAAAACCATCAAAAACCACCCGCATCCGCAACCGATAACATCATATCCAGCATCCCCGCCAATATGCTGACCATCAAATATATGCCTACGCGAAGTTTCTCTAACGCGAAGCACCCACGCTCACTGCGCGGGGTTGAGCCCTCAGCCATTACTATAGCCCTTCAAAACCAACCCCAGCCATGTAAAATGGCCACACATTCACGAATATTAGAGAAATAACATGCCAGACATTTCCCCCGAAGCCTTGCTAGAAAACATGCAAAACGACTGGCTGCCGCTCATAGTCGAACACGGCCTGAACGTACTCTTTGCCATTCTCACGCTTGCCATCGGTTGGTGGTTGATCAGCCGTGTGATCAAAACCTTCACCAACGTATTACAAAAACGCCATGCCGACGCCATGCTGACTGGTTTTCTTAGCTCACTGGCCAGTACGTTACTGCGTATCCTCTTATTGCTAAGTGTTGCCGGTATGCTGGGTATCGAAACCACATCATTTATCGCCCTTATCGGTGCCGCAGGTCTGGCTGTGGGTCTGGCTTTACAAGGCAGCTTGGCCAACTTTGCTGGCGGCGTGCTCATTCTGTTTTTACGCCCATTTCGCGCCGGTGACTATATTGAAGCGCAAGGCACTGCCGGTACAGTAGAAAGCATCCTGATTTTTCACACCGTACTGCGTACCGCTGATAATAAAACCATTATTTTACCCAACGGCTCACTGTCCAACGGCAGCATCACCAACTACTCCACCAAAGCGACTCGCCGCGTGGATATCAATGTTGGGATCAGCTATGACGATGATATTAAACAGGCACGGGCGATTTTGCTGGGTTTAGCCGCTGCAGACGAGCGCGTACTGAAGGACCCTGAAGCCGTTGTCTACATGACCTCACTGGGCGACAGCACAGTCAATATGTCTTTACGTATGTGGACCAAAACGGGGGATTTCTGGGGCGTGTTCTTTGAAGTCCAAGAGCAAATGAAAGAAGCCTTTGACCGCGAAGGTATCAGTTTCCCCTTCCCGCAGCGCACAGTGCATCTCAACCAACAGGCACAATAAGCGTACCGACCAAGATTACAGCCAGCGCATTGATCACTCACCGGAAGCTCGTAGCAGTTTTTTATCAGTGCGCAGGCTGCGGTCTGGAGCTGCACTCGCTAAGTATTAGACTGGCATTTTACTATAGCCAGCTCATATGCAAAGTATTTAGTACGCTAAAGCTGCACACTTAAAGTGTAGGTGCGAGCTCTAAGGAAACGCTGAATAATTACCTGCGTTGTCAGGGTGGTGTTAAAAAACGGCTCAAAATGCTCATTTACTATATGTAAACTGCGTTTTTTCGCCGTTTTTTGCCTAGCCCTGACTGCCTCGCCAACATTATTCAGTACTTCCCTAACACTACAGTTGAAACACAGCACACTAAGTGAACAGCTGCGCCACAGTTTTCATGGGTAAAAACATACGCACTCGTCCATTCTGCTCACATAGCACTTGAAACCCAAACGTCTGATAGAAGCTTTGAGCTGAGTCCGTTAAGCAATCAACCACGATTGCGTATGCTCGCATATGCGCATTCACATCCCACAAATATTCTAGTGCTTTAATCAGGCTCACTTTACCTAGACCGCAGCCATGAAACGCTTTATGAACAGCTAGCTGAGCCAGTAGAAAAACAGGCACGGGATAATGCGGTAGTTTTTTAGCCAATGCAGCAGGCAATGTCTCACGGCAAATCGAACTGGGCGCAACGCTATAAAACGCACAGATCGGATACTTCTGATTGATCAGCGCTGCAGTGCCAGGTAACACCATTGTGCGGCTGATGCCGGCCTGCATATGTTTAGCCGCTTGAGTATGGATAAAGGTATTCAGCTCACTCTCACCACAATCAAAAGAATCGCGGTCATGCTTGGATTTACTAAGTTCTTCAAACGTCTTTGACCAACTCATTTAAAGTCACTCGCTTTGGTAAAGGCCGCTGCCTCTAGCAAAGCTTTGTTCGGTGCCTGAGCCTGCTCACAGGCTGCCATAAACTGATCAAACACATTGTCTTCAATAGTCATGCTTTCGTGCTCAGCAATCACCTGAGTCGAATCCTCATCCATCAGCCTGACCACATATTCAGTTAAGCTTTTTAAGCCTAGCAGCGCAGAGGCTTTTTCAGCTTTAACTTTAATCTCTTCATCAAGCCTGATGTCTAATCGTGCAGTTGCCATTCTATCTCCTTTGTACGTATAAACTCCGTACCATATAGAGATAGTAATACAAGTCATGGGCACAAACAATATGTACGGAAGAATGCCGGATTAATTTTAATAACTAGAAATACAATCCCTTGATGCTAACAGTAGAACGAACAGCCCCAGAACACAGCACCCATAACCTCTTTCTTCACCGTATAGTTTGGGCTATGCGCTAGCCAAATAGGGCTGACTGGTGCGGCTTGTAGCGGAAAATTTCGGGTGTTGAAATCAGAGTGTCAGCCTTCCTGGAAGTAGCTGATGGTGTCCATTTCCTTGTGGGGTATGCCGATGATATCTAAGGTTCTACTGTCAAGCAGGTAGAACACTACGTGCTGACCTTCAGGGAAGCTGTGGTATCCCTCGCAGATATCTGGACGGTGCTTTCCCAGTTGTGGGTTTTCAGCCAGCCAGTCAAAACGTGCATCAAGGCTCTTCAAGTAGTGGTTTCGCTGGGCTTTGCCCCAAGTGCGCTCGGTATAGCGACCAATATTTTTAAGGTCGTCCCGCGCCCGTGGGGTCACCCGGACTTTTCTTACGGGCTGCATCAGGATTCAGCATCCAGATCATTGATCAACGAATCCATTGAAAAGTCATCAACAAACTCGCCATTTTTGGCTTGGTTTGCACCTTCTGACAGGTGGGCGCGCAGAGCTTCGAGTTTGCTCTTGCGCTCTTCCATGGCGCGCAAGGCATCGCGTACCACTTCACTGGCGGAGCCGTAACGGCCGCTGGAAATTTCATTTTTGATGAACACCTCCCAGTGCTCACCCAGACTTAGACTGGTAGTAGCCATAACACACCTCTATTATTCATATTTAATAAATATGAATATAGCTCACGCTTACTAGGGTGACAAGAACAACTCAGTCCTTGGCCAGCTGACTCACATCTTCGCCGGTTGAGGCCTGCGATTACAAAGCCAGCGAAGTCCGCAAACCCTTGCCATATAAGGCCTATGGCGCAGGGCGCAGGGCGCAGGCATAAAAAAAGCGAACTGAGATCAGTTCGCCTTTTTGATTTGGTGGAGCCGGGGGGATTTGAACCCCCGTCCGCCAGTACTCCGCTGTCGGTACTACATGCTTAGCCGTGTCTACTAATTTAATCCGCAACCGCCCGATCGGCAGGGTGTTTTGGATGAGTTGTGTAAGTTTTAGCCACGTCGTCCACAACGTACTAAGCGGCGATTCTGTTCTATCTGACAGTCAGTTCGAGTTTACAGACATCCTCTTGTGACTGCTGGCGCCGAAGCGACCAGAGGAGCGGCTAGGCTGCTTACGCAGCTAGAGCTGTTGCTCCGTAGTTTTCGTCATTGGCAACTATAGAAGTTGCAACAGTGGATTTACGAGTTCTGTTACCAACTCGGCATGCACCTAAAGTTTCGCAACCAGCGTCGAATCCTAATCGGCCCCAAAGCTGTTCACTTACAAGGTGACAGAACAAACATCATACCCTAAAAAGCACCTTCTGTCGACTCACCATCCTTTATGGAACTGAATCAAGCGACCGCTCTTTATCGTTTGCTTAACTATTAAATGGGGCTGTATTCTGGCTTTTCAAGCCATAGCACATAATATTTTTCATCCAAGACAGCCTGCGACCCACAGAGTAATTCCACCGCCGCCTCACCAATATCATAACGTTACTGGCCTGAAGTACGTTCCACGACAAAGCTTAAACACAATGAATAATTATTCCGATGTAGAGAAAATATCTGCGTCTTCCTGAAAAGCTTGAGCAACTGCTGCGACAATCTCATCCCACACCCCGTGCTGGCAGAGCACCGGCATTTCCTTGGCGAGTACATTGCTGAGAGCGCCACGGTTTTGCTCAATGGAACGCAGCAGTCGGTCTGCCTGTTGGTCGGGCATCTCGACAATTTCCTTCAGCGCCGCACGCGCTTGTGCATGACAGCGCAGGTAGCGTGATTGATCGCGCATCTGCTCGGTCAGTGTACGGCTGATAATGTTAGCCGAAAACACGACATGCGGTCCGAGGTCAGGATAGCGCCATAACGGCCTAGACTGTGCATCCCCTTTAAATTCAAGGTTAGAAACCACTCCATCCGGATAAGAGGTCTGCACCGCATTGAACTTGACCTGTTCACGCACGGCCTGCATAAGAGGTTTGGATACCCGATCCAACACCCGGTCATAGGCGCGCCGTTCAAGCGCATCGTCGCTGATAACAGCTGAAACTGGCAGAATCACTGGCTCTGGGATAACACCGTCACGCCGCAAAATATCGTTAACTAGAAAACGATGCACGCGACCATTGCCGTCAGCCAAAGGGTGGATATAGACAAAGCCGAAGGCCGCAACCGCGCTGCGCATAACGGCTGATTGGCCCTGTGTTCTTTCAAGAAATACCTGCAAGCCATGCAGCATGGCACAAACGTCCTCAGCGGGAGGCGCCACATAGTGCACAACGTCTTGATAGCGAACAGTTTCGCCGACAAACACAGGAGACTGACGCAGGCCGAAGTGAGTGATGGTCGTGCGCTCACCGAGGATAGCCCGCTGCAACTCCGCCAACGCCGCGTCGCTAAGCGGCAATTCACCCTGCCCAGTACGTCGCGCCATCACGTCGGCAAAACGCTGTACACGGCCCGCTCGATCTGCTTCGCCCTCGATAGCAAAGCTGGCTTTACTTTCACGTAGCGTTAGCCATACCGCTGCACGCATCAGCAGGTCTTCGCCAAACTCAGCAGTCAGCGCGGCGAACAGCTTGGGTATGTCCAAAGCGGCCGCCTGTATGACGACATCGGTCTTGACCACAGTAGGGCAGAAGTGCCGTGTCCCAGGTAGATTATCGTTGACCCGCCAGCGTTGCACTTTGCTGATCCGGTCATTTGAAGCGGCCACCAGCTTGCTGTCGTCGAGCGCATTGACGTAATTACCACTCAGCCGCTCGGGCAACTGCAACACTTGCCCAGTAAGCCACTCGTACAAGAACGCAGCGCGGCGGGCATACTGCCCTGTGGGTTCAGCCATAACCCAGTTTTGAACAAAATCAGGGCCGCTGCATGCAAAAAGGCGGGACAAAAACTCCAAATGCACCACCTCATGGCGCAAATGGAACTGCAAATGCGCGCTCGACTGTGTCGCTGGACGCATTGTCTCAGGGTAGGTTTCCAGACGGAATCCATCATCAATCTGCGTGGCGCGCCGCCCGCCTACTTGGCTCATAACCGGCAGTCGCCCCAAGGGCCGTACGTCATAGGTACGCGCCAACCAAGCTGCACCGAGAGGATCTGTGGGCAAGTCAAACATAAGACTCTCCGAATAAGCAGCTGTCGTCTGCTCAAAATCGATGATATTCGCTGGATCGCCATCTGATATGGATTACGCGCGCATCAAAACGATTAAAAAGCCAAGATAATACTCAAAATCGATTATTGCACAGATGATGCTATAACCGTCAACAACGTTTGATCAGAGCACCGGTAGGCTGAACATCCATACCCTCGCACGAAGCTATTCCCCACGCACACCTTGCGCACAAACCGTAAGGTCGGCATTCATGCCCACGTGAAAACCCACGCCGACCTTCAAAGCGGCGCTTGCAGGCTCAACTTCTTCTGATTAAACACCCAATCCACCAACTCACCCTGCGGCACATAACCATCAACGGTTTGCCGCAAAATTTGGCGAATCAGTACACAATCACCACTGTCGACTGCGCTCAGCAATTCCTGCAGCACCACCGACAACTCAGACCACGGCAAAAAGTCTTCATCGGCACGCATGATCATTGCATGTTCCGTCGGTGAAACATTATCGCCAATCAGCAGTTCTTCATAAAGCTTTTCACCTGGGCGTAAACCACTGAACTCAACCGCAATTTCACCGCTGGGGTTACTTTCACTGCGCACAGTTAAGCCGGTTAAATTGATCATTTTCTCCGCCAGCTCAACAATCTTCACTGGCTCACCCATGTCCAAAACAAACACATCACCGCCCTGCCCCATGGCACCGGCTTGGATCACCAACTGCGAGGCTTCGGGAATGGTCATAAAGTAGCGGGTCATCTTGGGATGGGTAACTGTCACCGGACCGCCGTGCTTAATTTGTTCACGAAATAACGGAATCACCGAGCCCGACGAGCCCAGAACATTACCAAAGCGCACCATAGTGAAACGCGTGCTATTGACATAACTGTGCTCATCCGCAGTATCCATAAACATGGGCACAGCAAGCTCTTTACTCAACGCCTGCAACACCATTTCAGCTAAACGCTTGGTACTACCCATAATATTGGTCGGGCGCACGGCTTTATCGGTAGAAATCAGCACAAAGTGCTCAACTTGCGCGGCAATGGCAGCTTGTGCGGTATTGAGCGTGCCGATGACATTATTAAGAATACCTTCAGCGGTGTTGTGCTCCACCATCGGCACATGCTTGTAGGCCGCGGCGTGGTACACAGTATTCACTTTCCAAGTAGTCATCACCTCGCGCAAACGCTGAAGGTTAGCAATCGAGCCTAAAATCGGCAGCACACGCACACGCAAGGCTTCTTTACGCACCCGTACATCCAGCTCTTTTTGGATGCTGTAGAGATTGAATTCACTGTGCTCAAACAACAGCAAAGTGGTCGCGCCGCTGGCTAAAATCTGCCGACACAACTCCGAGCCAATCGAGCCACCCGCCCCGGTCACCATCACCACCTTTTCTTTAATACAGCGCTCAAACAACTCAAGCTGCGGGGCTACGGCATCACGACCGAGCAGGTCAGCAATATCGACTTCTTGCAGATCCTGCACTTTAACCCGGCCGCTGGCCAAATCCATAAAGCCTGGAATACTGCGCACATGCAGCGCAAACGGCTCTAACGCAGTCAATACCTCACGCCGCCGTGCGCGTGTCGCCGAGGGCATGGCCAATAACACCTGTGTTGCGCCGGTGCGCTCAATCATTTGCTGAATATGCTTGGGCTTATACACCTGCAAGCCTGCAATGGTGCGTGTGGCAATCGCATCATCATCATCAATAAAGGCAACGGGACGCATTGCTTTACCCATGCGCAAAGCCGTCACCAACTGATTACCCGCCGAGCCAGCGCCATAGATCGCCACGCGTGGTAAATGGTCAGTCTGTTTCTTAAACGGCATACTGGGCACGGCTTCCAACCAGTCACCCAGAAAATACTGGCGCATCAGCAAGCGCAAACCACCGATAGTGACAACACTCACCCACCAATAATTAATCACCAACGAGCGCGGGATAACGGCGGTACTGTCTTGAAACCAATAAATAGCCAGGGCAAATACCAAGGCCGAGATGGTCACCGCTTTAGTAATGGCCACCAGCACTTCTTTACCGATATAGCGCATCACCGCGCGATACATACCAAAGCGAATAAACAGCGGAATGGCAATCAGCGGCGCGATGATAAACAACCAGCGTTGCTCGCCTAACACATCAACCGGATAGTCCACACCCAAGCGCACGACAAACGCCATCCACAGAGAAAACCACACCAAGATGATATCTGTGAGCACCTGCAGCAAACGCTTATAACGGCGCGGTAGACCCAACAATCTGTCTTTGAGCTTCATCTGTGTTCCTTTAGATTCTGTGAGATTGTCATCGATATTAAACCCAATGCATGCATCTTAAGCACCAGCCTTTTCCAACTGCCCGGCCTTAAATTTCACAGCCAGCAGCACTAAAGGGATATAAGCAATCAGCACGCCAAGCAAGCCATCTAAATAACCAAGGCCCACCAATAAAGCCATAGGCAGCAGCCAAGCTAAGTTAATCAGCAGAACAGCCAGCGTCACTGGACGGTGTGCAGCATATTGACGCGACGCGTATTGATAAGCATGACTGCGATGCGCTTCATAGACCTTATCACCACGCAATAAACGGCGCAGCAGGGTAAAGGTTGCATCCACCACAAACACACCCAATAAAATCACCCAACTCCAGATTAACTCAGCCTTAAACCAAGCTGCCTGCAACGATAGCACTGCCAGAACAAGCCCTAAGAAACCACTGCCAGCATCACCCATAAAAACTCGTGCTGGTGGGAAATTCCAGCATAAAAATCCAGCCACGGCAGCGGCTAACAGCGCAGACACCAGCGCCAATGTCGAACCAGCACCCAGCAACACATACAATAGGGCCCCACCGAAGCACACACAGATCGCTTCGATGCTGGCAATACCGTCGATACCATCCATAAAGTTATACAGATTAAGCAACCACACGATATACACCGCTGCTAGTACATGGCCGATCACGCCCAAATCAAAGGCATAGCCAAACACCAGCAACGGCGGCAAACCACCCAGCCAGTAGAGTGCCCAAGCGGCTGATGCAAAGTGTCCGAGCAAGCGCCAGCGCGCGGCAATATGGCCATGGTCATCTAAAAACCCCAACACCGCCACACCGGTACCTGCGCCGACAATGCCGATCACAAATGACCAAGACAGCCACTGCATCACACCCATCAACAGTATGACTGCAAGAAAGCTCAAGACAATCGCCACACCACCACCGCGCGGCGTGGGCACCGAATGCGAACTGCGCTCGTTGGGAATATCCATCAAACTGCTGGCCAACGCATAACGGCGTAAAGCCCAGGTCAATACAAAAGCAGCTATAAACACAACTGCAACAATCAGCCCGCTATTCATCGGTAGTCCTTAGATAAACTCACTGTAAACTCAAGCACGTAAAGCTGTCCCTGCAGCTATATTTTCATTCTCAGCTACCACCACGCTGTAGCCAGCACTGCAACCTGCTTGCAACCAAGCCCGTGCACCAACACGTACACCGCCAGCAATTTGCACGCCTACACCTAGATGAGCAAAGTCACCCAGCACAGCATCATGGTCCAGTGTGGCATTGGCATTAATAATTGCCGCCCGCCCGACCTGCGCATCAACACCGACCATAGCCAACGCCATCACAGCGGTACCGGCACCTAAAGCGACCGAGGCACTGACATAAGCACGTGGATGCACGACAGACACCAACTCAATACCTGCTTCCTCAATGGCAACACACCACTGCTCACGCACTTGATTATTACCAACCGCGGCAATCGCACCTTGCACCTTATCAGCAAACCGATCCAAGCCCGCTACATCACTGACCACAGGCAAACCAAAGGATTCTTGCAACGCAGGCCAGCGGTCATCAACAAACAATACCCGCTGCCAAGCGCCAGACAACAAAGCTGACTCGGCTACCGCTTTACCGTGCCCACCGGCACCTAATATCAATAATGTCTTCGCCATAAATCTCTCATAAAACACATTATCTTCGGACGGAATACACATTATCGTAGGACGGGCACTTGTGCCCGCGAGCTGTCTACCCAACCTGGTTATATTCAACCCCGCCACATAACCCGCTCTTAAAACCAGCAAACTAAGTCTCTGCCAAATACGCCGCAGCCGTTTTACCCATGGCCTCTTCAACAGACACAGGCGGTGTCCAGCCCAGTAACTGCTCATTTTTAGCAATATCCACCTGCAACGAACCACATAAGCGTTGAGTAAAATCTCTTTTGCCCAGCAAGCTAAAAGCTAAATTCAACCAACTCATAGGTACAGGTAACAAGCGCGCAGGTTTACCCAGCGCCACACCCAGTTGCTGCAACATTTGCGTGGTTGATAAGTCGTTACCATCACTGGCCAAAAACACTTGATTAATAGCCCCAGGATGCTCAACACAGGTCAAAATCAAATCAACCAAGTTATCCAACGCAACCAGACTACGCTTATTGTGGATGGAACCCAAAGGCAAAGGTACGCCGCGCTGCACCCACTTCATCATGCTGCGAAAATTGGCCTTTACGCCTGGGCCATACACCAAAACAGGCCGTACAATAGCCACCTCTAAACCGGTTTCTTGCGCTAACGCCAACAGCGCCTGCTCCGCCTCATATTTAGAAACCCCATAGGGATCACTTGGGTTTACTGCAGCATCTGCAGTATAAGGTTGTCCGAGAGTTGTGCCCTCACCGTTGACCTTGATAGAGCTAACAAATACAAAGCGCTTAACACCAGCAGCAACAGCCTGCCGTGCTAATGCTAAGGTACCTTCAACATTCACTTTGCGAAACTCAGCTAAAGGATCAGCAGAGGTTTCATTCATCACATGCACGCGCGCAGCTGAATGAATCACCACATCAATACCTTGCAGCGCATCAGTCCAATCAGTTTGGGCAGTTAAATCAGCGACTTGTACAGCGTGCACAGTGCTTGGTGCACCAACCTCACGGCGCACTGCAATGGTTAAGTCGTACTGTTCATCAACGAGAATACGTTGTTGTATTGCGCCGCCTACAAAGCCAGTAGAGCCTGTTAAAAGCAGCCTGTTAGCGTTAATCAATTGGTAAACACCTCAGAGTCAAACAACTAGCCTACCTGTTGGTAGATAGATAAATGCTGCTCAATAATCTGCTCAATAGAAAACGCTTCTTCAGCCAGCTTACGACCTGCGATACCCATTTTCACTCTAAGCTCAACATCCTTAACCAGCAGCTCAATCGCATTCGCTAACTCAGCAATATTTTTAGCTGCCACCAACAAGCCTGTTTTATTTGCCTCAATAGCATCACGGCAACCAGGTACATCAGTAGTGATTACTGCACGCCCACAAGCAGCAGCTTCAATCAAAACCTTAGGCAGCCCTTCACGGTACGATGGCAAAACAACAAGATTGGAGTTTTTAAAAACTGCTGCCATATCTTTCTGATAACCCAACACACTGAGGTTAGGTATGACCTTCCAAGCTTGTATATCCTTTTCCGTCGCGCTTGTAGGGTTGCCAAAATCCATATCACCAACTATTTGATAAACAGCCTCTACACCGCGACTATTAAGTAACTCAACAGCCGCAACATACTCAGCTAAGCCTTTATCAAACAGCAAGCGCGCAGCAAATGTTACAACAGGTTTACCATCTAGCATCTCGGGCAAAAACTGGTAGGCGCTCAAATCGGCACCTGAGCCTCTAATTAAAACTGTTTGCTCTGGCTTAACTGCCCCTAGATCCAAAAGCAGCTGCTTGTCATCTGGGTTTTGCAAAATGACCGTCGTCTTTTTCGAGCGCAATGCTAAACGATATAATCCAGCGCCTAATTTACGTTTCACTTCAGCTTTAATGCCTTGGGCTAAAAACAAAGTGCCCAAACCTGACACAGCAGCAACTACTTTTTTGACTGAAGTAAAACGAGAGGCGATGCCACCATACAAAACAGGCTTAATTGTCACTAAGTGGACAACATCCGGCTTAACCTTTCTTAGCAGCTGCCAAATAGCGATCAAACTGGAAAGCTCACTAAGCACACTACTTCCGCTACGCGATAATGGAATCTCATGATGGATAAAACCCATTCTAGAAATATCTGAAACTGTCTCGCCCGCCTTAGTCGCGACACACACTGTATACCCTTGCTCTTGAGCAGCTACAGCAATGGGCAGTCGGTGGGATAAAAAAAACCAAGGCTCATTTACAATAAATAGAATCTTTTTTTTATCCATTAGCAAGCATAGCCTTAACCAACATTTTTAATATACCAAGGCATCGCCTTAGCAATTCCATCCATTATTCGGTACTCAGGCGCATAGCCAAGTTTATTCGCTGCCTTACTAATATCCGCTTGCGAATGGCGTACATCACCGGCGCGGAAATCACGGTACACAGGCTGGTTTGCATAGGGTTTACCGTTCTCAGCTAATGCCGACTGTAATGCATAGAACAAGTCATTTAGCGTCGTGCGATCACCCACTGCCACGTTATAGACTTCGTTCTTCGCCTCATCAGGCGCAGTGGCAGCCAGTAAATTCATTTGCACTGTATTTTCAATAAAACAAAAATCACGACTGGTTTCGCCATCGCCATTGATAAACAGCTCTTCGCCTTGAATCATTGCTGCCGTCCACTTTGGAATCACTGCAGCGTAGGCACCATTAGGGTCCTGGCGCTTTCCAAAGACATTAAAATAGCGCAAACCAATGCAGTTAAAGCCATAGGTTTTCGCGAAAACATCGGCGTACAGTTCATTCACATACTTAGTCACCGCATAAGGTGATAAGGGCTTGCCAATGTTTTCTTCAACCTTAGGTAAAGCAGGGTGATCACCATAAGTCGAACTGCTGGCTGCATAAGTAAAGCTTGTGACCTGTGCATCACGTGCAGCAACAAGCATATTTAAAAAGCCAGTAATGTTGGCTGCATTAGTGGTGATCGGGTCAGCAATCGAGCGCGGAACCGAACCTAAAGCTGCCTGATGCAGCACATAATCCACACCCATACAGGCTTTTTGACAATCCTCTAAATTACGGATGTCACCTTCAATAAACGTAAAGCCTGCCCACTGCTCCGGCGTGACCAATCCTTGAACTTCATCAAGATTGTATTGATGCCCAGTCGCAAAGTTATCAAGGCCAATCACGGTCTGGTTGAGCTTTAATAAGTGCTCAAGCAAATTCGATCCAATAAAACCAGCCACACCGGTAACAAGCCAAGTTTTAGGCTCGCGGGTCAGACGTTTCAATAATGTGTCGTAAACAGTCATGTACTCAACCCAACCAGTGGGCCTCCTTGTTGGGTGTTATAAACGCAAATCACTTTCTTCAGCAGGCAGCAAGTACTTCAAGTCATATAAAATATGCTCTGACTTACCCAAAGCGCGAATCTCGGCAGCGCCCATCTCTTTAAATTGCTGATGACCAACCGCTAAAATAATCGCATCATAGGTCGCAGCTTCAGGCTGACTGATTGGTGTGATTGCGTACTCACGCTGAGCTTCTTCTACAGCAACCCATGGATCAAATACATCCGCCTGCACACCGTAATCTTTTAACTCAGTCACAATATCTACAATACGAGTATTGCGAAGGTCGGGGCAGTTTTCTTTAAAGGCTAAGCCCATCACCAACACACGCGCGCCTTGCACTTGAATACGCTTTTTCATCATGGCTTTAACCAACTGCGACACCACGTACTGCCCCATGCTGTCGTTAATACGACGACCAGCAAGGATGATCTCTGGGTGATAGCCAATCGATTGCGCTTTGTGCGTTAGATAGTAAGGATCAACACCAATACAGTGCCCGCCCACTAAGCCTGGACGGAACGGCAAGAAGTTCCACTTGGTACCGGCAGCTTCTAAAACAGCTTCAGTATCAATACCCATCTTATTAAAAATCAGCGCAAGCTCATTAATTAAAGCAATATTCACATCACGCTGAGTGTTTTCAATCACCTTTGCCGCTTCAGCCACTCGAATGCTTTTGGCCTTATGTGTGCCCACAGTGATGATCTCGTTGTACAGCGCATCGACAATATCGGCAATTTCTGGCGTTGAACCTGCAGTGACTTTTTTGATATTGGTCACACGGTGTTCTTTATCACCAGGATTAATACGCTCTGGGCTGTAGCCCGCATAAAAATCTTGGTTAAAGACCAAACCCGATACCCGCTCAAGTACGGGGACACAGTCTTCTTCTGTTGCGCCGGGATACACAGTCGACTCGTAAATAACGATGTCGCCTTTTTTTAGCACCTTGCCAATAGTTTCAGAGGCTTTAATTAAAGGCGTTAAATCTGGGCGTTTAAAATCATCGATGGGCGTTGGCACGGTAACAATAAAAACGTTGCAGTCTTTTAAGTCGTCCATATTCGAGGTGTAACTAAGCTGAGCGGCTTCAGCCATCTCTGCATCACTGACTTCTAAAGTACTGTCGTGACCGGCTTGCAGCGCAGCAATGCGTGGCTGATTAATATCAAAGCCGACTACGGTACGCTTTTTACCGAATTCAACGGCTAAAGGTAAACCAACGTAGCCGAGGCCGATGACGGCTAGGTTTACTTTTCTTAAATCAAACATATAAATAGACCATTTAAAATTAAATTATTGCACTTCTAACCATGCTTGAAACATAAGCACATTCCACAAATGATACTGCCAATTTTTCTTGCCACTTAAGTGTTCAAGCCACATAGCTCGAATGGGAGCAGGATAAAAGTAACCCTCCTGCTGTAAGCGACTTTCATTCAACAAAGACTCTGCCCAATCCCTTAATGGTCCACGCAGCCAGCTTGCTAACGGTATACCAAACCCTGCTTTCGGGCGCTCAATAAGTTGCTTAGGTACATGCCTGTATAACACCTGCCTTAATAACCACTTACCCTGCCCATTACGAATTTTATAATTCAAAGGCATTTTCCAAGCTAGGTCCACCACACGATGATCGAGCATTGGCACCCGCACATCTAAACTGTTAGCCATAGCAGCACGCTCAACCTTCACTAAAGCATCATCAACCATATAAGTTTGGACATCCATGGCCATCATTGAATGTTGAAGGCTATCTGTCTTAGGCCACGCTGCGGAGTCAGTTAATAAGGTAATGGGTTCTTGTGCATTAATGACCACGCTGACGGGATCAGTCCAGTGACTAGTAAGCTGTCTGTAAAATTCTTCCCCACTTGAAAGCATTAAAACTTCAGACAATTTCCGCGCTTTTTCACCTGGAATAGATAACTGTAGCTTTTTAGGCAGTATTGGCTTTGCATACTCAAATAGCCTGTCCCAACTATTAGGTGATAAAGAGCGTAAACTCCCAGCAGCGATATGACGAATAATTTTGGGCATGCGTTGTACTGGCTTCCATACTTTCTGCGCAGCGATATAACGATTATACCCACCAAACAGTTCATCTCCGCCATCACCACTTAAGACCGTTGAAACATACTGTTTAGCAAGCTGTTGAGCTAGAAAGGTTGGTATTTGCGAACTGTCTGCGAAGGGCTCGGCATAGATACTCGGTAAATGTGGGATTAAATCTAACGCATCATCTGGCTTTATATAAAGTTCGGTATGCTCAGTACCCAAAAATTTTGCGACAGCTTTTGCATGCTCTGCTTCGTTATAACCAGCCTCATCGAAACCTAAAGTAAAAGTTTTTACTGGGAGATCATTTTGAGATTGCAACAATGCAGTAATTACAGAGCTATCAACACCACCGCTTAAAAAAGCACCAAACGAATTATTATCAGAAGTTTGCTCTGTAATACTTTCTCTTAGTTGAGCTTCTAGCACATTAACTGCTTGTTCAGATGTGCCGTTAAAAGGCTCAGCAATTCCTTCCTCAACCAATTGATTCAGCGACCAATAAGGTTTAGATGAAGCGGCCTTTGACTTGCTTAAATTACCTTGGAGCGGAATTTGCAGAACATGGCCAGGCAAGAGCTTTTCGATGCCTTGATAAATACTGTAAGGAGCTGGAATATAGCAGTGACGAAGTAATAGCGTTAAGGCATCACGATTGACAACACCTTCAAACTTTGGATGTGCTTTTATTGCTGCTAGCTCAGAAGAAAAAATAAGCAAGTCACCCGACCAACCCCAATACAAAGGTTTCTCACCCATGCGATCTCGCGCTAGAGTTAATACTTTGTTTTTTTTGTCCCACACAGCAATAGTAAATTTTCCTGCTATTGAGAGTAAGGTTTTATCTATACCCAATGCAGAAATACTTGCTGATAGTATCTCAGTATCAGAAAATTCTTGGCTAGATCTATTCAGCCCTAAATTTAAAAGTTGGTTATGCAATATTAGCTGGTTATATACTTTCCCATTAAATACCAAAACATAGCGCCCACAGACTGACTCCATAGGTTGTTTATCAGCTGAAGATGAACTAGAAAAACCTAAGGCAATATGTGAGCCTTTATCAGACCATACGTTATTTAAAAAATAATTTTTATTTTTAAAATTATTAAAAACACCTGTTAAGCATAAACCAGGATCAGTCTCGTTATAAGTAAAGCCAGCAATTATGCTCATGATAAACTGCCCTTTAAGCTTTCTCTCATCACTTCTAAAAACCTAGACTTCTGTCTATTTAAAGAGTACCAATCATCAACACTTTTACGTCCTACACGCCCCATTTCCTCAAGCCGCTCAGGTCCTGCCTTCAGCATTGCATCCAGGGCACTGGACCACTCATCAATAGAACCAGCTAGCATTCCATTCTCACCTTCTCTAACAATTTCACAGTTAACACCAACTGGTGAAGCCACAACAGGAATAGCACATGCCATATATTGAATGAGTTTATAGCCACACTTACCTCGTTCCCAGGGCGAGTCAGTCAGCGGCATAATTCCAATATCGAGCTGCTGGATAGATGAAACCTCAGTAATTTCTGTCCAGGGCCAAGCTTCTACCGGTGTTCCCACAAAGTCATTTGCGTTTGCTCCGATAGCAACGAAGCGCACAGAGTATTTTTTTTGTAGTGACTCAAATACAGGCAGAAGTGGCTTTAAATAACGACTAGTTTGCGGCGTACCTATCCAACCAACTGTAATGACCTCAGGAGTTGCTTCACGCTGGCATTGATAGCGCTCTGCATCAATGACTGTAGGAATGATTTCAGCCTTGATCGCACCAGCTTTATTGGCACGTTCGGCAAGATAACTATTGCCAACTGTAACAGCACTCGACAGTCGCATTACCGTATCAATTTTTTTCCCGAGTAGTCTTCTTACTACTGGATTTTTATGGCGATCATAATTATGAAAAATCGCGTCATCATAATCGACTAAATATGGAACCCTAATAATTCGTAAAAATCTCTCTGCTAGAGCAGGCATAAACGGAAAGAGTTCTTTTTCAATGATTACAAGATCATATTTCCTTGCAGTAAACAGCAAAAATAAACGATAAAAGTAACCTTTAACAACTTCTTTCCACTTACTATTGCCACTATAAAGTGCCTGAACATAAGCATCAGAAAACAAAGGCTTAACAGCCATATCTATACCTTGTGAACTAAAGTAAGGAAGATATTGAAGAAAACGCACTCTAGAGCTTGCGCCTAGCGGTCCATATCGAGACAGTAGTAATACTTTCATGGGTTATAGCGACCGTTACCTTGGATGATATATTTTAGTGAGCCCCATAGCATCCGATATGCAGCCCATGTATGTTTAACACCGACTAAGTCACGACTTAAAAGACACCATATAGAGCGCGTAAAAGGCTCAATGAGAAGGGTAACCAATACCAGCAACCACGCTTGCCACGTAGGGAAGTGCTTGAAGCCATACAGTAAACGACTTCGCAGTGAGTAAAAGAGTCGATGTACTTTCACCTGACGAGAAGTGCCGCCACCCGCGTGAAATGCTTTTGCTTCAGTAAGGTACCAACTAGACCATCCTGCATTTTTTACTGTTTTTGAGAGATCAAGATCTTCAAGATAAACAAAAAAACGCTCATCAAACCCGCTAACCTGCTCAAAAATTTTACGACGTATTAAGTAAAAAGCACCAATGACATGATCAACCTCAGCAGAAGATAAATGATCCCAATCGTTCATGTGAACACCGGCACCCTTTAAACGGGGTAGTTTATCCAACCCTAAAGTAGATGATATTAAGCGTTTAATAGTAGGAAAACGTGCACAGGTGCGGCTTACGTTTTGCTGCTCATCAATTAATTGAATACCACAAATCCCAACACTCTGATTTTCTGACTGCTCCATGAACGTCAAAGGTACTGTAAGAGACTCAGCTTCAAGTCGTGTATCAGGGTTAAGAAATAACAAATAAGGGGACTGGCCTGCCTTAGCGCCAATATTACAGGCAGCACCGAAACCTAGATTTTCACCCGTTCGAATAACTGTAACATTTGGCATACCATCAACTGCATCAGCTGAGCCATCGGTAGAACCATTATCAACCACAACAATGCTAGATACTTCACTCTTGTTATAGTTGAGCACGGACTCCAAGCACTCTTTAAGCTGATAACCAGCATTCCAGTTTACAATTACAATATCAATCATATTGAGTCCGTTGAGTTAAATAAGCATTAATAAGAGCTAGTGGCAAAAAAATAACCCAAAGGTAATCAAACTTACCCAGGTAAGGATTAGTAGCATTCATAATCAAAAATGTACAAAGCGCAGACACTAGCGGAACAAATAACTTAGCAAAAGCACTATCTTTACGTGATATTTTAATACCTTTGACAATAATCCATAGTACTGCTGCCGCATATACAATAAACCCTATCACCCCTACATTCATCAATAATGCTAGATAAGAAAGTTCATACGCCCAAGGCTGCTCACTCGAACGCACTACGTCTGCAGCACTGCCAAGGCCATGGCCAATCAATGGTGATTGGATAAATTTACTCCAGAGGGATTCTGCCTGTAAAAATCTAAGGCCAGTAGAACTCTCTTGACTCGAAAATGCAGAAACAAACAGCTCAAGCAATGTATTCAAATCCAATTTCAGTATCAAAATTAAAATTGGAACAAAAATGAGAAAAACAAAAAAAATTTTAAATATTAAAGATAAAAACCTAGTTAAATTTAAACGAAAATAAGAAGCTTGTAAAAAAAACAATGCAATGAAGGGACCTAGTAGCATAACCAACCAAAAAGCACGTCGTGCAGAGCCTAAAGCTGCTATAACAATAAAAACCAATAGCGTATAAATAAAAACTCTTTTAAATCCTTGAAGCTCATTCCGATTAACTAAAATATAACTAAGAATAAAAGTAAAGCCGTACATAACTGTAGTCAAACTATATACTCTATAAGCAATATGACCATCGTAACTACCAAATCCTGCATCTAAAAAAACAAGCAGTGGATATATAACCCCCTCATATCCTAAATAACCAGCAAACATAACTATAAGCGAAGTAATTGTTGCTAACAGAATGCCTAAAAAAACTGCTTTCTCTAGAGCTTTTATAATATTTAGACTATGGGATAAACCAATATAAATCAAGAACAGTGCAGGCCATACAATATAAACAGTAGAGACTCGTAACGCTCCAGGTGCGTCATTAACCACACCCCAAAAAACACCAAAAAAGCCAACAACTATTGTTGCTAACCAAATATAAAATATATCTCTATTAACACTCCACTGTTTAAGTGCAAAAATGCCTGCAACGGCTGTAATCAAAGCTAAAAAAACACCACGCTGCATTTGAAAAGCTGTAGGTAGAGTTAGCATTAATACAAAAAAAATCTGGATCATAAAAATCCAAAGACCTTGCAATGAAAGCCTATTAGTTCTATTGGATTCTTTATAATATAAATTCACTTTCAAGGTATATACCATAGTTTTACAATTATAAAATTATCAGCTTAATTACTAGCCGTAACAAATTAAAAAATATCAATTATTTCTTCTGACCATTGAACTAGGGCAATACTTTGGGCTCTTTCAATCTTCCCACAATCCAAAACCGACCAAGCCGGCCTCTTCGCAGGTGTCGGATACTCAGCAGTTGTAATCGGATGCACTACAGGCTTTCGCTCCAACACTCCAGCTTTTACCGCTTGCTCAAAGATCTCACAAGCAAACTCATACCAAGTGCAAGCAGGCGAATTACTAAAATGGTAAACACCCCAAGGTAATGTTCTCTCAGCCACGTATTTCTCAGCCAATTGCCACAAAACTTCTGCAATACTTCTAGCGCTGGTTGGGCAGCCATATTGATCGGCTACCACAGATAGCTCTTCACGCTCTTTTCCTAAGCGCAACATAGTTTTTACAAAGTTATTACCTGTCGCACCAAACACCCAGCTGGTGCGTAGAATAATATGCTTAGCGTGGGTGCGCTCTAAAGCTTGTTCGCCAGCCAACTTACTTGCGCCATAAACGCTTTGTGGGTTAACAGTGTCAGTTTCTTTATAAGGAGTGCTAGCTTGTCCATCAAAAACGTAGTCAGTTGATATATGGAACAGTGGGATATCTGCGTCATAAGCAGCCTGAGCTAGCAAGGCAACGGCTTTTTCATTCACTGCAAAAGCTGTTTCAATATCACTTTCTGCTTTGTCTACTGCTGTATAAGCCGCGGCATTAATAATCAAATCAGGCTTGTATTGCGCCATTACAGCAGTTACTTGCTGCTGATTAGTAATATCTAACTCGTTAGAACCCAAACCAATCACTGTAAACCCAGCAGGAGCAGCTTTAACCAATTCACTACCCACTTGGCCTTTTGCACCTGTAACAAGAACTTTAAACATGCAAATCTTTTAACCCTGGGTAGTGTTTATCTTTTTCTGACAGCTGTACTTCTGTAAGCGGCCAAGCGATATTCAGCATTGGGCAATCCCAAGCCACGCCACCTTCATCGGAAGGGTCATAGTAGTCAGTGCACTTATACACAAAATCGACTTCATCACTTAGCACGACAAAACCATGCGCATAACCTGGCGGCACCCACAGCTGACGATGATTATCTTCAGACAACTCAACACCCACATATTGGCCATAGGTTGGTGAGCTAGGATCAATATCAGCGGCTACATCATAGACAGCACCGCGAGTTACGCTGACTAATTTGCCTTGTGGTTTAGTCTTCTGAAAATGTAAACCACGCAAAACACCCTTGCGAGAACGGGAGTGATTGTCTTGTACAAAAGGCTGGATAATACCTGCCATGGCTGCGTAGCGTTCAGCGCTATAAGTTTCTTTAAAAAAGCCCCGGTGATCGCCGAATACTTTTGGCTCAATGATTTTAACGCCATGCAAGGGCGTATCTATTACATTCATGGTGATATGACCTATTTCTCTTGTGCCAAACGTAGAAGGTATTGACCGTAGCCTGTTTTATTTAGCTGCTGACCTTGTGTGACTAACTGCTCACGGGTTAGCCAGCCTTTGTTAAATGCAATTTCTTCTAAACATGCAATTTTTAAACCTTGGCGATGCTCAACAGTTTGCACAAACATACTTGCTTCTAGCAGGCTTTCATGTGTGCCTGTATCTAACCATGCAAAACCGCGCCCTAGCAGCTCAACATTTAAATCTCCACGTTCTAAATAAGCCTGATTGATTGAAGTAATCTCTAACTCACCGCGTTCAGATGGTTTTACAGCTTTAGCGATTTCAACAACATCATTGTCATAGAAGTACAAACCTGTAACAGCATAGTTAGATTTTGGCTGTAATGGCTTCTCTTCAATGCTGAGCGCCTTACCTTGCTCATCAAATTCCACCACGCCAAAACGCTCAGGATCAGTCACTAAATAGCCAAAAACAGTAGCTCCTGAAGGACGGTTAACAGCTGCTTGTAATTGTTTAGAAAAACTCTGGCCGTAGAAAATATTATCGCCCAATACAAGACAAACAGAATCAGTACCAATAAAGTCTTCGCCGATAATAAAGGCTTGTGCAAGGCCATCGGGAGACGGCTGCTCTGCATAACTCAAATCAATGCCATAATCAGAACCATCACCCAGTAATTTTTTATATCCTGGTAAATCTTCAGGCGTGGATATAACTAACACCTCACGAATACCTGCCAGCATAAGTACCGACAATGGGTAATAAATCATCGGCTTATCATAAATAGGCAATAACTGCTTGGAAACGCCCTTGGTAATAGGGTGTAAACGCGTACCAGATCCGCCTGCTAAGATGATGCCTTTCACGAATGATCTCCTAATCTTTCTAAACGATAGCTGCCATCTAACACACGCTGCCACCAATCTTTATTGTCTAAATACCATTGCACTGTTTTGCGCATACCCGTTTCAAAAGTTTCTTCAGGCACCCAGCCCAAATCACGCTCAATTTTGCTGGCGTCAATGGCATAGCGCACATCATGACCGGCACGGTCTTTAACAAAAGTGATTAAATCTTCATATTTGCTAACATTCGCAGGCTTCTGCTCAGGTGCTAGCTCTTCAAGCAGGCCGCATAATATACGAACCACATCAATATTGCGCACTTCGTTGTGACCGCCAATATTATAGGTTTCGCCAACCTGACCTTCAGTAGCCACCTTAACCAGTGCACGCGCATGGTCCTCTACATACAGCCAGTCGCGAATTTGGCTGCCGTCACCATAAACCGGCAAAGGCTTACCCGCTAACGCATTAAGAATAATGTGTGGCACTAATTTTTCAGGGAAGTGATAAGGGCCGTAGTTGTTTGAGCAGTTGGTGACGAGAATCGGCAAGCCATAGGTACGATGCCAAGCACGTACTAAGTGGTCTGAGCTAGCTTTACTAGCTGAATATGGCGAACTTGGCGCATAAGCTGTTGTTTCGGTAAACAAGTGTTGAGCCGCTTCTGCAGGATCTGCAAACTCATCAGGATGTGGTAAGTCACCGTAAACTTCATCAGTACTGATGTGATGAAAGCGGAAAGCTTGTTTAGCATCACCTTCTAGCTTGTTCCAATAAGCGCGAGCGGCTTCTAATAGATTATAAGTACCGACGATATTTGTTTGAATGAAGTCACCTGGGCCATCAATTGAGCGGTCCACATGACTTTCGGCTGCTAGGTGCATGACTACATCGGGTTGATGTTCTTTAAACACTCGATCAAGCTCAGTACGGTTACAAATATCAACCTGTTCGAAAGCGTAGCGTGGACTATCGCTTACCGATAAGCAAGATTCTAAGTTACCTGCATAGGTGAGCTTGTCGAGATTAACAAGTGAGTGGTCAGTATGTTGTAGCAAGTGGCGTACGACTGCAGAGCCGATGAAGCCTGCACCGCCGGTGATTAAAAGTTTCATTTCGGCCCCCTAGTAGAATTTCTATCTATATTTGACATATTGATAAACTGCAAAAAATGACATCTTTATTATTGACAAAGGTTTTGCCAAAAATAAAGATTTCAAAAAAAATATTCTATCTAATTTATATAAAAAAATTAAAGATCTAGCAGAAAAAGTAAATCTTTTCTTATGAAAATCTCTTATCCCAGTATCCTCTATATACTCAATCATTGGATTTGAATATATCTCACCAGTATCTATGGCACCTACAAATCTTTTTTTAACCTGACTAAATCCATGCACAGAAAAAATACGCTCTTGAATACTTATAATCTCGTCTTGTCTTGGCGGGTTCCTAAGCATATCAATAACTTCAGCACAACTCTTTTTCTTAACACACTCTAATGGTGTGTACCCAAAAAAATCAGACTTCAATCCAATACAAGGTATACCCTGAATAAATTGCTCAACAAAAGCTGTACCACCTGGCATTGGGTAACTATCTATATAGTAATCCGCCTCACTCGTAGCTCTTATGTAATCATCATAAGGTAGTGACCTATAGGTAATTAATCTTTTACAAAACCTAAGCTTCGGAATCCACCACCAATAGTTTTTAAAAATATTTACTCCAATGATTTTTATTGATGAATTACTTTTTTCAGTCAAAATCATATAGAGTAGCGGGAATATTTTAGATTTCCTGCAAGGCTTATACTTAACGTATGATGCAGCACTGATAAAATTAGTTGCATTATCTAGCTTCGGATACTCTACTCTATCAAAAAAAATAGAGTCTGGTTTATTTATAGGTATACCTATAAATGTTTTTTCCCCTTTAATATTTCTAAGCTTATCAACCTCCCTGCCATACAAACTTATTTCAAACCAAAAATCAGCTACCGATGCACCATATGTAAAAGCATGATCAGCATGGTTCACAAAAAAAACCTTCAAACTATTTTTTAATTTTTTTGCAATCCCACAGGCTATAACTGAAAATATGTCCTCAGGGTGTATATTAAGTATTAATCTATTATAATTAACTAACTCCTTAACTAACCTGTTAACATACTCAGTGGACTCCTCATCTCGAGACCTATAAAGAGTATTTATTTGGGAAAAATAGGCACCTAATCGTTGTTTTGTAAAATTATCAGCACCTCTAGTGATAAGAAGATGTTTTTCACTATCAATCATAAGACTTAGATTTTCCATAAGCCTTGTATGTCCGCCAGTGATATATGGCTGAGTTACCAAGAACAAATCACCCTTATTTTCAAATTCTTGAAAACAAAAAGAATTATTTTTTTGAGTTACACGTTCTATTAAATATTCTTCAATTAAAGAGACGTCAAAAAAAGGAAGCTCATTATAAAAAAGAAACTCCCCAAAATAATAAGCAAGGTCAATTGAATCCTCAATATCAGATTCTTTTATTTTATCTTTAAAGATGTTTACTATATTATTCATTCAATATACTTATAATTATCTAATTAATTATTCAAACTATACTGCAACAAGTGTTTTTTAGAGATAGATTTGAGTATCGTATATAAATCTCATAATTATTTCATATTACTTAGTACTGTCTTACCAATAAACACACCCATCACCACCCAATAAATCACATAGTTAATTGCATGCGCAATGGCGACACCTTCCAAACCGTACATACCTGTTAAAAAATACGTCCAGCCATAAAACCCTGCTGCAAACACAATTTCACTGGCAATAAATAACTTCATCATGGCTTTACCTAGCTGTAGAGTGCCGGATGATCAAATGAGTTTTAGGAGTTATCCTTTACTCGTTGCAAGAGAGCTAATCCAGAAGGTTTTCCGGGAGCATACCCATGAACATCAAGCTACATAAACAAGCTACAACAACGCCAAAAATTAGAGCTGAGATACAACAAGCACCAGCTAGCACCAGCGATTTAGCGCTGGCACGTAAATATGGCGTATCAGACTCTACAATTCGTCGCTGGCGTTATCGTACCGATGTTTATGACCGCTCGCATACTCGTCATAACTTGCTGGCAACTTTAAGCCCTCATCAAGAAGAGGTTTTGATTGTTGCCCGTGATTTTCTACGCTTGAGTCTTGATGACTTGTTGGTTGTAGCGCGTGAATTTCTTCATCCAACTCTTTCACGTTCTGCACTCGCACGCATGCTGAGAAGAAGGCAGGTGCCCACCTTGGCGCAGCTGCGAAAACAAGATCAAGAGAATGAGCAAGACTCAGAACCCAAGCATAAGCCCTTCAAGGATTATGAGCCTGGTTTTATCCATATAGACATCAAATTCTTACCGCAAATGCCTGATGAGAAGCAGCGCCGCTATTTGTACGTCGCCATCGATCGTGCAACGCGCTGGGTGTATCTCGAAGTATTACCTAGCCAGTCCGCCAAAGACGCTGAGCGCTTTATGAAGCGTGTAATCGACAAAGCACCGTTCAAGATCCAGAAGGTTCTTACCGATAACGGCAAGTCCTTTACTGACCGTTTTACAGCAGGTGGTGAACGTAAACCCACGGGCAACCATCTATTTGACTTGGTATGCGAGAAGCACAGTATAGAGCACCGCTTAATCAAGCCGGGTCGACCGCAAACCAACGGTATGGTCGAGCGCTTTAATGGCCGCATCAGTGATGTTTTAGCAACTCGCAGGTATGATTCATCCGAAGATTTAGAGCAAACTTTAAAGCGCTATTGCTGGGTGTACAATCACCATATTCCACAGCGAGCTCTTCACCATCAAACGCCCATTGCAACAATGAAAGAATGGCAAGAAAAGAGACCGGATTTATTTTATAAGAACGTTATTAATCATGCGGGACCTGACACCTAGCATCAGGTAAGCAAGTATCCAGCTGCCAATTTTCAACGTATCACCCACCAGCTGCAACAACAGCATCATGCCCTAACTCAATTAAACCCTCTTTAAGGTTTTTGTGTAGCGCACTAAATTCACCGAGCAATAATATTTTCACCAAACTTTTCCTTTCTATCAAAAACGATGCTATAACTTAATAACATTTCTTAAATCGCTATGTTACTCAACATAAATAATAATTATATATTAAGTATGCAACCCAGCACACTCACTGCCAAGTCTTGAAAAAAGTGATTCAACATTTTCTGTTAGTAAGCTTATCTGTAAATTAAACTCTGCTAAGTCTTCTTGATGATCAGGTCTCTGATAATATGTTACGGAATCACTAAATATAGACTCATCACCAGCAAACGAGTCATCAATCTTTGAGTAAATGTGATATTTTTGATCACTTATATTTGCGCCTGTCGCTTCTTCTATTCGGTATAAGTCGTGCATTATAGCATCTAAAAAGTCTGCATCGTTTGCTCTATCAATTTCTTCAGAGCAGACACTTAATAGCTTGCGGATAAATTTACGTTTCTGCTGCTTAAAGAGTCGCTTTGCTTTGGGCTCTTGCTGATAAAACTCAGCAAGTGCTGCGGCATCTTCACTGTTATTTAAGTTATCCATAGCCAGCAGCCAGATCCTCTCTTGCTGATCAACTGCTAAATAACGCGTCAAGTCCAAAAGCTCTTGCATGCCACCTTGTAACAAGAGGCCTTCCCAGCTCTGCGCATCTGAAGGCAGTAAAAATTGTATCTGCTGTAAGGTTGCTTCAGCTTGCTGTGCATTACTCATCACTGTACGCCAAAGCTTGGTAAGCCGAGCCCCGAAACTATCCGGCTGATTTACCCATTGCAATGCACCATCACCATTTGTGAAGGTCTGCATTAGCTTGCTACTGTGCTGGGGCAGCAACTCTATCAGTTTATGCATCAAGTGTTCGCGCTGTTTTGCGCTAATGGCAATTGGATGCTTTGATGGAGCTGTCACTTTAAAATGATCAAGCCCCCAATCAAAATGTTCTAAGCTGTTGATCAACGCATCAATAAGTGGTGGGTTATCCGCAATATTTTTATGTAAAAAATCAATTAAACTCGGGTTAGTAGGGTTAAGCCAAATATCACCCAGATGCTGCTCTGTTTTTATAAATGTAGGTTCTAGCTCAATCAGCGCTCTATCAAAGCTATTAAATGGTGCAAGGCGATTTTGCACTTGAGGATAAAGCGTATGGAAAGCACGCTTTAGCTCAGTGACATTAGCGTACTTACCAGCAATCGCACACAGATACAGCAAACATTGTGCCTCAGGACTCAAGCGTTGAAACACCTGCTGCCACAGTTGGTGCTGGCCTTCGAGTCCGGTTTTAATATGCTCAGCCAGTTGTGTGGCGGGTATATCAGGCAGCCTGCTGCACAGCATTTTTAACAGCCGCGGTGAAAAGTTGCTGGATTTTATTAGGGGCCAATACAGCTTATCCTGCACCAGTTGTGCTATTTGCTCAGTATCTAAGTTTGCTTTGCGCAGCAGGTTGTAAACCAACTCGACACGAAACCTTGCGTTGTTATGCTCAATATACACAGCACGCTGACACAGTTCAGCAATCAGCGGTTGGCTATCTTCAATTTGCGCAAGCGCCTGTTCAAGTATGTAGTTACGCGTGGTGAATAAGAGTTTAAGCCGCTCATTGGCACGCTGCGCGGTACGCAATAAAGCCTGCCAATCGCGCTGAAACGCAAGTATGCCATCATCATGCAAAAACGTAGCGCCTAAAAAATCATCCATTACGATAATTTGAGGGCTATCAGTACGGATCAGTTGTAGCGCTTGCTCAAAATTACGGTCATCAATCCAAATCAGCTCTGCCTGGGGTGTTTCGAGCAGGTGACGTAAAGCTATTTGCCCAGCGGTGGCACTCTTGCCGATGCCGGGGTCACCCACAATCAAGCAACTGTTCTGCGTAGCTAGTTGCTGATTGATTGCATGCTCGGCACTGTGCGCAACATAACTTTTGGACTCGTGAATAATACGCTCGTATGTGGCCTCGGCGCGTATGTAATGCGCACGTTGCAAATACTGGGTTAATTGTTCGACACCATGCAACCATAACCGATGATGTTTTCGGTAAATAGCAGGGTACTGGTGAAGTAACGCATCTAAATCTTCTGCGCCGTAAATATCGCCCGTAGATAAAATAAACGGCCCCATGACTTGCTGAATGGCTGCTTTATTTGCTGGGCTTAACGAGCACGCAGTAACCAAAAAGTAGCGGGCTGGAGTCTGGGGCAGTTGCAGCATTTTTTTCTGCTCATGCTCCATTTGCCGTAACAGTGCTTTTACATCTCGATAGCGCTTAGCCTGCACTATCCATATACCACCATCGTTTGTTAAAAACTTACCATCTACCCCACCATCGCGCCCTTCACCGTAACGTTCGAAATGCACAGAGTGCAGCGCAGATAAGATATCGGCGGCGAGGGTTTCGAAGTCGCTGGGTGAGAGGGATAAGTAATTATTGGGCATAATATTTTAAATGCTGACGTTATTTATAGAGCACGCAATTTCTATCTTTTTCATTGCTAAACTTGCACAACACCCGCAGGCGGAGCCTTGATTTTTATATCCGACACCATCCCACGCCCTACCGCATCTCTTCTAAAGTCGAACATGTTCATCTCGAAGGTATTTATAGTGACTTGGTTTTTTCCCGTTGTATGAGCTATTAAGCGCTCATGGCGCTCTTGATAAGGTGCCATCACGTAAGAGCCACCGTACTCACCTGTATTAACTAACACTATGTGCTGATACATATGAAAATGCAGCGCATCCACCATTGAGTTAAACGTGTTTACGTCTTTATTCAGTGCGGGGATGAGCAGGGCATTACTTTTATCAGAGAGGTCAGCACTGAGCCTTATATCTGTGGCATCGTAACAAATCGCGCCAGTCAGCATAAAACCCTTGTGACCTGGATATTTAGGATGACGCAGCTCTAACATCAGTTGATAGGGTCGCCAAGGCTTAATATTAAGCTTTTGCTCGCCTGCAGTCATGTGCTGCTTACCTTGAAAGCGACAGATTTCATTCTGATTGCCATTGTGCTTTCTGGGCACAATCCAAATCGCATTGTTATTTGGTCCACTAATATTGGGCTGATCCATAAACCCAAGACCAGCAAAAATAATAGCGCGTGTTTTGCGTGAAAGCTGCACCAGTATATTTAAGTCATCTTCGTGTACAGCCAACTCTGGAAAAACAATTAAATCAATATCCTGTTCACGCTCACCATCTTTAGACTCTTCCGTGCTTTGTGTACTGATATGCTTGAGCACGAGTTCAGCAACGCGAGCTATATGCCGACGGTGCTTGGTACGGTATAGCGGATTATTTAAGTAAAGATCTGCAGCAAAATCAGCCTGTTTGGGGAGCTTAGACTGCACCATCGCAACGGTTAAACTGTGCTTATCAGTCTTTGACCAAGTAGGTGTTATTAACTCTGATAGCACCGGCATGGCAGATAACTGACAGTAGTTTAGCTTTAAGTTTTCCAATTGTTCTTTTAGTAGTTTCTCAACATTTTTAATGCTGAGTTCTATAGGCCAATCATAACCTTGCTCATTAACGCGTATCCCTGGCCATTTTAATAGCTTGGTTATAAGCGTAGTGAGCCAACCTGAAACCTGTGCCCCTTCACCCGCCAAGGACTCGGGAGTCGTAAACAAACCGATTTGTCGTTTAAATTGAGTGGATTTCAAGCCTCGATAACCCGCCCTCGCTGCATAGCTATTACCAAAGCCTGTAACATCTTTACTGCTGGCCAGTGCAGCGCGGATGACGAAAGCAATCAGTCGTAAAGCTCTCTGTTCTTCTTGCGCAAAACCTGAGTTGTTAGCTGTCAAGTTCTCAGCTAGCGGTACGATTGCAGTTTGATAATTCAGCTGATCTATGGTCAATGCTTTATCAATATCTGCGTAAGTCGGCGGGTTTGAATACCCATCAAACTTCACGCAAGTTCGGCTCAGATCAATCAGCTTATCTTTCAGCTCGTCCTTTGGACTCCACGCACCAATTAACGCCAGCATCAGCTTGATAGCCATTATTTCGCTAGCAAAAGGATTGTCGGCTCTTGTGATCAGTTGAACAATACTTTGCTTTTCAGTGATTTTATTCAAGGGCTTATTAGACGGCTTGATATCTAAATACAGAACCTTTTTCAGCGCCCTAATCGCATCACTTTCAACCCACTTATACTTTAACTGCGCAGCATTCGAGACGAGGCTCTGCACCAGCTCAGCATTCTGTATAGCCAACGCTTGAATGATGCTGTCAGAGTTACTGTTTTTCTCTAACAGCTCATTAGCTGCACGTAAATAGGGCGCGGTATACTCTATCAACTGATGAGCAAGCAACAAACATACAGACACTTCTTTTTCATCAAGCTGAGTACTGATATTTCTAAAGCCTATAGCCAGCTTAAATATCAGATCCTGCTGACTATCCTTTGTAGATTTTTCCAGTAACGTATCCAACCGAACAAGAAGCAAAAACCGTGCTTGCCTAACAAGCATTTCTTCAGTGTTTTCATCAGCCAGTAAGTCAGCAGCCTTTTTTTGTAGAATCGCAAAAAAACCCTCTACATCTGCTTGTGCTGGAATTGTTTGCGGATCTTTACTGTGGATAACAGTAGCTGAATGACGAAAAACCTCAGCCAATAAATACCGCATAACGGCTTGTTGCTTTTCTACAACCAGCTTCTGCGCTCCACGGCCACGTTTTTTAAAAATAAAATCGAACTGCTCTAAAACAGGCTCTAGTAGCCTAGGACTAGGAAAAAGCTCTAAACCTTTTTTCAACAATAAAGTTAAAGCAGGGTCCTTGCTCCAGCATGCAATCAAACGCCGAGCAAGACGCTCTTGTAAATAATCCCAGTCGCCAGCAATAGGATTACCGTTACTATTCGTTTCACGCGCAGTAAAGTGGCGAATATCGCTCAGTGTGCTAGCTATTTTATTGGCTGCAAAGCGTCGTAACGTATCTTCTCTTACGTCAAAGCTACTGCGCTCTATATTGGCCAAGCGGTTTACTGTGCACTCACCATTATCCTGCTCAGGTAGGTCTGTGGCGGAAAGCGCTAAAAGCATCTCTAGTTGATTGAGCTGCTCAAAGGATTCGTCAAATGACTGTGGCCCACTGGCTTTAGATTGAATATCATTTAACTGTTTAGATATTCCAGTTTGTTTACCACGGTAAACAGTGATTTTAGTTTTTTTATCGTTTAGCGAAATTTCTAATCCAAGCTTATTGAACAGCTTATCTATATAGCTGTGTAGGATCTCTTTTAAGGAAACGCTGAATAAAACCAATCAAACCAGCCAATCCATGCGGATTTAAAATTCAGCTCTTAAATTTCAACTTCAGGGCCATAAAAAACCTTTTTATCAGCAGTTTTACCCGTTTTTGCTGCTTTTCCCGGCAGCTTACCGGTTTTTAGGCGGATTTATCCCGCCAACGGCATACATCGCTTCGACAAAAACAGGTTTGCCAAGGCAAACAGGCTATAGAGATGGGCTGTGTTTTTCGCCAAGCCACGGTAGCGAGTCTTGCGGTGACCAAAGTGCACTTTGACCCAGTAAAAGGGATGCTCAACCTTGGCGCGTATCCGGCTCTTTAATTTTTCGATTTTGTCAGCCAGTTGACCTTCTTCTGTGCCGCTATCGCGCAGCTTTCGACGCTTTCCATGGCGCATGGCTACCACCCACTCCACATCTTTATCCTTATTTTCTTCCCGTTTGTCAGCCCCCAGATAACCAGAATCACCGTATACCTGCTGTTCCTCGCCGTGTAGCAAAGCATGAGCTTGGTTCACGTCGTGCACGTTGGCCGCAGTGGTGACCAGTGTGTGCACCAAACCGCTAGCCGCATCAGCACCGATGTGAGCTTTCATGCCAAAGTAATACTGATTGCCTTTCTTAGTGGAGCGCATTTGCGGATCACGGCTTTTACTCTTATTCTTGGTGGAAGGTGGTGCGGCAATAATTGTAGCGTCAACCACCGTGCCTTCCTTGAGGTACAAGCCCTTGCTCGCCAGTTGGTAATTGACCGCAGCAAAAATTTGTTGAGTCAGGCTGTGAGTTTCCAGCAGACGACGAAAACGCAACAAAGTGGTCGCATCCGGCACGGCATCACGCCCAAGATCAATACCCATAAACAGCTGAATTGCTGCGCTGTCATAAACGGCATCCTCAGTTCCTTCATCGGAAAACCCCATGACCTGCTGTAGAATGTACATACGTAACATGCGAGAAAGCCCCATAGTCGGACGACCTCGTTTGCCGTCAGATTTCGGATAGTACGGCTCAATCACTGATTCCAGAACAGACCAAGGCACCAGAGTTTCCAGATCCATCAACAGTCGATCCCGACGGGTTTGCTTCTTTTTGCTGACGAACTCGGCTTCGGCGAAAGTGATTTGCATGACTGTGGACTCGATACTAATTACGGATTGGACTATTTTACCAAAGGCTGCAGCCCGCTTGGGGTTTGTTCAGTGTTTCCTTAAATCTTTAAATGAAAGACCTGCTCTAGATCTAGGGCCAATAACAACCAAGCGCATGTCGTCTACATAACGACAATAATCTATTAACTTAAAGCTAGCGTAATCTAAATCTTGAAAGTCTGGCTGTGTTTCCTCTATCCATTCCTGCATAGAGTTGCTGAGGTCTTTACCCAAGACTTTCTGCAACTGCTCATCAAATTCAAGCATGTATATATTTGATAAGAAACCACCAGCAACCAAGCCTTGCGGAATGCCCTTAGGCGGCGTTTTTACCTCCTCTGTCCTACAAACCGGGTAGGCTTTATCTGTACCACTTTTCCACTGCCAGTTATCAAACCTAGCAAGTAGATTATCCACAGCAGAGCTTGCATCAGTATTTAATTCACTCGGTTTGAAAGCTTTTATTCTTTCAACCAATTTGACACGGTCAATTTTGTCAAAAAACTGTTTCAGATCCAGTTCAACAAGGTAAACCTCTTCATCAGGTAGTTTTTCAGTAACTTGCTGTTGTGCAAAATAATAAGGCCGCTCTAAAAACTTACGATAGTCAGTAAAATATTTACTGTAGATCGTGGTTGCACCGAAATTATGCTCTGCATGACCATCGTCATCATAAATGCAATAGAGTCGATTACCGTAATTAACAACTCCTTTTTCATGCACCTGCTCATATTCAGTAGCAGGGTTACCTTGTTTAGTTTCAACCTGATTTGCTAAACACATAAGCAACAAGGTGAAGTAGGTTTGTTCTTGAATACTAATATGCGCTAAGGGCCGTAGACTTAACTCATCTGTGGATTTTGGCTGCCAAATTAAGCATGGCTTTTTATTGCCCTTTGGCTTCTTAAAAGTCCATTCACAGCTTTTAGGTGCGGGCACTAACTGCAACGGAGTTAATGGGGCTACATCTCTGATTTCACGCGCCCACTGCACGCACTTCTCGGACAAAAGCAGTGACGACTTATCCAGCTCAAAATTATCTGCATACCAGTTTGTAGTACGGATATAGCTATGTGCTTTCTTCCACGCTAAAGCCATTAGCAAAGGATCAGTAAGGTACTCATCCGTCAGCTCTAAGCTCGCTATGTCGTATTTCGACGTATGCATAAACTATCCAACCAGCCTTTGCTTTATTTTATTCACTATCGGCCCAGCATTTTGCAATACAAACGTATCGCGCAGAATCACAAGCAAAGTAGAGTAAACAACTGCGCCCAAAGCAATTTTAGCGATAAGCGTTAACCATAAACTGCCAGTAATGGAAACCTGCGTCACAGCAGCGTACATAACTGCCGCCGCAATGATGTACTTGTATGCCACCTTGAGCTGAGCAATGCCGCCAAAGCCGAAAAGCTTTCCGGGGAAGTAGGCATTGATGAAGAATGAAATAAATGATGTGCAGACCATGGCCCACGCTAAGCCTTCAATTCCATAAGGTAATGCAATATATAGAGCACCTAACGTCATTGGTAGCTTGGAGAGATCTACTTTCAAGAACAGATCTGAGCGACCCACTGCATTGAGTATATTAAGGTTAATAGAACTAATTGGCGTAATAGCACGTGCAAAGCATAAAGCTACTAGCACAGGAACCGCTGGCAGCCACTCATCACCTAGTATGATTTTTACGAGGTCTTCAGATACAGCAGCAAAGCCTACAAGCAAAGGCACGGAAATTAACATAGTAATTGAAATTAATTGAGTATATATACTTACCAAGCGCTTCTTATCATTTTTGACAGAGGTCATGATTGGATAAGTAACACCCTGTAAAGTCGAACTGATAAACTGTGATGCGTAATTACTTAAATTAGTTGCTTGAGTAAAATAACCCACTTGGGTGGCATTAAAATAACGCCCGATTAATGCAACATAAAGATTATTTACAAATGTCGCTACAAGTCCTGCAAGCATTAGATTTGAGCCAAATTTAAAAAGAGATTTGAAAGACTCATAACTAAATATTAATTTAGGCAACCAGCGACAAAAAAACCATACTCCCAACGAATTAAAAGCAGCTTTAGAAATCAGTAACCAAACCAATGCCCAATAGCCATACCCTTTTAATGCTAAATAAACCCCAACAATAGAACTTAACAGCGTTGCGAAAGTGCTTGCTATGGCTTGGCTCTTAAAATCTATATTTATAGTGAGCTTCGCTCGAACCACTACTGTTAAAGAGTTTATTAATAATACAGTAAATAAAACACGTGCTATATCTACAAGCTGTGGTTGGCTATAAAACTTTGCTATTAAAGGCGCACAAAAATATAGCAATATATACATTGCTGCGCCCCAACCAATGTTTACATAGAAGATCGTAGATGAGTCTTCTTCTGTTAACTGCTGGCTACGCTGGACAAGCGCTTGAGAAAAACCGTTGCTGACAACACTTTCTGCTAACAACATAAAAATCGTTAGCATGCCAATTAAGCCAAAGCTCTCGGGGCCGATCAATCGAGCTATAAAAACAGTTACGCCTAAATAGCCGAGTTGGTTGATTAGTTTGTCTGAGGCACTCCAGATGAAGCCGGATAGAGCTTTTCGGCGTAGATTTTTAATATTTCTTACTCCAAAAATTCAATCCTTATTACTGATATCGAACGATTTTTTAAGTATTCTTCGCAAATCGCTATCTGTTATTGCTGCTAAATTATTAGCTGCTCTACTCGGGTTATACATTTCTGACTGCAGGTTAATTAAATCATCCAGCTTTGGAATATAGGCATGCACCTGCTCTGCTACATTAAGCTGATTATTAAGCTCTAAAAAAACATTAAATAACAGCCCTACATCTGACTGCCCCGTTAGCGCTTGTGCGAGGGCTACAAACCGCCCGTCATCTACCGCTAAGTTTATCTGGCACACTTCCGGCATAGTTAAGGCACAAGCCAAACCATGCGGTACACCAAAATGAGCGGTGAGTGGGTAAGAAATTGAATGACATAAAGCAGTACGGGTATGGCTAATGGCAAGTCCTGCTAGCAAACTTGCCTCGGCCATTTGATCACGCTCTTGTTCGCTTCCTTTGCCTTCAATTAATAAAGGTAAAGCTTTTAAGCCTAATTTTAATGAGCGCGTGGCAAGTGCCAATGTAATGCTATTAGCGTTTTTATTCCAAACCGATTCAGCGGCTTGGTTAATTGCATCCAATCCTGTTGAGAGCGTTACTTTGGTGGGTAAGCTATCAGTTAGTTCAGCATCAACAATAGCAACGCTTGGAAAAATATTGTCACTAGCTAAAGAGAGTTTTTTATGTATTTCATGGTGCCAGACGGTGGCGAAAGGTGTTACTTCGCTGCCGGTACCTGAGGTAGTGGGTAGTGCATACAAAGGTACTTGCTTAGCTTCTTTATGCAACGCAGGGTTTTCTAAAAGCTCTGCTAGGCTATATTTACCCTGAACAGCTAAGCCTATTCGCAATGCTTTGGCTGCATCCATGGCACTACCGCCGCCAAAGGCAATAATGGCATCAACCTTTAAATTACTTAGCTGGTCAATCTCAGCTTGTAGATCAGTTAATCCAGGGTTTTCTTTAACGCTATCCACCCAAGTGACCTGATTGTTTTTAACGACTTCAGATAAAATAGAATCTTCTAAGAACTGTGCTTTACCACGCACCGTGGTAACAATTAGTAGCTTTTGGTTTTTGAGCTGTTCAACCAGCTGCTTACGGCTACCACGTCCAGCGTATAGCTTAACTGGATTGTAGAATTGCCATTGATTTAAACTTTCGATCATTGTGCAACCCAACTCATAAAGGCTTGTTTGTTTTCAATTGGTGTAGTGGTGGGTCGCCCTAAATCATCGCGTGAACCAGTAGTAATACGTACTTCAAGCATGACAGGTCCACTTTGGTTTGCTAGAGCTTGCCAAGCGGTGGTTAGCTCTTCAAGTGTTGAAGCAACAGCATAAGCGGTATAACCACTGGCAAGAGCTATGGCTTTAAAGTCGATAGTATCCGCTACCGTTGGTTGTCCGCCGACTGATTCATGAGCAGCGTTATTTAGGAGAACATGCACTAGGTTGTCGGGTGCAATGCTGCCAACTATGGGTAAGGCACCTAAGTGCATCAAAGCAGAGCCATCACCATCTAAACAAACAACTTTTTTATTGGGTTGCCCCATTGCTACACCTAAAGCGATAGATAAGGTGTGCCCCATACCACCCACTGCTAAAAAGTCACGTTGCTGCTCTTTACGTTCTTCTCTTAGTTCAAATACTTCACGCGAGGTTTTACCCGTCGTTGAGACAATACAAGCATCACCTACTAAGGATAACAAAGTATTTAAAGCTGTCTCGCGCCCTAGAGTTGACTTTATGCTTGGTTGACGCTGACTTTTGTACTGAGCAAAAGCACCTTTTTTTACAAGCAAGGCAACCGGCGCATGGGTTTGATCAAGTGTAGTTTTAACCCAGCTGGCTAACTCTTCAGCATCACAGGCTTTATCAACCACTTGGTAGGGAATTTCTAATAGTTCAAGCTGTTCGGCTGTAATACGGCCTTGCTTAATGTGCTGAGGCTCATCTTTAACATCTGGCTCACCCCGCCAACCAACGATTAATAGCATGGGAATGCTATACACTTCTTTATCAGCAATTGAGGTAAGAGGGTTAATAATATTACCCAAGCCAGAGTTTTGTAGATAAACCACTGGGTATTGCCCAGTAGCCATATGATAACCGCTAGCCATACCTACAGCATTGCCTTCATTGGCGGTAATTGTGTGTTTACCAGCAGCACCATGATCATCAACGTAGGCACAAAAATCTTTTAATAAAGAATCAGGCACACCGACGTAATAGTCCATTCCCTGCTGAGCCAAGCTAGCTACAAAGTGTTTGGGATCTATCATTATTTGGTACCTGGAATCAGCTCAAGAATTTCTTTAATAGACAACATGTCTGCGTCACACTCAGCAGAGCGCTGGTGAGTCAAAATAGACTTGGCAGTATTCATCATAGCTGGGTAGGCGCTGCGCAACAGTTGGTTAGCATAAATAACAATATTCACACCATGTTCTTGCAGCTGATCTTCTGTAACTTGGTTGTAGCTCGAAGGTACTGCAACAAGAGGCTTACGGTTTGGCAGGGTAGCGTAACGCTTACAGAACTCAAAAATCTCATCGGGTGATTTTTCACGGCTATGAATCATGATGCCATCAGCACCAGCTGCTAGATACGCTTGTGCTCTCTCAAAAGCATCGTCTTGCCCTTTACCTAAAATCAAACTTTCGATACGGGCGATAATCATAAAGTCGTCTGTGCATTGGGCTTTTTTACCCGCTTTAATTTTTTCACAAAAATTTTCAATGCTATCTTGAGTTTGAGGGACGTCATTACCAAATAGCGAGTTTTTCTTTAGACCCGTTTTGTCTTCAATAATAACGGCTGATACACCCAAACGCTCCAGTGTTCTAACAGTGAATTTAAAGTGCTCGGTCTGCCCACCAGTGTCCGCATCATAAATAATGGGTTTGGTAGTCACTTCCATTACTTCATTGAGTGTAGTCATACGCGCTGAAACATCTACTGCTTCAATATCAGGCTTGCCTTTAGCTGTAGAATCCGTAAGCGAGCTGCCCCACATGCCATCAAATTGACGCTGACCATTAGGGGTATCAATCACTGCATGTTCAATGATTAAACCGCTTAAAGCATTATGAATATCTAAAAAGCGTAATAAAGGCTTTACTTGCAGCATACGGCGCAAAGACTTGAGGCGTAGCTCAGGCGTGGTGCCAATCTCTTTTAAAGCTTTATTCAGCTGAGTAGATGAAATACCTTGAGTGTAAGGTACTTCGATCAGCTCGCCACCCCACTCAGCCAACGTCTCAATTACTCTAGCGCGGGTTTGACGCTGTACGCCTTCCTTCCAATCATCACCATGCACCACATAGTCGGGTTTGTATTTACGTAGGTTAGGTACATAATCGAGTGTTTCCTGTGCTACAACTTGGCTAACGCCCTTAATATTTTCTATTACAATTTTACGCTGCTCGAACTCCATAAAAGGGATGCGTTTATAGCTGGCAATGGCAGCGTCAGTTAGCAAGCCTACCATTACTTCACCATGCTGAGCAGCTTCTTTTAAAATATTTAAATGACCTGGATGCACCAAGTCGGCACTCATACCTACATAAACTTTTTTCATTTTTTACTTTCACCTTTTATAAAATATCTCAAAACTCTTAATATTTTCTCTGACGGAACTGAGTCAACATATAAAGGAGATATATAATTCTCTATATATTGACTGTGTGAAGGCTTAGTCTTTATTTTATTATTAATAATACTTTCAATAAAATTTATCAAATCATTTTCAGACTTAATTATCTCATAAGATTCTAAAGCGTATCTACCAAATTGATTAATTGACTTAATCTGAGTATTACCTTTTAATTGCAAATATGCGCAAGGTTTTCCAACGAAAGGGTACTCGGCTATAAATGACCCACAGTCATGGATAATACTATCGGATTGTATAAAAAGGTCTATATATTCACCCTCATCAAGTTGAGTATATTCATACGATTCCCAAAATCTATAATAACTGTCGGTTTTATCATTACCCCAGTGCGGATGCATATAAAGTTTAGACTTTAATATTGGGTGTGGTTTAAATGACCACTGAATCTTATCTTTATATTTTTCAACTAAATCAAGCATTAGGTCTGCAATTACAATAAAATTTGAGAGCTCAAGCTCACCCTCACTTATTGTATGATGAGGTGAAAATATAATTTTTTTCTTACCGTGCTGTTCTTTCCAAACACTTTTTGAGTTTTTGTTTTGACTTACAAAAGCTTCACACGATGGGTAACCAGTCAATATACAATTTCGTGCATTTGAAGCAGATACTAAAGCTGCTCTTTCCACTCCATAATGATGTGGCATGAAAATCTTCCACATTGCATTATGAAAGTGCTGATTATAAATACTTTGATCATTGCCATGTGTTGTTGTTAATAAAAAATAAGGAACATAACAGCTTAAGTAATTCAAATATGCATCTTCATAATATTCTTTACGAGTTAAATTATGGGGGTTGGTAAAAAACGCTAAATCTGGCTTAAGTTCTTCTAGCTTTGTCCAGCTTCCATCTTCATTTCTTGATTTTCTTACTGGATAACCTTTCTCTAAAAAATATGCATAAGCCTGTTCCATATCCTCAAGCATTCGCTCTTCACCATAAGGGGTGTATGGACAAACTAGTATCTCTGGTTCAAAAAACGGGTCTTCGAGCATTTTTTGAAAAACAGGGTCAACTTTCCAAACGCTTTTATGGATGGCGAGAAATACAACCTTTATTTTTTCTTTACCTTTTATCTGCTGCAATAACTCCGCATGTTTTAACTGCATTCGGTTAAACAGTCGTTTTTTTTGCCACTGATCATAGGTTTTTTGCTTAACAGCAATTAAAGCTTTTTTGATAGGCACAGGTAAATGTTTCTTGATGAACTGAAGCATTAACTAAATCCATTTACTGCGCTGATAACTTTCTGCACATCTTCCATGGATAGTGTCGGTCCCATCGGCAGGCTTAATACTTGCTGATGTATTTGCTCACTCATTGGAAAGCTGTGCTCATTCCACTCTGGGTAAGCCTGTTGCTGATGCGGTGGGATTGGGTAGTGGATTAAGGTTTGTACGCCTTGCTCAAGCAAGTGCTGTTGCAATGCTTCACGCTGTTCGCAGCGGATGACAAAGACGTGCCAGACGTGATTCTCACGAGTTAGGGGTGAAGAGTTAAGCGTGAGGGGTAAAGTTACGGCTGGGTTGTTGATGCCTTTTAGGTAGGCTTCGGCCACTTTGCGGCGTTGGGCGATTTCGGTGTCGAGGTGTTTTAGCTTTACACTGAGCATGGCGGCTTGAATTTCATCTAGGCGACTGTTTACACCTTGAAAGAGGTTTTTGTATTTTTCATGGGAGCCGTAGTTACGCAACGCAAACAAGGTTTCTGCGAGTTCGTCATCATTGGTGGTCACTGCACCTGCGTCGCCCAGTGCGCCGAGGTTTTTACCTGGGTAAAAACTAAAACCGCTGGCATGGCCCCAGTTACCGGCTTTTTTACCGTCAAACACTGCGCCATGGGCTTGTGCTGCATCCTCCAGCACTAAAAGGTTATGACGCTCCGCAATATCCATAATGGCGGGCATATCTGCGAGCGCACCGTATAAGTGCACCGGTAAGATTGCACGGGTTTTAGGGGTAATCGCTGCTTCTGTTTTTACTGGGCACAGATTATAGGTAGCGAGCTCTGGCTCTACCAATACAGGCACTAAATCATTCGCGCTGATGGCTAAAATACTGGCAATGTAGGTATTCGCTGGAACGATGACCTCGTCGCCGTCTTTGAGCTTGCCAAGCTCTTTCCATGCGCGAAGAGTAAGAACAAGTGCATCAAGCCCATTGGCAACGCCAATAGCGTGTTTAGTGCCACAGTAGTCAGCAAACTCTTGCTCAAATTGAGTGAGCGCGTTGCCTGCAATGTACCAGCCAGAGTCGATAACACGGGTACAGGCGGTGATAAGTTCTTCGCGGTATTGGGCGTTGATGGCTTTTAAATCTAGGAAAGGGATCAAGGTGTTACCTATCATTTAGTTAAATATTTATAAAACAACTTTTTTAGTTGGTACTTGGTCACTAGGTTGTTGCGTTAACTGATGTTTTTGGTGTTCAAACTTGGGAAATACTTGGCTGATTTCTACTGTTTTTTGTGACTATTCTTTAAGTAGCTTTGTGTTTGGTCTGGACGGCATTCTTCGCCCTATCAATGGTTTTTTATCAGCTAATTTTGTTTGTGCTTCTTGCTCAGTGCCATCAAACTGAAAAACGGTATGGCAAACTAGCTTGTTAGGGATTGGGATATTAAGAACACCTAAAAACCCTAGGGAGTGCTTTAATGAGCCTCTAATCTGCCCTTTAACCTCCCTCCATTTGCCTAATGAAATAGTTTTTTTTAGTTCTACAAAATGTAGCGCTACTGCCTTTTCGCCTTCTAGCTCTAAGAAAACGCCATCTGAATTTTTAGTATCAATTAAAAAATTGAGATGGTTTTTATTGCCCCAGTTTATTTTTAGTAGCTGGTTATTAGTGGAAGAAAACTCAATACAACTGGCCCCTTCTTCTTCTAACTCTTCAACTGCTATTGTTTTGCCGAGCTGGTAGTTTTCTGTGTTTACCCAGTCTTTTAGGCGTTGCGTCCATTCACTCATAGCTAGTCCGTATTATCCTCATCACTTTCTTGGATTGTATAGATTTCGTCTAACAGTTCTTCTAGTGGGTCGTTAAAGGTGGGTACTGCTATGCCGTACTCTGAAGCGTCTAAGCGCTCTACAAGTGTTTGCCCTGATTCACGTTTAAATTGGTAGGCAACCATATCATTAGGGTTTATTAGCTCGTCTTTGTTGTAGTTTAGTTCTTTCAACAGGGCTTTTTTATTGGGGTGACTATAAAGTACCGCTAAGTTGTTTAGCTGCTGAAATAAGGTGTCGCCATGGGTTGTGGTTAATACTGGAACGCCTTGATTCATAATGCGAGCTAAGGCGCGTGCCATAGTACGTTGTGCCGCTGGGTGCAGGTGTGCTTCTGGCTCTTCAATAAACAGGGCGTTGTAACTATTAAAGCTGCGTAAAAAATGCACTAGCGGGGCTACTTCTGAGACCAGTGAAGAGGTTAGGTACATGGGTATAGCGGCTAGTTTATCGGCCTTGTATTGATAAATGGGTAGGCTTTCAGTTTCTAGTTTTTCTATTTTGCCTTTGATTAATTCATGCTCTAACCATTCAGCTATAGCTGCTAGTTTAGTGTCTGCATTGGCTTTGTTTTTGGGCTGTGCTAACAGTTGTAGAAAACGCCTAACAGGTGCTGTCAACTTAAGGCCATCTCCACTTAGCGCATCTGCAACTAATGCTGGAAAGGTGTGCATAAAACTGGTTCTTGATGTGGGCAAGAATAAAGGCGCTTTTTTGGGTGGCCGAATGTTCAAGCTCATGAATAAATTAAACAATTTTAATGAGTGATGATTAGATACATTAGGGTAAGCAAAAAATAGCAGTGAGAGAATTAAGTCTTGTATTGTTTCGTAAATAAAATTACCCACATCCTCTGAAGAGTCATTAATTGATTTTATGAAGTTTTCAGAGACAGTGAGTAGTGATTCTTCAAAATGGAAAGGCTTCTCAAGATTATCATCTACTTTAATTTTAAATGGGCTTAGTCGCTTGTAGTCGATTATAGTTAGTTTACCGATAGCTATTTCATCAGTACTAAAGGTTTTAGAAACCAGCTCTTGCCTTTTCCTATTTAAGATAGTGTTGAACCAGCCAATAAAAACAGTTTGTTGCTGCTCTGTTAACTCAAGCGCTTCTTCTGGGTTTGAAGCAAGGGTTTTAGCTAGCTGTTTGATTACAGCTTTACATTCAAGGTAGTCAGCGGAAGTGGGTATTCTCTTGCTAAACAAGCTAGGGGCAAAAGCCCAAATACCCCACAGTAGGGTCGCGACGTAACTTTTCCCACTGTTGTTTTCGCCCACAAATAAAGTAAGCGGACGAATTTCTATCGCTGCCTCTTTAATACGGGCAAAGTTTTCAATTTGTAGGGTCCAGCGCTGTTGCATACTTGGCACCACCTTTAAATCATTCCATAAAGTTAGCTTAGCATTTTAGAAAGCTTACTTTGTGCATTACTGACAGCTTGCTCAGTAATTTCAAAATAGTAATTTTGTTCATCTTCGCCTGTTTCTACTGCGCCCATTTTTTTGTGGAAGGAAATGACTCTTTCATTGCCTTTCATCACATCGAAATGGGATTTTTTGTAACTAAGCTCTTCAAAACCGAACTTATAAACTAAAAACGCACTTTCTATGGCCGCAAACCGTGTTTTGTCTTCGTTGAGAATCCAGCTGCCCCAGCAGAACGAGTCTTCTGTTAAGTCATACACTCGAACTGTGCCGCAGGGTGTGCCATCTAAGCGTTCAATTATAAAGTAAAACTGTTGTCTAGCATGTTCTTCATGCTTGTATTTTTTAATCCAGTCTTTTTGTGCTTGTAAATCTGGGCTTACACTGGATAAGAACTGGTTGTATTTTTCATCCAGGCGTAGTTTTAAAATAAACTCTGCGTCTCTTTCTTCTACAAAACGCATTTTTATGGTTTTGCTTTTTAGCTTTATCATGCTGCCATCCTTGCAGCACTGTCATTGCTAGCTAGTTCTGTTCTGTTCTGTTCTGTTCTGTTCTGTTCTGTTCTGTTCTTTATTGTCTTGCATTTTTCTTCCTGTCCAGTGCTTTCTGGGCGCTGATTTACTCGGCGGATAACTATTGCTGGATTGCCTGTGACAATCGCATGATCGGGCACGTTTTTAGTGACCACTGCTCCCGCACCAATCATTGCGCCTTCGCCTATGGTTATTCCCGGCAGAAGTGTGGCATTGGCACCGACACTGGCATTCTTTTTGATAGTAATTCCGGAAAACTTTTCAGGGTACTGTTTAGAGCGTGGCATTAAATCGTTGGTGAGTGTTGCATTAGGGCCAATGAACACGTTGTCTTCTATGCGGGTGCCATCCCATAACTGGACACCTGATTTAACGGTTACGTTATCACCAATGATGACATCATTCTCGATAAGTACTTGGGCGTTGATATTGCAGTTTTTGCCGATTATCGCACCAGCTAAAACCACGCAAAACTGCCATATTTTGCTGTCTTTACCTATGTTCTGACTGTGCACATCAGCCAGTGGATGAATGTAACTCATAGTGTTTATTTACCACTCAAAATTTAGCATTAAACATTCACCAGATTGATGAACTCTTCATAATCACGAATATAATCAGCTTCGTCATAATGTTCACTGGCTAGCACTAGCAGTACACAGTCTTCGCTGAAGTCGTGCATTTCTCGCCACACTAAGTCATCAATCAGCAAGCCTTTGGTTGGGGAGTCTAGCCAGGCTTCTTCGCGGGTTTTGCCATCATCTAAAATCATGCGGCATTTTCCGGTTACACAAACGGCCACTTGTTTTAAGTTGCGGTGTGCATGAAACCCACGGGCTACGCCCTGCTGTGTGCCAAAAATGTAGTACACGCGTTTGATTTCAAAGGGTACGGTCTTTTCGGCTTCTAGGGCGACTAACGAGCCGCGATCATCACCTAGGGGTGGAAAGTGAGTCCATTGGATGAGGCTCATGAGTTTACAGCCTTTTTAAATATATTCTCTAAGTGTTCTTGTGGGATTATTTTTACAGTGTCGACAATATCTTTAAGAGCACCGCTAAGTTTATTTTTTAATAACCCCATAGCAGGTGTGTCTGCAGGTTTTAGCTCTTTAATCACCACAATAAATTTTTTATTTTGAAATTTTTGTGTGTAAACAAATTTTTCTTTGTCTGCTATTTTATGGGTTAACAAGGTAGTTTCTATACACTTCTGTCGCAACTCTGAGAAAACTAAATCTTTAGCTTTAAACTTATCTTCTATTTTATTTACTTCTTTCTTAACGCACATTCTTTTGTTGTGCTTATCTACCGGACACTGTTTGTTTTTTAGATCGCTAATTAATTTCTCAACACCTTCTTCTTGGCTTTTAAGGTCAGAAAATTCAATCATCAATAAGCTATTACTTCTAATACTCACATAGTCACAGGTTTTGATTTTACCAACGCCTAGCATATTTTTTAGACTAGCTTTTCCTTTGGCATCAGTTTTTATTGCTTTTATAGGTAATATTTTGCCATAAGGGGCTTGAAACTCTGTATTAATATTTTCTTCAAACGCAGATAAATCAAACTTTGTACTAGCCATTACTCTATATCTTCCATGTACATTTGGTAGAAAGGTGTACTTAAATCCTCTAATACTTCCTCTATTTTCTCTTTAAGTGTTGCATCTGTTTTCAGTTCTGAAGATGGCATTTTATGCACAGAAATTAACTCTTCTGCATCTGGCTCTTGCTTAGCTATTAGCTCAAGTTTCTTAATCATATCTAGGCTATGAGTTGCAATAATAACATTAGCCCCGGCCTTAGCCATTTTATAAAGCAGCTCCATAAAAACAACTTGCCACTTAGGGTGAATATGTGCTTCTGGTTCATCAATGATTAAAAAGGAGCCTGGTTTAATAATGTTATTGCGAATTAATAAGTCAATTAAACCTAGGTTACTCACTCCCATAGCTGTTAGTGACAAAGGCGTTGAAACACCATCATTATTTATATAGTTTATTTCACCTGATTTTGTGATCTCTAACTTACCAGCAAGCATGGCTTGAAGTTCTTGACTTATTTCATAAAAGTCTGGCTTATCTAAATATTGTTTATCGATAAAAGTATATAAACTGTCTATATAGCTTGGATATCCTTTTAAGTACCTATCGTCCTGTGTTCGAAACATAGGCAATAGACCTTTTCTTTCTAAGCCTTTGCGGATTCTTAGGTACACTGGCGAGTCTATAAAAACGACGTTTTCAAGTTTTTGTACTTTTACTATGCCATTTCTATCAAAAGTGAAGCTGATATTGTCATTAGAGTGAAGTTCTATTGAGCCGATATCTTCTATTTTTATTGAGGCCTGCCCATCACTTTCAGTGTTGATTAATGATTTTATTTCAGTAACTTGATAATTCTTTTTAAAGTTATCTGATAACTGGTCGCTAATACCAGCAGCAATAAATTTCCCATAATTATTTATTGATCCGACTATGTAGCTTAATATCGACCTTAGTTCTAACAATCTAACTGTATTTTCTTTTACTTTATTCAGATGACCGCGCTGGCTTAGATAGTTATCAATAACTATGACTAGTTCTTTTAGAGCACCTAGCTCTTCTTTTATTTTATCTTTTTTTGCTTCTTGCTCAGCAATATTTAATTCTATAAAAAAGGCAACAAGTTGCTCCATAACACTGGCAAAGGAAGATCTTAAATGAGTGATAAACTCTTCATCTACCACTGCAGGCCTTACGCTGATACTACGCTCGTAATAAGCTAAAGTACGAATAAACTTTTCTGTATGCTCTTGAAGTGCATTCGCAGTATGATTTTTATTGAGTGCATCTAACACACAATAAATGCTTTTGGTGGCAAAACTTTTTCCTGTTGAATTTTCACCCGCAATAACGGTTAGAGGCTTTATATTTAGTTTTATATTATCTAATATTCCAAGCCCATCGATATCGACTTCAAAGCTCATTCTAGCTCCCCTATTTAAATTAGGTCTAGCAAATACTGCCCGTAGCTATTCTTGCTTAACTCTTGGCCTAAGCGTTGCAAATCTTGCTTGGTTAGCCACCCTTTGTTATAGGCGATTTCTTCCAAGCATGCAATTTTATAGCCTTGGCGTTTTTCGATGGTTTCTACGAACATCCCGGCCTCTAAAAGGCTTTCGTGGGTGCCGGTATCTAGCCATGCAAAACCACGGCCTAGTAGTTCGACGTTTAAGTCGCCACGCTCTAAATAGACTTGGTTGATGCTGGTGATTTCTAACTCTCCACGATGCGAGGGTTTGACTTGTTTGGCGATCTCGATCACATCGTTATCGTAAAAGTACAAACCGGTCACTGCGTAGTTGGATTTGGGTTGTTCGGGCTTTTCTTCAATGCTGATGGCTTTTTGCTTTTCATCAAAAGCCACGACGCCAAAGCGCTCTGGGTCTTTTACTTGATAGCCAAATACGGTTGCGCCGGTTGGTCTGGCTGCTGCATTTCTTAGCATGGGGCCAAAGCCTTGCCCGTAGAAGATGTTGTCGCCTAATACGAGGCAGACATTGCTGTCACCAATAAATTCTTCACCAATCATAAAGGCTTGGGCTAAACCATCGGGGCTGGGTTGTTCGGCGTAGCTGAGCTGAACGCCAAAGTCGCTGCCATCGCCGAGTAGCTTTTCAAAGTTAGGCAGGTCTTCGGGGGTGCTGATGATTAATATTTCACGAATACCGGCCAGCATGAGAACTGATAGCGGGTAGTAAATCATCGGCTTGTCGTAGATGGGTAGCAGTTGTTTGGATACGCCTTTGGTGATGGGGTAGAGGCGAGTGCCGCTTCCACCGGCTAAAACAATACCCTTGGTATTGTTTAATGCTGAATTGTTAATGTTTAATTTTGAATTAGGCATATCACGCTTACTTTTTAGACTGTGAGGTTTTAACAATGCTGGTGAGTAATTTTCCTAACTCTTGGCTTTGCTCCAGCAGCGTTTCTACATAGGGCTCTTTCATTTTTAGATAACGGGTTTCAATCAACAGTTTGATCCAATACTGTGTCTCACGTGCTTCTTTACTGGCAATACTCATTTTGGCAATAAAATCAGCTTTGCTTTGAGTAGCTTGTGCTTCGTTTACGTTCGCTCCAATTGAAGTACCTGAGCGGAGTAGTTGTTTAGAAAGCACATATTCTTTATGTTCTTTAACTAGGTGTTTGTATAGGTTGACTATACGAACAGAGAATTGAAAGCTCTTTTCTACGATTGGGTTCTGTCTTTCCATGTACATCACCGTTTTCCATTAAAAATTTAACACTCACCATTAAACATTAATCAACACCAACGCCCAAGCGTTCGCGCTGATACGAGCCATCTTGGACGTTTTTGCACCATTGTTGGTTGTCTAGGTACCATTGGATGGTTTTGCGTATGCCGGACTCGAAGGTTTCGATGGGTTGCCAGTTAAGCTCTTTAGCCATTTTGCTGGAGTCGATGGCGTAGCGGCGGTCGTGGCCGGGGCGGTCACTGACGTGAATGATTAATGATGAATGTTTAATGTTTAATGGATGGCCGCGATCATACATTGGGGCTAGCTCGTCGAGTATTTCACAGATGGTTTCTACGACTTCTAGATTGGTTTTTTCGTTATGGCCGCCGATGTTGTAGGTTTCGCCGATTTTGCCTTCGATAACGACTTTATATAAAGCACGGGCGTGGTCTTCTACGTAGAGCCAGTCGCGGATTTGGTCGCCTTTGCCGTAAATCGGCAAGGGCTTTCCTTCCAGCGCATTGAGTATCACTAAGGGGATGAGTTTTTCCGGGAAGTGATATGGACCGTAGTTGTTGGAGCAGTTGGTAATCAGCGTTGGGAAGCCGTAGGTGCGCAGCCATGCTCGGACTAAGTGGTCACTCGATGCTTTGGAGGCAGAGTAAGGCGAGCTTGGGGCATAGGCCGTTGTTTCAAGAAACAACGGCAATGTTGAATGTTGAATGTTTAATTTTGAATTATTGCTGTCGTCATTTAATTCATCATTCACCATTAAACATTCATCATTATCATTTGGGTGCGGTAAGTCGCCATACACTTCGTCGGTGCTGATGTGGTGGAAGCGGAAGGCTTGTTTTCTTTCGCTGTTTAGTTCGTTCCAGTAGGCGCGTGCGGCTTCGAGTAGAGTGTAGGTGCCGACGATATTGGTTTGAATAAACTCAGCGGGGCCATCAATGGAGCGGTCTACATGGCTTTCAGCGGCTAAATGCATTACTGCATCAGGCTGGTGCTGCTGAAAGACGCGGTCGAGCTCTGCGCGATCACAAATATCGACTTGTTCAAAGGTGTAGCGTGGGTTATCACTGACTTCGGTAAGGGATTCTAAATTACCGGCGTAGGTGAGTTTGTCGAGATTCACGACGCTGTCTTGGGTATTTTTAATAATGTGGCGAATCACTGCAGAACCGATAAAACCTGCACCGCCGGTAACTAGAATTTTCATTTCAATCACTATTCAATTTGCTTTGGTACGCATATTTGGCGCGGCCAATGGGGTTGTTTGTTATTGGCTGGATACTGTCTCTGCGAGGCTGTTAGGCTGTGGCAGCCTATGTTTGTAGCACCGCGTGGTTTTTGTAAAACTGTGTGGTTTGCAAGGTGGATTGCCACGTCGCTGCGCGACTCGCGATGACAGTGTGTGTCTTGCAATGAAGGCGTTTAGGCACGCTACCGCCCATGGGTTATGGCTCCCAACGTGCCGTGTTGCTTTTCAAATGTGCCGCGTGTGCGGTGGTGCTTGCTTTCGCGGGCATGGCCCGCTCCTACAGGGCAGGTGTTGCCTGCGTTACTTTCGCGGGCGTGGCCCGTTCCTGCGGGATGAGACGATGCTATTCATCACGCAGTGCGGTTTCTTCTATTTCTATTCGTTGTTGCTGGCCGAGCATATCTAAAAATACCAAACAGCGCTCTTCATCTTTAGGCATGTTATAGATGGCCTGTAGCCCAGCGAAGGGGCCTTCGCTGATTGTGACTTTTTCGCCTGCGCTAAACGCGGGTTGTGCTGTATGTTGATTCTCACTGTTTTGCTCTAACGCTAAAAGTGTGGTCATCACCTCGCTTGGCACTGTGGCTGGCATGCCGCCAAAGCGCACAAAGTTATTGACCCCGCGGGTGCTGCGCAGTGCATTAAAATTTGCGGTGTTGCTGTCAAGTTGGATAAAAATGTAATTTGGAAATAAAGGCTCGATGCAGTCTACGCGTTTACCTTGAACGATTTTCTGCCGTTTAATGCGTGGCAAACAAGTGGTATAGCCTTGGTTTTCAATATTGTGCTGGGCACGCTGTTCTTGCTTGCCTTTGCAGTGCAGTACATACCAAGCGTCCACAGCCTTCTTATCCTGTTGTCTATTGCCCATAAATGGGCAACCTCGCCATCACTCTATACAGCGTTTTTGCGCTTGCGGATCGCGCTACGAATTAGCGCTGCAAACACACCTAACATACCACCGAGAACAATGCCTAACGCAACGATTAAAGATTTTTTAGGCTTGATAGGGCTTGTCGGCTCAACTGCCACTTGGTCAATACGTACCAAATTCAATTTATCCATATCAACTTCTAGATTTTTTAAGCGGGAAATTTCTTTACGGTTTTCCGCAAGCTCTGCTAAGAATAAATCTTCGTTTTCACGGGCCTGTAGCACCTCAATCTGACGGTTGTGTTCAAGCAACTTTAGTGCTGTATTAATTTCCACAATCCGTCCGCTGGTAAAATCATCACTTTCACGGGCCATCAATGCGGCTCGTTCAGCACTCAGTGCGTCTGTACCCATAAAGTACAAGGGGTTTTGCTGATTATTGACTTCAGTACGAATCACGCTGCCTGAGGCTCGCGTTTCATTGGCCAATGAGGATGGTGTAGCAGGTTTTTTAATGCCTAAGGATTTAGCAATGGCAATGGCTTCATCCAGTTGCATAATGCGATTTTGCCGGCGCACTTTAAGCTCTTCGCGTAGCGCTGCTAGCTCATCAAGCAGCTTGGCCTTCTTTAACACATCTTTTTCGGTGAGTTGAGCAATTTCTGATTCTTTGCTGGCCTCGTAACCAGCACGCGCGTTACTAATTTTACGACGCAAGCGCTCGAGTTGGTTATTGATCACCACTTCTAAACTGGCGGCAATGCGCTGTTTTTCTAAGTTCACCGCATGCTCGACAAAACCGTTGGTAATTTTTGCACCATCCATGCCTTTCGGATACTGAAATTGAATACCGACATAGTTAGCAAAGTCTTCAGCTTTTTTCGCATCGGTTTTTAAAATCTTGATGTATTCACGATTGATCCGCTCAAAGTTTTGCTCAACGCTTCTATCAGCGGAGATAAGCGGCTCAAAGAGCTCTTGATTGGCTTTAAAATAGCCTAGACGTGTTTCGTAGGATTCAAGACTTGCACCGACTTGCACCAATGCTTCTGCTGGACTGAGATTATAAATACCAGTGCCATTGAGCTCGTCTAAGTCCTTGATTGGTGCAGGTTTAACGATACTTTGTACTTGATAAATGGGGGTTGCAGCAAGCGCATAAATCAATGCCAACGCTGTCACTACGGCGGTGATAATGACAATTAGAATTCTTTCTTGCCAGATCGACTGAAACAGCTCAAAAAGATCAATTTCATCTGCATCAGGAGCAGTATGATTAGGCATGTGCGGCACGGGGATATTTGAACTCACATCGGCTCCTTGTTTGTTTTTCTGCATTTCTGGACGTGCTGGCCTCGCCCAAACGGATACGTCCTTGATCACCAAAATGTGAACGGGTCGTATATTAAGCGTTTACGACATATTTTGCGAGACTTAAGGATACCACCGCAATCAATCCGAGGCTGTTAGGCCGTGGCAGTCCATATGTGTAGCACGGCATGGTGTGCAAGGTGGATTGCCACGTCGCTGCGCTCCTCGCAAAGACCGAGCGGGAGCGCAATGACGGTGCGGGAGCGCAATAACTCAGCGCGTCTTCAACGCAACTGCGGTCCATTAAAACCGGCCCAAATAGCTAAACGCTCGGCGACGCTGGCACCGAACTTTTTCGCGAAGCGATCAAAGGGGGTTTCTTGCAAGGTGAAATCAACAATCTCTTTTGCGCCGATCACTTCACGTGCCACAAAGCTGCTGCTGCCTAAGGCATCAATTAAACCCAATTGCAGCGCTTGCTCGCCTGACCAAATCAGGCCAGAGAACAATTCAGGATGCTCGGCATCTTTTAAACGATCACCACGGCCTTGTTTGACGCTGGCGATAAACTGCTTATGCGTTGTTTGCAGCACTTCTTTCCAAAACGCAGTTTCTTCACTGTTTTGTGGCTGAAAGGGATCAAGAAAAGCTTTGTGCTCGCCAGATGTGTACAAACGACGATCAACACCCAACTTCTCCATGGTGCCAACAAAGCCAAAACCGGCCGCTGTCACGCCAATGGAACCCACCAAGCTGGATTTATCGGCATAGATTTCATCCGCGGCGCTGGCGATGTAGTAGGCACCGGAGGCACCCATATCGCTGATCACGGCATACACTTTGGTGTCGGGATACAAGGCGCGCAGGCGGCGGATTTCATCGTAGATGTAGCCCGATTGCACGGGGCTGCCGCCAGGGCTGTTGATGCGTAAAATGATGCCTCTGGTATTTTTATCGTCAAAGGCTTTGCGCAGCGCACTAACAATATTATCGGCGCTGGCTCTTTCTTGGTCGGCGATCATGCCGCGCACTTCAATCAAAGCGGTGTGTGACCCTGTGGTAACGCCTTTGCTGCTGTCCATCAATGGTGAGAACAGCGCCAATGCGCCAAACAGATACACAAAGGTCAGGACTTTAAAAAAGATGCCCCAACGGCGTGAACGGCGCTGCTCACTGACGCTCGCCAACACAGCTTTTTCAAGCAGTTTCCATGTTTTGTTATCAACGTTATTGTCGGTCATGCGCTGCTCCTTTGAATGGGGTGGCAGATTGTCTAAATCAAGATCAAAGCTCAAGTGCTCTGCATCCTGCTCAGATGGTTTGGCCAGCGGCTCGGATGTCCAAGGGTCGATTGGGCGACCATCCTTGCGATCAGTCATGCTATGCGCCTGTGAGTAAGGTGTTGGGTTGCTGTTGTAGCCATGCGGTCAGCTCAGAAAAATGGTCAATGGCCAAAATAGGCTGTTCTTTGTGCAATACACTCAGCGGCTGCGCGCCATAACTGACAGCGATACCGGGCACATTGGCGTTATTGGCCATGCGCAAGTCAAAGGGTGAATCGCCGACCATAATAGCCTGCTCAGGCGTTGCTGCGCAGTGTTTTAAAATCTCGTGCAGCATTAAAGGGTCGGGTTTGCTGCGTGTTTCATCGGCGCAACGGGTGATATCAAAGTAATCGAGCATTTTATGTCCGCTCAATACGCGATGCAGGCCGCGTCGGCTTTTACCGGTCGCCACCGCCAACTGATAGCCCGCGCTGCGGTAATCATCTAAAGCATCCATTACGCCAGGGTAAAACTCAGAGGGCTGCTCTTCGAGACGAATATAGGTGTCACTGTAGGTGCGAATAAAGCGTTGTTTTAATTCGGCATCATCGGCATCGGGATAGAGCACATCGTAGGCTTGCGGCATGGCCAGACCGATAATGGCGCGCACCGCATCATCTGTGCAACGCGGTACGCCGCAAGTATCCGCAGCCACATGCATGGCCTCAATAATGCGCATAATGGAATCCACCAAGGTGCCATCCCAATCAAAAATCAAAACCTTAAGCCTGCTCACCAAATCCTCCTGAATATGAAAAATATTTGCGCATGCGCCACGAGTATTATCGCAGGGCCGACATTTATACCCACGACACGCGCATTACCGTAGGGCCGACATTTATGCCCGCGACACACATTATCGTAGGGCGGGCACTCGTGCCCGCGCGGAATCAAACGAAATACCTGCGCCAGAAACAACGCGGGCACGAGTGCCCGTCTACGATGCGCATGCCGTTCTTAACCCAAATGGTACAACGTGCACGACACTCTTATCCCAAACGGGCGAGCACTTATACCCGCGATTACCCCCAGCGCAACACTGTTAAAAACAAACGCACTATACCCGTAACATGCCTCATAGTCCTACCCTGTCGCACTTACTACCGCTTAGCATTGCTGTGCAACTGTTCGATTGAAACCTGCACTTTGCAAATTTACGCCTACACTGATTTTATGTGAAATAAAGTCAGCTGCTGTAAAGGCGGTATGGCGATCTTTGCTTGGTAACGAAGCTCACCGCTGCAACATGGAGGTTGCGATGGATATAATTAATAAAGGCAATGTGCCGGGCTCTCATAAAACAACTAAGGCATCTAAGCCTGAACGCGAAGACCACGACAGCCCTTGGAAGGATGCACTGGAAGTGTTTTTCCAGCCATTTATGGATTTTTTATATCCAGATATCAGCCAGCTCATTGACTGGCAACAACCCATTGCGTTTCTAGATAAAGAACTGCAAAAAATTACCCGCAAAGCTAAAAACTCACGACGCTACGCTGACAAATTGGTCAGAGTACATTTTTTAAATGGCAGCGAAAAATGGATTTTAATTCACGTCGAAGTGCAAGGCGCAGCAGACACTAACTTCTCTGAACGCATGTTTGTTTATTACTATCGTATTCGTGACCGCTATCAAAAACCTGTGATCAGCCTTGCGGTTCTCACCGATACGCAGCCAAGTTTCAGACCCAACCATTACAGTGACGAAATCGCAGGCTGCACCATCCGTTTTGAGTTCGCGACGGTAAAGCTGCTTGACTGGCGCGACAAAACCGATGAACTGCTACAGCATGACAACCCCTTTGGCCTGCTGATTGCTGCACAACTCACCGCAAAGCTGATCAAAGATGGTAAAACCCGGGTCGACAATTTAATAGGCTATTACCGTTTGGCTGCTAAAAAGAAGCTACCGCGCGAACACATCACGCAATTAGTGGTCTTTTTAGAATGGATCGTCGCCCTACCGGAAAGTTTTACCCCGTACTACAATGAGCAACTAGCACACCTCGAAGAGGATGAAAAAATGACTTACATCTCCATTATTGAGCGCCAAGGGATTGAGAAAGGTATTGAGCAAGGCATAGACCAAGGCGTTGATCGTGGTCGCGCCGTGACACTCTATAAACTCTTGCAGCTTAAGTTTGGTGAGCAAGCTGCTGAGTATGAGCAACGTTTGCACCAAGCTAAAGATGCGGAATTAAGCCTCTGGACCGAGCGCGTGCTGTTTGCCGAGTCTGTTGAAGCCGTGTTTGAGTAGCGTTTGCTGCTGTTTAAGGTTTTGAGATGCAACGCGGGCACGAGTACTCGCCCTACGTTTCATCAACCAACTGCTCTATGACCTTCTGCCACTGTTCATCAGGCTCGGCATGTACGGCCAATACTTCGCCATCAGGCAAAGTGAATTTTAAATCGCTGGCGTGCAAAAATAAGCGTTTGCCGCCCATCTCGCGGACTTCTTTGCTGAATTCTTCATCACCGTACTTGGTGTCACCAGCAATCGCATGCCCGGCATACAGCGCATGCACACGAATTTGATGGGTGCGCCCGGTAATTGGATTGGCTTCAACCATGGTGGCAAACTCACCAAAGCGGCGGATGACCTTAAACAGGGTCAATGCCTCTTTACCTTCTGGATTGACCTCAACCATGCGTTCGCCGGAGCGCACGTTACTGCGCTGCAACGGCGCATCAATTTGTTTGCGCGAAGCGGGCCAACGGCCACGCACCAAGACCATATAACGTTTATCGACACCATCGCCGCGCAGGGCTTCATGTAAATGGCGCAACATACTGCGTTTTTTTGCGATCATCAGCAAGCCTGAAGTATCGCGATCAAGACGGTGTACCAACTCGATTTCTTTGCAGTGCGGGCGCATTTGTCGAAAGGCTTCAATCACCCCGTAGTTCAGGCCGCTACCGCCATGCACAGCAATGCCAGCGGGTTTATTCAAAACAATCAAAGCTTTATCTTCATGCACGATTGCCGCTTCCAGGCGCTCCAGCAATCCTTTGGCCAGTGGCACAGGCTCATCTGCTTGAGTCATGCGCATGGGAGGCACACGAACGATATCGCCTTCTTTAATACGGTAATCCGGCTTAATTCGGCCTTTATTCACCCGCACTTCGCCTTTGCGCAAAATGCGATAAATCATGGTTTTGGGCACACCTTTTAAGCGCGCTAAAAGAAAATTATCAATGCGCTGCCCTTCTAACCCCGCAGAGACCTCAAGCAACTGCACACCGGTTGCGGTCTGCGAATCCATCTTTGTCATACACCTAAACGCCTAAATAAGTAACTTTGCTTTAATAGGTGCAATGGTAACAATAAACCCGCTTGCGCAGGCAGCAAATTAGCACGCATGCCGTGGCGTGCGCATTTATGCTCACGTATAACAACATCGCGGGCAACGAGTGCTCGCCCTACCACCAAAACATCCGCCTGCCCTCGTACCATATACGCATTGAAGAAAAACACCTGTGCTGCTATATTGCGCCCACTGCCAAAAGCAGTCAGATTTAAGCGGGCGCTAAAAGAAATCAAAACAAAACGCTGGCGGACAATCGCGATAAAACATTTTCACAGGACGCAGATCCTCGCTAAGCACTGTATGCCTTGGCCAAATCTGTACAGAAACATAATCCGCAATCGCCCAACCGCGATTGTATTTTTATAAACCCGCTCACCAACACAACGAGCGGCACCCGATTTAATAAGGGAAATGTGTTGGGTGGAGATGCACAGTCGTATTGTCCTGCGTAGCCAAGCGCTTTGATTCAGACGTTTCATCACGTCCGCGGCCAATCACTGATTCCTCCTCCTGATACAAGTACGCTGCATGTGCTTTTACAATGCAGCAACTGGAGACGCAGTCGCGGTCTTGGCTTATGACCATGCACGCTAGACACGGTTAAATTTTTAACTGCGCGACCCCAACACCGACCCGATTTGTCGTGTGTGCCAATGATGTGATCCGTGAACCCGGAATATATTGGTAAATCATGAAAAGAATGCTCATTAACGCAACTCAACCCGAAGAGTTGCGTGTCGCACTGGTCGATGGCCAACGCTTATTTGACCTTGATATCGAATCAGGTGCCCGCGAACAAAAGAAATCAAACATCTACAAAGGCCGTATAACCCGCGTAGAACCCAGCCTAGAAGCCGCATTCGTCGACTTCGGCTCTGAGCGCCACGGCTTCCTCCCTCTGAAAGAAATCTCCCGCGAATACTTCAAGAAATCTAGCGAAAACGGCGGCGGTCGCGTCAACATCAAAGATGTTTTGACCGAAGGCCAGGAAGTTATCGTTCAAGTTGAAAAAGAAGAGCGCGGCAACAAAGGCGCAGCCCTCACCACCTTTATCAGCCTTGCTGGCCGTTATATGGTGTTGATGCCCAATAACCCGCGCGCTGGTGGTATTTCTCGCCGCATTGAAGGTGAAGAGCGCAACGAATTACGCGAAGCGCTGAACGCCCTGAACGCCCCTGCTGATATGGGTTTGATCGTGCGTACTGCCGGTTTAGGCCGCAGCAGTCAAGAGCTGCAGTGGGATCTGGACTACCTTGTACAGTTATGGACAGCTATTACTGAAGCGGCTGCAACACGTAGCGCGCCATTCTTGATTTATCAAGAAAGTAACGTGATTATCCGCGCCATTCGCGACTATTTGCGCCAAGATATCGGCGAAGTATTGATTGATAGCGTTGATGCGCAAGAAGAAGCGCTGAGCTTTATTCGTCAAGTAATGCCGCAATACGCCAACAAAATCAAACTCTACCAAGACAGCGTACCGCTATTTAACCGCTTCCAAATCGAAAGCCAAATCGAAACCGCATTCCAACGTGAAGTGAAATTACCTTCCGGCGGCGCGCTGGTGATCGATCCAACCGAAGCCTTGGTTTCCATTGATATCAACTCGGCACGCGCCACTAAAGGCAGCGACATCGAAGAAACGGCCCTGCAAACCAACTTGGAAGCGGCTGAAGAAATCGCCCGCCAACTGCGTTTGCGTGACATCGGTGGTTTAATCGTGATCGACTTCATCGACATGACACCGGCGAAAAACCAGCGCGCCGTTGAAGAGCGCATGCGCGAATGCCTTGAAGCGGACCGTGCTCGCGTACAAGTGGGCCGTATCTCGCGTTTTGGCTTGCTGGAAATGTCGCGTCAGCGTCTGCGTCCATCTTTAGGCGAAAGCAGCGGCGTGGTCTGCCCACGCTGTAACGGTCAAGGCATTATCCGCGACGTTGAATCCTTATCTCTGGCTATTCTGCGCTTAATCGAAGAAGAAGCCCTGAAAGACCGTACCGCCGAAGTGCGCGCACGTGTGCCTTTCCAAGTTGCGGCGTTCTTGCTCAACGAAAAACGCAATGCCATTACCAAAATTGAACTGCGCACCCGCGTGCGTATCTTCATTCTGCCGGATGACAGCTTAGAAACACCGCACTTTGAAGTGATTCGTTTGCGTGATGACAGCCCTGAAGCGTTATCTGGCCAGTCCAGCTATGAAATGGCACCGGAAGAAAGCGAGGAATTACAACCTGTTAGCGCAACACGCTCACTCGTTCGTGAAGAAGCAGCAGTGAAAACCAGCAACGCTGAGCGTGCCGCGCCACCGCCTGAAAAAACAGCCGCCGCGCCTGTGCCCGCAACCAAGAAAGCACAGCCAAGCTTGTTTAAAGGCTTAGTCAAATCTTTGGTCGGGTTATTCGCCAGCGATGAAGCGCCAGCTGAACCCGCGGCCAAGCCAGAAAGCAGCGCGCGCAGTAGCGGTAATCGCAACAACGAGCGTCGTAATGAGCGCTCGCAGTCTTCACAATCACAAAACCGTCGCCGTGATAACACGCGCAACAACCGTGATGAAGAGCGTAAGCCGCGTGACAGTGCGCGCGATAGCAGCACTGAGCGTGATAGCCATAAGCGCGACAGCAGCCAACGTGATTCTGCGCCAAGCAACCGCGATAATAAGCCGACAGAGAACCGTCGCGAGCGCGCGCCGCGTGAAGCACGTGAAGAGCGTCCAGCACGCACTGAGCGTTCTGAGCGTAGCGAACGTCCAACTCGTGAACTGCGTCCAGCCCTCGACACACCGGAGCCGCGCAACGCTCGTGCCCATTCAGCGCCAGAGGCAAGCAGCGACGACAAAGCACAGAGCACACGCAGCTCGCGCGATACACAACAAGCCGATCAGCGCCCAATTCGTCCTGAGCGTCAAGACCGCGCGCCACACCCTAAGGCCAGCTCAGAAAAAGACAGTGAAGAGCAAGATGTCAACGCGCTGGAGCAAAACGAGCAGAAAGACGACAACAGCAGCGAAGAAGAGCGTCCACGTCGCCGTTCACGCGGCCAGCGTCGTCGTAGCAACCGTCGTGAGCGTCAGCAGGTTGATAGCGAAACAGTTGCAACTGAAGATAAAAAATCTGAGTCGACACCTGCCCAACCAGCTGCGGATAGCGCTGCAAAGACCGATAAAGCGCCAGCAACAACTGCAGTTGCGGTTTCATCCAGCAGTGCTGCTAGCGAGCTAGCAACTGAGCTGAAGCCGACTGTGATGATTAAAGATGCAGCAGCCGGTCGTGGTGCTGTGGATATGATTGATCCGGCGCAAGTCGCATCGTTATCTGCAGAGCAGCCTTTACTGCAAATTTCTGAGCCGACGCCTGTTAAGCCTGTCGCACAAGCTGAAACTCAAACAGCCAAGCCTGCCTCGCGCCCTGCTGTAGAGAAGCCAGCTGCTGCGCAAGAGCCAAAAGCAACAGCGCCAGAGACGCAAACTGCACAGCCTGTAGCGGATGCCGATAAAGCCGTTAAAGCAAGCAGCCAGCCTGAGCCAGCTAAAGCTGCGGACAAGCCTGTCGCACAAGCGCCAGCCAAGCCAGCAGCGAAAGACGAAACAGCTAAGGATGCAGCGAAGCCAGAAGCCCCAGTTGCCGCTGAAAGCAAACCTGCGCAACCAGCTCGACCAGCAGGCCGCGCACTGAACGATCCACGCGAGCGTCGTCGTTTAGCACGCGAAGCCGAGGCTGCCAAAGCAAAGGCTGCATCACAAGCGCCTGAGCAGCAAGCTAAAGCTGAAACTCAAGCAGCTGAGTCGCAAGCCAAAGCCGAAGTCCAATCAGCTGAGATCAAGCCTGAGGCCGTTACCGACGGCAAGTCTGCGGTAGATAAGTCACAGCACTCTACTGCTGCTCCAGCAGCAGCTAAAGCAGGGACAGAAAGCGCTTCAAAGTCGTCTTCTGAATCAGCTAAGCAAGACACGCCCGACTCTGCACCAGCAGCAGAGCCCGAGGCTAAAGTAACAGCAGCCAAACAGGAGCAGCCATCCAAACATGATGCCGCCCCTGCTGCCGAGCAGGATGAGACTAAGCCAAACGCCTAGCCTGAACCTGCGCTACGAAAAAGGATGCCTAATCGGCATCCTTTTTTTTGCCTCGAAGAAAGGCATTGATCAAACAACACAGCACAATAACCCTACAACGCCAGCGCACCACCCAACCGATACCCAAACACATCACCCAACCGATACCCAAACACACCACCCATTCGGCACTCAAACACACCACCCATTCGGCACTCAAACACACCACCCATTCGGCACTCAAACACACCATCCATTCGGTACCCAAACACACCACCCAACCGGTACCCAAAAACATCACCCATCCGTAGGGCGGGCACTCGTTGCCCGCGCAATGCACGGGGGCATTTATACCCGCGTAACACATTCAACGATGAACTCGGCACGAGGTTACTGCCCACGTAACACATTTAATGCTGGCCTCCCTGTGGCCTGCCGAACCCTACACGCGGGCACAAGTGCCCGCCCCCGACGCACGCGCGGCATATTCAATGGTGAATTCCACGCCGGTTTGCCGGGTCGTACACGCGGGTATCAATGCCCGTCCGATACACGCGTAGCACGTTCAATGGCGGGCTCCGTGCAGGTTTGCTGGGCTGTAAACGCGGGGGTTAAATGCCTGCGCTTGGCAAAACCTGTATCATCTTGGCAAACATATTAACCATTTATTTGATTGAGCCTGCACCATGAATGCTGCCAAGCGTTATGAGATTTTTCGCCGATTCCAAGAAGACAATCCCAAGCCAGAAACCGAACTGAATTACAGCTCCCCCTTTGAGCTGCTGATTGCGGTCATTCTATCGGCGCAAGCCACTGACGTCGGCGTCAACAAAGCCACCGACAAACTCTTCCCTGTGGCCAACACTCCAGAAGCGATGTACGCCCTCGGCTACGACGGCTTATGTGAATACACCAAAACCATCGGCCTTTATCCCACAAAAACTAAAAACGTGCTGGAAACCTGCCGTTTATTGATTGAGCGGCACAATGGCCAAGTACCCGATACCCGCGCGGCGCTAGAAGCCTTACCTGGCGTGGGCCGCAAAACTGCTAATGTGGTGCTCAACACAGCCTTTGGCCAGGTCGCGATGGCGGTCGACACCCATATTTTCCGTGTCAGCAACCGCACCAAAATCGCTCCTGGCAAGAACGTATTAGAAGTAGAAAAACAGCTACTAAAATTTGTGCCTAAAGAGTTTTTACTCGACGCGCACCACTGGCTGATCCTCCATGGGCGCTACGTTTGTCAGGCGCGTAAGCCTCGCTGTGGCAGTTGTCGAATTGAAGATTTATGTGAATTTAAAGAGAAAATATCAGACGATTAGCTTTTATTATCGAAAACTATCAAGCCCATTGAAAAATTCTTTTTTACCAAAACTGATTTTATGGTTATAAGGTGCGCCAACGGAAACTCCCGTATGCGAGGCTCGAATCATGAGTAAAGAAGACCTAAAAATAGACGACGATTTTATTGCAGAAGAAGATGCAGACGAGATTGAAGATGAGACGCCAGCTGAGGCAGCAAAAACCAACCTCACTAAGCGTCGCGTGATTGATAATTTGCTTGAGGAACGTCGCTTACAAAAAGCACTAGCAGAATATGACTTTGATCTAGACTGATCGCCCCTTCAACGCGCCTGCTCTGGGCGCGTTTGAGTTTCAAGGATAGCTTGCGGGTGCGCAATCGCGGGCATAAATGCCCGCCCTACCGTTGCTTTGAAACACCCTACCCGCTCTAGCCCACTGGTCTTAAAAGCCATACACATATGTAGAGTCGCCACGATAGCGCATTACAGATCAGGTCATTTCCAAAAACACCATACACACATGTAGAGCCGCCACAATGGCGCATTACAGATCAGGTCATTTCCGAAAACACCATACGCACATGTAGGGCGGGCACTTGTGCCCGCGTGATGCAATTTACAGTCGAACCCGTGCGATATGGCGAACCTATGCGGGGTTGGTGATTGCTGGGTAATACATTTACAGGCGAATTTCCTGCGCTGCCAAGATCGATTTAGAAGCCCGCAAACTGCAAATAGCTGCTGGTGATTGTGTCACCCCAGATCAAAGCGATCCAGCCAGCCACGGCCAAGTACGGGCCAAAAGGGATTGGATTACTCATGCTATTGCGCTGCACGCGCAGAATAATAATACCTAACACCGCACCCACTACCGAAGACAATAAGATCGTCAGCGGCAACACCTGCCAGCCACCCCAAGCGCCAATCATCGCCAGCAACTTAAAGTCACCATAGCCCATGCCCTCTTTGCCGGTGACCAGCTTAAACAGCCAGAAGATCGACCAGAGGCTCATATAACCGATGATCGCGCCCCACAGCGCATCAGGCAGGCTAGTGAACAGGTCAAAATGATTGAGAATCAACCCTAGCCACAGCAGCGGCAGCACTAAAATATCAGGGAGGATTTGATGGTCTGCATCAATCAGGCTCATCGCTAGCAAACCCCAGGTCAGCACCAGCATCGTTAAGGTTTCCCAACTGACACCATAATGCCAAGCCACCACCGCAGATAAAACACCACAGGCCAGCTCGACTAGCGGGTAACGAATACTAATGCGCTCACTGCAGCCGGAACATTTGCCGCGTAAGAATAACCAGCTAAACAACGGAATATTTTCCCACGGTTTGATTTCATGTCCGCAATGTGGGCAACTTGAGTGGGGCAGAACCAGGTTAAACGTCTCTGCATTGTCTTGCGCAGGCATTTCCAGCACTTCATGCGCTTGCTTGCGCCAATCGCGCATCAGCATCTTGGGTAAGCGATAAATCAGCACATTCAAAAAACTACCCACCAACAACCCTAAGATTGCTGCGCTGATGGCAAACACCCAAATATTACTACCCCAAAACTCAATAATCGCCATATCCACACCGCTTAAAATGATAAACCTACAACTGTGCTGCCGGTATTCATGCACGCAGGCCCTAATCACGTGCGGGATATGCAATCTGCAATGCAAAACACATGAACCACGATGTGCACCGCAACCCGCCACGCGGGCACAATGCGCATATCCCGAGCCGTAAAGCAGCCGTGACCACAACGGTAGGGCGGGCATTTATGCCCGCGGTTTCTAACCCATACGGCATACACAAACAACAACGGGGCAGTCAGAGCCGCCCCGCTTTATAAACACACAACCAGCAACAAACCAACACAACCAGAAACAAAACCAACACAACCAGCAACAAACCACCACAACCAGCACAACAACACAGGCGAAACACTCAACACACAACAACCAACACCGCAGCGTTAAACAACCGCACCCAACTGGAAGATCGGCAGGTACATGGCAATAATCAAACCGCCCACCAACACGCCAAGCACCGACATAATAATCGGCTCCATTAACGCAGTTAAGCCATCAACAGCGTTATCCACTTCAGCCTCATAGTGTGTCGCCACCTTATCGAGCATTTCATCCAGCGAACCAGACTCCTCACCAATGGCCGTCATCTGCAAAGCCATTGATGGAAACACACCGGTGCTGCGCATGGAGAAATTCAGCTGCATACCGCTGGACACATCCGACTTCACTTTCATCACAGCATTCTTAAACACCACGTTACCGGTGGCACCGGCGACTGAATCCAGCGCCTCCACCAAAGGCACACCCGCCGCGAAAGTTGTCGCCAAAGTACGGCCAAAACGCGCCACAGAAGAGTTATAAATAATATTGCCGATCACCGGTGATTTCAGTAAAGCCCGATCAATGCTGTCACGAAACTTTTCTGAGGTGCGGTGCGCATGTCTAAACGCAAAAACAAACGCAATAAAGCCCACCACAATCAACCAACCATCACTTTGCACAAACTCAGAAATACCAATCACAAACTGAGTAAAAGCAGGCAACTCCGCACCAAAACTAGAAAACACATCCTGAAACTGCGGCACCACTTTAATCAGCAAAATAGCCGTTACAATCACCGCCACCGCGACAACCGCCATTGGATAATTCATGGCTTTTTTGATTTTTGCTTTTAGCGCTTCAGTTTTTTCTTTATAAGTGGCGACCCGATCCAGCAAGGTTTCCAGCGCACCGGACTGCTCACCAGAATCCACCAGATTGCAATACAGATCATCAAAGTATTGCGGATGCTTACGCAAGGACACAGCAAAACTATTACCCGCAGCTACATCCTGCTTCACCGTATCCACCAGCTTGCGCATATTTGGGTTTTCTAAGCCCTCAGCAATGATGTCAAACGACTGCAACAGCGGCACACCAGCTTTCATCATCGTGGCCATTTGTCGAGTAAAAATCGCAACGTCCATCGGTGTGATCTTTTTACCCGCACTGAATAGCTCAATGCCCTTTTTACGCACTTTAGTTGGGTTAATGCCCTGTTTACGCAACTGAGCCTTGACCAGCGCAGCATCCTGTCCGGCCATTTGCCCAGACATCGTCCCACCCTGGCGGTTTTTGCCTTCCCACTTGTACATATTGGTTTTTGGTGTTTTCGCCGCCATGGTTTAATCCTTAGTTACACGGTTAACTTCAGCAAGGCTGGTAATACCCTGAATGACTTTCAGCAACCCCGATGCGCGCAAATTATTAAAACCATCTTTACGCATCTGCGCATCAATATCTATGGCGTTGCCATCTTCCATGATAATCCTTTGTAGGGCCGGCGTGCTTTTAACCACTTCATATATTCCAACACGGCCTTTATAACCACCATTGCAATTATCACAGCCTTTTGGTCCATACACTTTAAAGGTACCAACCTGCTCTGCGCTAAACCCTTCTTTTAGCAACACATCGTCAGGCACATTAAGCTCTTGCTTACAGGCACAGAGTTTACGTGCCAGCCGCTGGGCAATAATCAAGTTCACCGAGGTGGCCAAGTTAAACGCTGCCACCCCCATGTTGCGCAAACGCGTTAAGGTTTCCGCAGCACTGTTGGTGTGCAACGTCGACATCACCATGTGCCCGGTTTGCGCCGCTTTAATCGCGATCTCTGCAGTTTCTAAATCACGAATCTCACCGACCATGATCACATCCGGATCTTGCCGCAAGAAGGCGCGCAGCGCAGTGGAGAAATCCATACCCTGCTTGGGATTGACGTTAACCTGGTTAATCCCCTCCAAGTTAATTTCAACCGGATCTTCGGCGGTAGAAATATTGACATCGATGGTATTGAGAATATTCAAGCCGGTATACAACGATACTGTTTTACCGGAACCGGTCGGCCCCGTCACTAAAATCATGCCTTGCGGCTGACTCAAAGCTTCCATATACAGCTCTTTCTGCGGCTCCTCATAACCTAACGCATCAATGCCCATTTGCGCGCTGCTGGCATCGAGAATCCGCATCACGATTTTCTCGCCCCAGAGGGTTGGCAGGGTGTTAACACGAAAGTCGATGGATTTATTGGCCGAGACTTTGAGTTTAATCCGCCCATCTTGCGGCTTACGGCGTTCAGAAATATCCATATTGGCCATCACTTTTAAGCGGGCCGAGATACGATCACGCAATTGAATCGGCGGCTTGGCCACCTCATGCAAGACCCCATCGGTACGAAAACGCACGCGGTACATCTTCTCATAAGGCTCAAAGTGTAAATCTGAAGAGCCCCCTTTAATGGCATCAAGCAGCATTTTATTAACAAAACGCACCACCGGCGTTTCATCAGCCTCCTCGGTTTGTGCCGGCCCGCTGGATTCAGTTTCTTCAAAATCCAAACCTTCAAGCTCAGCGTCATCCATCCCTTCTAGACCGCCGGTAGCCGACTGATACAGCCTGTCAATGGCTAGCCCCAACTTATCGTCTTCAACCAACAACGGCTCAACCGTCATACCGCTGCTGAACTGCACATCATTAATGGCTTGATGATTACCCGGATCAGAAATAGCGATAAAAAGCTTACTGCCGCGCTTATACAACGGCAGTACGCGATGTTGACGAGCGAGCCTTTCACTGACCAAATCTTGCGGAAAAACATCAGGATTCACCGCATTTAAATCAAAATAAGCCACGCCAAACTGATCTGCGGCCAACTCCATCAATGCGCGACTTTTGACTAATTTATTTTGCACCAACCAGGTAACCAATAAGGTTTGGTTGCGCTTGGCCTGCTGCACTGCCTCTTGGACTTTATTCTCATCCAGCAAGCCTGCCTCGACCACCTGTCGAGCCAAGCCGATCAAATTCATACTACTACTCATGCATTTCGCCCTGCGCGCATTGTTATTGGCATAGTGCCGCTACTTATAGCCTAGAACAGCCCTCCCTGCCAAACCCTACGCGCATTTTTATCCAGATGTTTGATCTGTGTCCAATTCAATATGCTTTGATAAAATACAAACCGGCAAACAGTGACAAAAAACGTCACTCTCTGACAAATCCTATAAATAATCCGCCCTGCACGCCTGCTCCTGTACGAGCGGGTCACACCCGCGAAAAGCTCTATAGTCATGCTCAATAGCAGCTCAACCAGCCAACCAAACACACATATTTCAAAGCTGGCACACCCCTTGCTCTATCTATTACAGGTCACATGGCCTTTACATCATTCAAGGAGCTTCAACATGAAAGCACAAATGCAAAAGGGTTTTACCCTAATTGAGTTAATGATCGTTGTGGCGATCATCGGTATTTTGGCTGCGATCGCGCTGCCTGCGTATCAAGACTACACTGTACGCTCAAAAATCTCAGAAGCTCTAATTCAAGCTTCATCACCTAAAGGTTTGATTAGTGAAGCATTTCAAACTGACGGTCTTGACGGTGTTGAAGCAGCAGCAACAACATATAACGCAATACCTGCCAATGAAAAAGAAACTAAATACGTAGCGGACATTACAATTGATGATACTAACGGTGCTATTACAGTAACTTTACAAGGTGCAACAGCTGGTTTCCCTACTGACGTACAAGGAGCAACAATTGTACTGACTCCTAATGTTAAGAAAGCTGGTTTAACAGCAGGTGCAACCGGTGCAATTGACTGGGCTTGCGCATCTGACTCTGCAACAACAGCTGGCAACCGTGGTTTAACAGCAGCCGAGTTGGGTACTCTTGAAGCAAAATACGCTCCAGCAGAGTGCCGTTAATAGTTAACTATCAACTACCCTCTCTAAACAACGCCTCGTAATATTACGGGGCGTTGTGCTTTAAAAAGCACTACTTTACCTACAAACTGCCCTGCCTTGAGAATGTTTACCATGCATGCTGACTTTCAAAATCATCAAGGTTTTACCTTAATCGAACTTATGATTGTGGCCGCCATCATTGGCATACTTGCAGCACTGGCGTTACCTGCATACCAAGATTACACGGTACGCACCAAGGTCGCTGAAGGTTTGACCTTAGCCACCTCAGCAAAAGCTGCAGTAATTGAAACCATTAGCAGCAATGCAACATCCGCCATTGCCGCTTACAGTGGCACCGGGCCAGCAGCGGCTAACTCTTACACTTATGTATTTAGCCCATCTAAGCATGTTAACAGTATCGCCATCGCCGCTATTGCTAATACCGCAGCAGTAGCACTCACTGAGGGCCGTATCAGCATCACCTATGCAGCAGGTCTAGATGCAGCTTTAAACGCACCTCTGCTACTGACTCCGGGCAGCGGCACACTAACTGCAGGAACACCCTCAGCATCTATCATGCTAGGCCAACCGATTATCTGGGGCTGTGCAATTGCCTCAGCCAATGCGTTTCGTTACGTTCCAGCAAACTGTCGTTATTTACCTTAATAGTATTTTCTATTCACTAACCGTAGTTTAAGCACCTATTTATGAGCGCACGCATTAAAGCCTTTACAATTCACCTTACCATTTCAGCCGTTATTGCTTTAGCCGTCATAGGCGTGGTTTTTTATCTCTGGTATCCAGCGCCGCTACATACCGTCGTCGGCGTTACCCAGATTTTTCTTATTCTTTTAGCTGTTGATGTTGTACTCGGCCCACTACTGACTCTTTTGGTCTATAAAGTCGGTAAAAAAAGCTTAGTCATGGATTTAAGCGTGATAGCCCTGCTGCAGCTTGCTGCACTCTGTTATGGCCTCTTGACAGTTGCTGAAGGACGCCCAGCATGGTTAGTATTTGCAGCTGACCGTTTTGACTTAGTGCGCGTCTTAGATATTGACGAGCGCAAGCTGGATCAAACTGACTTAAACTACCGTCAGCCATCATTACTCGGCCCGCAATGGGTAGCAGCAACAAACCCAACGGACAGTGATGAACGTAACGATATTTTAATGGAATCGGTGTTCGCTGGAGTGGACATTGCCCAGCGCCCTAATCTATATCAGCCATTAGACTCGCAAAAAGAGTCCATCAAGAAACGCCTGTTAGAGCTATCAGATCTACCAGCAAATAACACCGCAGAAGACATCAAAGCCGTATTAGCCAAACACCCCAAAGCCGACACTTGGTTACCGCTACGCGCCAACAATCAAGACATGGTTGTATTGATGCATAAAGATACTGCTGAAGTGGTAGCTATCGTTGATTTAAGGCCGTGGAAATAGTGCTTTTTACTCATTATCACAAACTTTATCGAGCCTACCTAAACTTTTAAAAAATAACCTGTTCGTTTACTGGCTATAGATTTACTCAACTATAAGTTACTGTCAGAGAAGGAATTCACACATGAAAAAAATCATTTTTATCGTAATTATTGCCGGCGGCTGGTATGTGAATAAAAACGGCTGGCCTGATTTTCTACAAATATCCCGCAACACAGTGACCACTAGCACCTCGATGCTATCAACACCACCCACTGCGCCTTCAACGTTTAAATCACATACGAACTCAACAGCGTCTGCATCAACCTTTCGCTGTGATGGTAGACAGCACTGCTCGCAAATGAGCTCTTATGATGAAGCACTGTTCTTTTTGCGTAATTGCCCGAACACCAAGATGGATGGTGATGGCGATGGTATTCCATGTGAGCGGCAGTTTGGGCGGTAATAAGACTTTAAGTCAGTGCGGGCCTGTTGAGATATTTAACTGGTAAGCGCTGATCTTTGCGCCTGACAACGCCTACTTAGGGGCATCCGTTCACAACTCACTTTACCAACAGCACTACTGCTGGTTACTATGCGGGCACAGCTGCTGTTCTAAATAGCGATCTGTGGCTTTTACTAAATTGGTAATAAAACGAATGGCTTTTTTGGCTTCATCAGAGGTAACTAGGTGCGGCAGGTTTTGATTTGGATTACGAATTTTGATTCGATGCACTGCCTCACCACGCTTGCGGATCAGACTATCAAGATGCTTTGCTGTCTCTTGCGAAATAAAGTTATCAAATTTCCATGCATCCCTGATATCAATGTCCAAATACGTTTTAAACAACTCATATGTTCTATGAGAGTTTGGGTTATGCAGCATATTAATCTCTTTAGCTAAGTTCTGATTAATATAGGTTTCAATAAAGCTGCCCTTTAAGATTGCAACTTTTTCAGTTACAGCCTCACCTAGACGGTCTTCTACATAGCTTTCCCAAGCTGTGAGCGCCATAACTAAGGATGAACGCTTAAGCGTCTCACTGTGCTCAGATGACGGATCATTTTTATTCAGCTCAAGTAGATAACTTGAGTCGAGTATGGCGAGATTAAAAGACTCTAACGCACGAGACATGGCATTCCCTTAGGATGAATTAAAAGAACTAAAGCATACGCCAAGGAAAAATAAAATCTATCCAGCAGAGTGACAAATACTCATCCAGTGCATTCCTAATTGTAGAGTACCGGATGATCAGATGAGTTTTAGGAGTTATCCTTTACTCGTTGCAAGAGAGCTAATCCAGAAGGTTTTCCGGGAGCATACCCATGAACATCAAGCTACATAAACAAGCTACAACAACGCCAAAAATTAGAGCTGAGATACAACAAGCACCAGCTAGCATCAGCGATTTAGCGCTGGCACGTAAATATGGCGTATCAGACTCTACAATTCGTCGCTGGCGTTATCGTACCGATGTTTATGACCGCTCGCATACTCGTCATAACTTGCTGGCAACTTTAAGCCCTCATCAAGAAGAGGTTTTGATTGTTGCCCGTGAGTTTCTACGCTTGAGTCTTGATGACTTGTTGGTTGTAGCGCGTGAATTTCTTCATCCAACTCTTTCACGTTCTGCACTCGCACGCATGCTGAGAAGAAGGCAGGTGCCCACCTTGGCGCAGCTGCGAAAACAAGATCAAGAGAATGAGCAAGGCTCAGAACCCAAGCATAAGCCCTTCAAGGATTATGAGCCTGGTTTTATCCATATAGACATCAAATTCTTACCGCAAATGCCTGATGAGAAGCAGCGCCGCTATTTGTACGTCGCCATCGATCGTGCAACGCGCTGGGTGTATCTCGAAGTATTACCTAGCCAGTCCGCCAAAGACGCTGAGCGCTTTATGAAGCGTGTAATCGACAAAGCACCGTTCAAGATCCAGAAGGTTCTTACCGATAATGGCAAGTCCTTTACTGACCGTTTTACAGCAGGTGGTGAACGTAAACCCACGGGCAACCATCTATTTGACTTGGTATGCGAGAAGCACAGTATAGAGCACCGCTTAATCAAGCCGGGTCGACCGCAAACCAACGGTATGGTCGAGCGCTTTAATGGCCGCATCAGTGATGTTTTAGCAACTCGCAGGTATGATTCATCCGAAGATTTAGAGCAAACTTTAAAGCGCTATTGCTGGGTGTACAATCACCATGTTCCACAGCGAGCTCTTCACCATCAAACACCCATTGCAACAATGAAAGAATGGCAAGAAAAGAGACCGGATTTATTTTATAAGAACGTTATTAATCATGCGGGACCTGACACCTAATGATGCATCCGTAAAGCAGCTGAATATGCGCAACGCTTGTATCAAGCCGAAGATGCCAAGTTAAGCCTTTGGACTGAACGTGTGCTGTTTGCGGTGATCATTGTAGCGGTGTTTGCTGAATCGTAATCGCGGGCACAAGTGTCCGCCAAACACTCTCTTTTTTAATAAAAACAATGCAACCTGACCTATAATTAACAAAAACCTATCAGGATTAATAAAAAATGAGCAATGTAGGCTATCAATGGCTCTGTGATCACTACAGCTTAAAGGTGTTTCCCTTGCGCAAACCTGCTCAGGTGGGGCCTGTTTCTCGCATTATGGATGACGGCGATGCATTGCGTGTTCCGGCACATGTTGCGCCCAATGCAGACATCCCTCTTGAGCACTTTTTATTTGCTCTCAAACATGAGGGCATCAATCTTCAGATCCTATATCAAGGGCTACGGCAACTGCCTAGCGCATCTATGCTTGCCGCTGTACATGCACAACCGTCCAGTCGTTATGTGCGGATCTTGGGCTTTTTGTGGGAATCTTTTAATCAGAAGCAACTGTCCGATGACCTAAGCATTGCAGGGCCAACCGTCATGCTGTTTGATCCAAAACGCTATATCACCGGAGTGGATCAACGCAACGCCCGCTGGCGAGTGAATTTTAATGGTTTAGGCTCGATTAATTACTGCGTCACCGTGGAACGCACGCATGAAATCAAGGCGGGGCTGCAGCAGGACTTGTTGCGGCAGGCCAATACATTTATTCAAGGCTTAAATTCGCAGCTCTTAGATCGCGCCTTGAGCTGGGCGTACCTGCATGAAACGGAAAGCAGTTTTGCCATCGAGCGTGAAGCCCCCCTGCCAGACAAGACAGAAGCGTTTGTTGAGCTATTACGTCAAGCACACCAGCCTCATGAGTTAGACGAAGCCTATTTAGTGGCTTTGCAGAATCTCTGTATTACCAATCCGCTGGATAAAGCGGTTTTTTATCGCCATCAACAAAATTGGCTACGCGGCCCGTTGCGCGGCGCGGCTGGCGTAACCTATGTCCCACCAGCACCAACGCAAGTGCGCGAACTCATGAATGAGTTATTGCATTTAGCTAAACAGTGGCCGAGGCAGATTGACCCCCTCGTTGCTGCATCCATTTTATCGTTTGCTTTTGTATTTATACACCCGTTCATGGACGGCAACGGGCGGCTTTCAAGGTTTTTATTTCACTCTATTTTGGCACAATCAGGGGCATTGCCACCGGGTGTTTTGTTACCCGTTTCAGTTGCGATGAAACGTAATGAAGATAAATACCTGCGGGCGTTACAAAGCTTTTCCGTACCCATGCGAAAGCATTGGCAAGTGCAATGGCTGGGTGATGAGGATTATCAATTCAATTTAAACGCAGACGAGTCATTGTACCGCTATTGGGATGCCACAGAATGCGTGGCCTTTGGTTTAGAGATGACGCAGCAAGCACTGGAGCATGATTTGCATGCGGAAACTGAATTCTTGCAGCGTTTTGATCTGGTCTACCGGGCTATCGATGAACGCTTTGATGTGCGCGGCAAGGACTTGACTACTTTGGTGCTTAGCGCCTTACAAAATAAAGGCAAGGTATCAAATAACAGGCGCAAGCAGTTTTCATTGACGGTACAGGAGCACGTCTTTGATGCGATTGAGCAAGCCTGCGATGAAGCACAATAACAGCCCTGTTACATAGAAGAAAACACAAAACAAGGGCGGGCATAAATGCCAGCGTGCGCAATTGGTGAATAGCAAGGTGTGGCTGCAGGTAATGCGTAGGGCGGGCACTTGTGCCCGCGCGGTTGTTTAATAGCAACCTCCGCAGGTTTGGTCGAACGTAATCGCGGACATAAATGTCCGCCCTACCGGAACTGGCCGGGCGTAATCGCGGGCATAAATGCCCGCCCTACCGTAACGTTCTGCGGCCCGTCTATCCGCCAGATTTTATGGCGGTGAAACCGCGTTTTTGTAATTCTTCAATCAACAGCTGGACTTGATCACCCTGGATCTCGATCACGCCATCTTTTAATGAGCCTCCACAGCCGCAGCGTTTTTTAAGTGCAGCGGTGAGGGTTTTTAATTCTTCGAGGGTTAAGACTAAGCCTTGAATGGTGGTGACTGTTTTGCCACCACGGCCTTTGCTTTCGCGGCGTACTCGGGCAATGCCATCGCCGCTATTGACGGGTTGTTCGGCGCAAATGCAGTCGTCTTGCGGTTGTTCACAGGCTGGGCAATGACGCCCGCTGTCGGTTGAATAGACCAATCCACTGAGCGCGGCAAAAGAGTTGGCTTTTTTCACGGTACACACTTCTCCACATTAAACGTCATCAAACACTTACCACTAGGCGCCTATTTGGTTTTGGCCAAAAGCACTCAACCTAATCGTTACTTGTACGCATTTTACTCCGTTAAGCGACAGCACAGGACTTAACCAAGCGCACATTGCCTAAAGCCCGCGCCTTGATCTTAAGCACTATAAGCCCCTGAACGCAGCAAGCACTCCTACCCTGCATTAGAACCAGCGCCGTACCTTAGCCATATATTGGCGATAATCATCACCGAAGTGCTCCATCATTAAGCGTTCTTCATGACGTATAACGCCAATGCTAACCGCCAACAGGACCACGGGTAGGAATATCCAAATCCACAGGTCAGCAAACAAAAGTGCCGCGCCTATATAGAGCATGGTGTCGGCAACATAAATGGGGTTACGGGTTACCCGAAACGGGCCTTCAGTGATCAATTGCTGTGGCTTACCATAAGGGTTCAGCGTGGTTTTGCGCCATAACATTAGCCACGCCGTCCAAAACATCAGCAGCGTGCCGGCATCAATTGCCGCCCAGCCAAAAAACCACGTCCAAGGGTTACTCGGCAGCGACAGCGGCCATAGCGTGCTCAACCCCCATGCCAGCAACAGGAAAGCAACATATACAACAGGCGCAGGAAGAATAAAATAAGGCTTACGCATCGAAGTACTCTTGCAATTTTGTATGTGGCCAACAGTTTAACGCTTACTTAAGCAAACTGCATACAAAGCCAGCATATTAATAGCAGGCGCAGATTTTATTTCTGGCCTAAATTTGTGTCTAGGATGAGATACACATGAGCGCGCCCAGTCATACTGGCTTGATGCCAGCCAAAAATGCTGAGTGCCGCACACTTTTCGGGTTCATATTTGCCTTTTCGCCAGCCGTAGCTTTAATGAATAAACCACTATTAAGCAGGTATGCACATGCAAGACTTAGCAAAGGTACTGCATCACGGTGCAAAAAACGGCGTAACCGGCTCCTGTCATCAGATTTTTATTGATGAAAACACCAGTTTCCTTGTCGATTGTGGATTGTTTCAGGGCGCAGAAACATCGGCTGAGGGCGCTGCTGGCAGTGATCAATTGAGCATTGAGTTTGATATTTCCACAGTCAAAGCGCTGATTGTTACTCACGTGCATATTGACCACGTGGGGCGCATTCCTTACTTGTTAGCTGCTGGTTTTAAGGGGCCGATTATCTGTAGCGAACCCTCGGCAAGACTGCTGCCAATTGTACTCGAAGATGCCTTTAAAATCGGTGTCAGCCGCGATCAGCATCTGGTCGAACGCTACATTAAGCTGGTTGCCCAGCGCATCATTGCCTTGCCTTACAACAAATGGCTGCCGATGCTGAAAGCACCCCTGCCATCGGTGAAAATTCGCCTGCAACGCGCTGGGCATATCTTAGGTTCAGCTTACGTTGAGTTAGAAATTCAGCAGCCGCAGCAAAAGGCTAAACAACGCGTGCTTTTTTCCGGTGATTTAGGTGCGCCCTATGCACCGATTTTATCCGCACCAAAGCCCGCCTACCGCGCCGATCTAATGATCTTAGAAAGCACCTACGGGGATCGCAACCACCACAGCCGCCGTGATCGGCGCCAGCGCTTGCAAGCAGTGATTGAGCACGCTTTACGCGACCAAGGCACTGTGCTGATTCCTGCTTTTAGTATTGGTCGTACCCAAGAATTATTGTACGAACTAGAAGATATTATCCACCGCAAGCAATGCCAAAGCGGCGTGAGCAGCAGCGCTGAGTTGCTGCAAGAAAGCAAAACACCTAAAGATAAATCGTTCTGGCATGATATTCCGATTATTTTAGACTCGCCGCTGGCCAGCCGCTTTACTCAGGTGTACGCCCAGCTGGACAAGTTTTGGGATAAAGAAGCTCAGAGACGAATCAATAGAGGCCGCAACCCATTAGCTTTTAAAAATCTAATCACCATTGACTCACACCAAGATCACACACGCATGGTGCGCCACTTGGCTAACACAGCGCGACCTGCGATTGTCATCGCTGCCAGCGGCATGTGCAGCGGTGGGCGTATCGTCAACTACCTGCAAGCCATGCTCGATGACCCACGGCATGACGTGCTGTTTGTCGGCTACCAAGCACAAGGCACGCTCGGCAATCAAATTCAAAAGTACGGCCCACGTGGCGGCTATGCCGAAATCGATCAGCAGCGCATCGATATACGCGCACAAATCACCACCCTCGGCGGCTACTCGGCACACGCCGACCAAAGCAGCTTGGTGCGCTTTATCACCGGCATGCGCAAATGGCCGCAGCAGGTGCGCTTAATTCATGGCGAGGCGGGAGCCAAAGCGGCGTTAAAAGAGAAGATTATGAGCGCCTATGCTGGGAAGCAGCATCGAGGAGAGGTGGTGATACCGGACTAGAGTTTCTAGGTAAGAATATGAAACCGGCGCAGAAAGTGCGCCGGTTGTTGTTTGAACTATAAAGCCAATAAAGCACAGATGCTTGAGAGCGCTTTTTGGTTTAGCGCCAGCACTCATCAACTGTTTTATCTGAACCTGTACGCCCTCTCTCGCCGAGGGCATTTAAAGTTAAGTTGCCACATTTAGTATCATTAAACTGCTGGGTTGCAGTCAATATGTAGCCTCCACCCCCTGCGGCTAGACTTATTGTGTATAAGTTAGTCGGTGAGTTTGTATCTGCCAGCCCCAGCTTAGCAATATCAGTCGCAGCTGTTATATAGGCATTATTTTGCGAAAAGTAACGCTCCTGACGCGCCGCCACATCACTTAAAAACGCCTGACCTTCGGTGCGGTTACCGCGCTTCACGTATTCGTCATAGCTGGGATAAGCAATCGCCGCCAAGATACCAATAATCGCGACAACGATCATGACTTCTATAAGGGTGAAGCCTTGCTGAGCTTTTTTCATCGTTGCGCTCCTTGGTTTTCGGCTGCGCTATTTTTCAAGTTTTGCTCTGCTTCTATAACTGACTCAGGGTATAAATACAGCGAATCAATCCTGTTGTATGGTGCTGCAAGCGTTCCGCTAAAGCCCACCAAGTATCCGGGCTTGAGCTTTAAAATGGCAGCAGCTCCTTCAACCTGAACGGTGTTTGGTAAATGATACGATGTGTCGTTGACAACAATCACATTATTACCAAGCTGGACACTTTGCACAGCACCAATATCTTCAAAGGTATTTACCTGTGCGCTGACTGTAAAGCTGGCAGCGCTAAGCGCCACCACTACAAATAACAGAATATTTCTCATCTTATTGCCCCTCAACAACACGCCAGCTTTGGCGGCCAATACTGGCTGGGTCAGGTGTGATTTCCTCACAGGTTGTACCAGTGCATAACTCGTACTTTTTATCAGGACGCTGCCCGATACTTAAACCGCCCTCACCATCCATTTTCACTGCTGTGATGACTGTATTGGTATTATCAGAGGTGCGGTAATCAGTCCATGCATGGTGTGTAGTACGTCCGCCGGTCGTTGGGTTAATTGCATACGACCAGTTGTCAACACCTGCCCTACACGGGTTAGTGTTAGGCACGAGCGACTGAAAGAATAAAGTCTGACCGAACTGCATCATATCAGCCACGATCATTTCTTTATCTAAAACCAGATCAAAGTACCAACCTGCTTTTTTATCAGCTGTTGACCAGACATCTGTTGCAGGATCTATTTCAGCCCACGGCACTGGCTTACTACTTAACAATCGAGCCTCTTTACCATTTTTAACACTGGTTAAAGCAGACTCCATTACTTGCTCTTCTAAGTTCGCTCGAGTCGCAGCCGGAAATGGGAAGCCACTTTTGCCCGTAGAGCGTGGTTTCTTGGTAGTAGGGTCCCAAATACCATAAATGCTTTGCTTTGAATCAGCCAAGCCATTTTGGTCGCCCTCAGCATAAAAACGCCCCGTACCTGCAACAATGATGTAGCCATTGCCGGTCGGATGACGAACAATCGAAGGCGCAGCAGTAATCGGCTGACGGTTTCCATCACTATCTTTAACGACAAACAATGGATTGCCGGCAAAAGAAGCTTGAAACTCTACTGTTTCACCCGCGCGCGGTGCTACTTTGCGCAAGAAAGGGTTATTGGCGTCACCATTATCTGGTGCTAAATCAAAACGCCACATATTCCCTTGCAAATCACCTGCATACGCGTAATCCGCAATGCCATCTGCGTTAATGTCTGCAAGCTTAGGTGTGGACATACCATTAGGTGTTCCGACAGCGCCTTCTACTACGATATTTTTGGTTAAATCACCTGTTTCCATATCTATAATCAGTAAAGAGGCTTTGCCATTTTCACTGCCCGCTGCAGCGTAACCATTGCCCATCACTGCGGCCCATTTACCATTATGCAAACGTGCAATGGTTGGCTGCGAGTATGTATAACCCAGCTTTACATCTTCAGTTTCTAATTTATCCTTATTAAATTCCCAAAGTAACGTAATAGCAGCAGGGTCAGTCACATCGAGGGCAAACATTCCTTTACCGCCAGCACCTAAGGTGCCCACTAAAACTGTACGCCATTTATCATTGATAAATACATCCGCAACCACTGGTGACCCGTCAACAAAGAACTGGTGAGTTGCTTCGCCATAACCTGTTCCAGTCAACTTATGCAGATTTTTAAACACTGCAGAGGGTACAAAGGCAAACATCTCATCGCCTGTGTTGGCATTAAAGCCATGCAACATGCCATCATTAGCACCGACATAAACCATGGGGGCACGGCCTTTATGTTCAGCAACAAACTCTTCATATTTACTGTCGGAGCCTTCAATACGATTTGCCTGCCCCGTTAGGTAACGCGCACCTCGTACTGTAATAGGTTTTGAGTTAACCATATCGCCAAGCACTGACATACGCTCGCGGAATTTAGAGCCCTCCTGCGCACGATCACCGCGCAAAAAACTCAGTCGTTCCGAGCCTAAACTGTCTTCATTATCACCGCGATCAGGATCTCGGTTTAAATCATCCTTTTGATCATCAGATAGGTTCGACCATTTAAAATCAACCAAGTCAGAATCGCCAGGCTCAGCCATTTTTATATTACGGCTGTTTATTGCTTTAGCATCTAACTTCTCTTTCGCGCTCCATATTTGAGTAATTGATAAATTACCTAAAGCATCTAGCGACTTCATGGTTGCGGTTAAATTGCCTGCCCAGTTTTGATCTGCTGCATAAGACGCTTGGTACGCATACCCAGTGCCGTCATCACCTACGCCAGAGTTAACTGCCGGACTTGAACCTGTGGTGCTGCGTCCGCTGATACGCTCAAGAATCTGCTGGAATGCCTGAACTAATGCGTCGGGGCTTTCTGCACTAAAGAACTCACCACGTGAGTTAACCGCCGCATGCCATAAGTCATAAATAGTTGAGGCGCTATTTTGTGTAACACCTGGCCAAGCCAAGCCATTTGTACCTAAGTTTTTCAGTTCATCAATTTTAGCAAACGTCGGATTATCGAAAGTGGTATCCCAGGTAGGCGCATCATTACGGGTTAACGAGGTTGATAAGCCTAAGCCTACAGTAAAGTTAACCATATGCTGCCAAGTAGCAGGATTGTTGCGCGGATCCCAATAATCTTTAAGTGGGTCAGCTGTTTTTATTGGCATATAAGGAGCAATATCATCATCTAAATCACTCCTTAAATCATTGGACCAATAATAAAACGCACTATCCGCAAGCGTGTCTGAAGTACTACCAAGTGTCTGCCCATCCCAGTAAGGCGCTATTGCTCCAGTATATTGTTTTCCATCTGGCAGAGCTTTAGAAGTACTATCAGCATCACTTTTACTATTAGCACGGCTATTCCACATACCATCTGTCATCAAAACATGATAACTAGCACGACAAACAGATTTATCGTCAGTATCACTCTTTACAAACTCTCCAGCTCGATGCATAGCCCTGTGTAACGGTGTCCCACCACTAGCAGGAAAGGTATCAAGCCATTTAAAAAAATTAACGCGATGCTGACCGGTAAAGCGATCCATTTTATTATTATTACAATTGTTTGATGTCCAGCCTTGGCCTATATTACAACTATTTAGTGCACCCCACGTTAAGCGGACATTGTTAGGCATTGTGTAAAACGCTAAGTTAGCAGCTGTTCGTGTTGCTAAGTTTCTGTTTCTGTAAAAAGAATACCAAATAGCAAAGTTCTTTTTTTCAGCGTCCGTTTGAATTTCTTTATATTCATAACAACTATCATCAATCTTTGATGCAGTAGTAGGCGGTATCGGGCAAGCCCCTGATGACGTATATTCAAAATAATGAGCAGGTGTTTCACCATCGTCACAAACACCACTCGGATAAATAGAATAACAGCTGCTTAGAAAATGATTATTACCCCATTGAACTCTATATTTATTTGATAAGTTTGTATGTCCTGTGCCTGCAAAGCCATCCCTTGGTGCACTGTAAAAGTTAATATCTTTACCTGAGCCATAAGTATAGTCGACTACTTTTACCTCTCCACCACTGTAGCTAATTTTCTTCGGCATAACATATACAGTACTAGGGTCATAGTAGCTTTCATTATATGTATTCGAACGAGCGGCTCGAATACCTCTATTACCTGAAATCCCATCAGGCGTATAAGCCCATGCCATCGAGACAGAGTCATCTAATGTTACTAATAAATTAGGCGGCACACCCTCTGTTAATGACAAAGGTTTTTGTGATGGATACTGAATGTCACCAGCAGCCTGCGCTGAGAATGATGCAGTAAGAACGCCGGTACACAATAGTGCTGAGCAAGTTACTTTACTGACACTCTGATAAATATTTAAATATTTCATAGCTGGTTCCTTTAGTTATTTAGGCCAACATAGATATTTGCAGTGGTTGACTGCACAACGAGTTCATCGTGGGCTTGCCCATTCACTAAATAATAATATGTACCACGGCCTTCAAGCACAGCGCCGTATTCTGCATTGAGTGCTTCGCTTTCATCAGCACTGGCGGATACTAAGTAGGTATTCCAAAAAGACTCTCGATTACTATCTGGCTGGAATTCTCTAGCTGAATCAGCGTCTAAACCTAGGTATGGCATCCATGCTAGAACTTTGCCACTTTCTACTGCTGCCCCAGTTGTCACATCATAGTTGTTAGCGTAATCCGTATATGCCGCAAAGAATCCTAACGGATCAAGATAAAACTTCTGCCGCATGTCTCGCGTGTCATCAGCCGTGCCAATATTCATTTCTTTTAGTAAGCAAGGTTTGTTCAAGCCATTGATTACAAGCACATTGCTGGTTTTACAGTTTTCAGCCTCATATTCTAATTTTGCACGCAAATGAGCTGGCCCATAAAACCGAAACTCACCTTCACGTAGTGCTGCATCAGCAACATCTTGTAGTCGCTGTATCTCTGCACGGTTGGCAGTAATTTTTGATTCGAGTGTTACACCGCGCATATTGCTAACAGCAAGCGCTGTCAGCACTAACAACATAACTAGCGCGATAATGAGCACAGCTCCCTGCTGCTGTTGGGCTGCTTTAAAGTTCCTCATGGCATCATATTCCTCAAGGTTTGTGTGCTACCGGCTAATTGATAGACGCGTCGATTATCACCGTCTTGGATGCGCGTTTTATTCGCACCAGCGGCCAGCGAATCAATCCAATCTGTATACACTCTAGAGTCGCTATCACGCTGATTATTACGACTGGCAAACAGTATTGAATAACGCACAGCACGTACCAACCCCGCTGCATTATCTGCCCATGGGTTGGTGTCTTTTAGTTTCTTTTCAAACAAATCATTCTCACCGGTCGCAAACTCAAACCGCATATCTGCAACCCCATCCAGCAGCTCAGCAAATGCAGGGCTTGTTCCCGATACGTTTTTACATTGCAAAGTGCCTTTATTTAGCTCAGCATCAGGCACAAATTTAATAGCTAAAACGATCAACTCTTCATTAACGTCAGGCTTTACAAAAGGAGTATTGAGCTTAGTGCCAGTCACGCTCTTTACTGTATTGCCTTGACAATCAAGCTCAGTTGGCGAGGCTGGTTGGTAGCGAATACAAAGCCCCACTTCCTGAGAACCAGCAGCTGCTATGAAGTCTGTAACAGTGGCCCCCTCTTCAAAAGCACGGCAGTCTGCCGTAGCAGCCACTTGTGGAAAGGCATCCTCAATGGCTTGATCTGGCGCTCGCCGATAGCCTGCTCTATTGAGCCATGCATTTAATGTCAGCTCGGCAAAACGGGTATTTTCCTGATTATTCGCTTGGCTTTGCTGAAATACATAATTGCGTTTGTTATCAATATAAACTTGAGTAATGCCCAGTATTAAAAAACTACTGATTGCTAAGGCAACCAATAACTCAACCATCGATAAGCCGCGCTGGCGGGTATTGTTTAACCTATTCATAATTCCACCCGTGTGCTGAATGTGCAGATATCCGAGTCTGAATCTTTGCCACAAACACTTTCTTTACTGCGCCATGCCAGCTGAACTGCCATTGTTGAACCGGTGTAACTGCTGCCTGCACACTCAGGCTTGCCATCGCTGTCCATTTTAAAACTTGGACACACCATAAACTGACCAGCAATCGCTGCGTCGCTTGCAGAGGGCAGCGTTGCTCGCGCTTTAACCAACCAGCAACCTGCTTGTTGTTTAGCTGTTTGCGCTGGTGTGGCGCAATCAGCAACGCCAAAATCAAAGGAGCCATCTGCTTTATAAAGCGCAGACGTTTCTGCCAATTGACTGTACATAGGCTCTATTGGTGGCCTTTTAACGAATAGCTCATCACGATTAGCGCGCATGATCTCTACCAACTCATTGGTTAAAGCAATTGCTGTGTTGCGATTCACCGAATCCTGAGTGTACTGAATACTTCTACTTTGCAGCGCGACCATGCCCAAAATCCCCACAGTAGTGAGAACAATGGTGACCAGCACTTCAATTAAGCTGAAACCTCGGCTGTTTTTCATTTTGAGCCTCATGGTGTGCAACTGGTGAGTTTATCGGTGTCATCTTTATAGCCACGCGCAAATATTCTAACAACACCGCTTCGGCTGACATTTAGTAGGTAGCCATTGGCAAAATCACTATCACGGCATACGGTGATTGTCGCAGCGCTAGAAGCCACGCCATTGGGCGCAAAAGATAGCGTTAAACTATTTGGATTGGTGAGCGCCTGTGCTTGCGTGGTATTAAATTCAAGCCTACGTTCAGCAGCCTCGCCTGCCGGTTTAACCTCCCACACAGTGCCCGTCGTCACTTCGTAGGTTTTACGCGTTGTTACCGCCTGGCCACGCGCATATTGCAAAAAGGTTTTGAGCTCATCGGCTTTAGCCTGTACCTGATTATTACGAATAAACTGCATAAAATTTGGCACGGCAATGGTGGCGATAATAGCCAACAAGGCAAGGGTGATCATCAATTCTACGAGGGTAAACCCGCGCGTGCCTTTTAATCGTGACATGGTCTGCTCCAGACGAATTCGTGAGTTAAGCATGCATAAACAGCAAAGCGCTGTCATTGAGTTGTAGATAACTGGTTTAAACAGCGGGACCGATGGTCAAATAGCACAATAAAGCGTGATACGGCCGGCAATTGAACAGCATTATAGGGCCAGATAGCCAGCCACTTGGTGCTTTTTGCACAACCCCGTTTAGCAGTCTAGAGCAACAGCACCAAACGGCACTGTGCAGGCCGTGCGTATAATGCGTACTGCTCCATGCCACAGCAACACACCACAATAGATTCGCGCCTGCGCATGTGTATGGTTACAATACAGCACTTTAATTTATGGGTATCCAGCGGTTATGTCTAAGCACGCACTTCAGCCAGCAGGCAACTTTCCCAAAGCAGGCTTTTGGAAACGCCTAGCGGCTATTACTTATGATTTTATGCTTTGCATCGCTTTGATTATGGTCGTCACGCTAATTTACCAGCAGGGCATACTGCGCCTGATTTATGGCTCAGAAGCTTTACAAGCAATGGCCGACAGCCAGATGCTCGACATCGATCCTGTGCTTTCTACTATCTTGTTTTTTTCTGTCTTTGCTTTTTTCGCTAAGTTTTGGACCCATGGTGGGCAAACCCTTGGCATGCAAGTGTGGGGCATCCGTGTACAAAACGCAGACGGCAGCGCCATTGATATCTGGCAAGCACTGCTGCGCTTTTTAATCGCTATCTTTGCTTGGTTGCCAGCAGGCTTGGGTTTTTGGTGGATGTTATTCGATAAGAACAAGCGCACCTGGTCAGATATCTATTCAGGCAGCGATGTTGTGCAATTGCCGAAGAATATTCACAAGAAATAAACTCTTTGCTTTCATATTTTTAACGTCAATCCCAGTAGAAGCACCGATTGGTGTATGTCGTACTTCAGGGTATGTTTTTTTCCGTCGATGAACCCATCCTGGGTTCAACTCCGGCGTAGCGCCATCCATGGCGCGCTTGTCACACAAACCCTGAAGCACTCGTTGACTATCTATATTGTCGGCACCACTGCATAAGCACAACCTCCGCAAGCCATGCAGCAGTGCTCTGAGATGAAACAGTAAAACCAAAAGAGCCGTACTACTGACATGCTGGCAACACCGATGATTAAGCAGTGCCTCGATAGTGACGTGACAAGCGTAGCCATGGATGGCGTAGCGCCCGAATAGAGCCAGGATGGCTCTCTGAGGGAATAACGTCACTATCGAGGCACGCCAACACACAAACGAACAACCGCCTATTCGAATCACGGCACATGCAGATCTACCTAGCAGATAAAAGTAACCCTCAATCAGACAAAACCTCTAAATAACCAAATAGGTTTGCGCCCTTCCCGCTGGTCTTCCATAATATGCGGCTAATGTTGTTACTTGTAGGCGCGTTATCTCATGGCTAAAAAACTATACATCGAAACCCACGGTTGCCAAATGAACGAGTATGACAGCTCGCGCATGGTGGATTTACTGAGCGAACAGCAAGCCATGGAAACCACCAGCGACGCTGCAGATGCCGACGTTATCGTCCTTAATACCTGCTCTATTCGCGAACGCGCGCAAGATAAGGTGTACTCGCAGCTGGGCCGCTGGCGTGAACTCAAGCAGGCCAATCCCGACTTAATCATTACTGTCGGCGGTTGCGTGGCCAGTCAAGAAGGCGCTTCCATTCGCGAACGCGCGCCTTATGTTGACGTGGTCTTTGGCCCACAAACCCTGCATCGCCTGCCTGAGCTAATTGACGCAGCGCGCAGCACCGGCAAGGCACAAGTTGATGTCTCTTTTCCAGAAATTGAAAAATTCGACCGCCTGCCCGAACCACGCATCGACGGCCCAACCGCCTTTGTCTCGGTGATGGAAGGCTGCAGCAAATATTGCAGCTTTTGCGTGGTGCCCTATACGCGCGGCGAAGAAGTCAGCCGTCCACTGACTGATGTGCTGGCAGAAGTCCAACATCTGGCTGAACATGGCGTGCGTGAAGTGACGTTACTGGGGCAAAATGTCAACGGCTACCGTGGTGATACCGACAGCGGTGGCATTGCCGACTTTGCCGAACTGCTTCGTCTCGTAGCAGAAATCGATGGCATTGACCGCATTCGCTATATGACCTCGCATCCGCTTGAGTTTTCTGACGCTCTGATTGATGCTCATGCCAATATCCCCAAGCTGGCCAAATACATCCACTTGCCGGTGCAGTCGGGTTCTGATCGCATTTTGGCGGCAATGAAGCGCAATCACACAGCCCTTGAATACAAATCACGGATTCGTAAACTCAAAGCAGCAGTGCCTGATATTTTAATCAGCTCAGACTTTATTGTGGGCTTCCCAGGCGAAACTGAAAAAGATTTTGAACAAACCATGCAGCTGATCGCTGATGTGGGTTTTGATTTTTCATATTCATTTATCTACAGCCCGCGCCCTGGCACACCAGCGGCAGAGCTGCGTGATGACACGCCTGAAGAAGTGATAAAGGAGCGCTTAGCGCGTTTGCAACACCGCTTACAACAACAAGGCTTTGAACACACGCGTCGTATGGCGGGCACTGTGCAGCGCATTCTGGTTAGCGATTACGCGAAGAAAGATCCTGGCTTATTGCAGGGCCGCAATGAAAATAATCGCATCGTTTATTTCCGTAGCAATAATCCCGCTTTAATCGGCCAATTTGTAGATGTGCTGATCGAAGATGCTAAACCCTTTACCCTGCACGGCAGGCTAGTAGAGTAAGACTTTTGTCGAGCAAAGCGTCGAATAGCGCAAAAAGCTGAGCACTAACTGCAAACAAAGCTGGCACAGCTTGCTGGTTTCTGATAAGTTCGCCCGCTTGTGAGCGTAGAGGCGTTAATTCGGGTAACCATTTAACATTTATTACGCAGTGTTTTTGAATGTTTGATAGGCGGACATATGCCCAATAAAGCAGAAAACCAAAGCAGCCAATTGATTCGTGCTTTTGTTCCTTATGTGGAAGCCGAGGGCGAAGAGTATATGAGCGATAAGATGCGCGCTCATTTCACTAATATCCTCAACATCTGGAAACAAGAGTTGATGGAAGAAGTGGATCGTACTGTTAACCATATGAAGGACGAAGCCGCCAACTTCCCTGACCCTGCTGATCGCGCCAGCCAAGAAGAAGAATTTAGCCTTGAGCTGCGTACACGTGATCGCGAACGCAAACTGATTAAGAAAATTGATGAAATCATCGAACTGATCAAAGAAGATGAATACGGCTGGTGTGATGCCTGTGGTGTTGAGATCGGTATTCGCCGTCTCGAAGCACGCCCCACAGCAACCCTGTGCATCGACTGCAAAACATTAGCAGAGATCAAAGAGAAACAAATGGGTTCTTAATATCCATTTGTTACACAAAAACGGAGCCCTCAAGCTCCGTTTTTTTATATGCGTTTTAGATACCCATACCGCCATACATAGGCGACGCCGCGCAGTAAAACCTTGAGCGGACACTTGTGCCCGCGCAAACACCCCACCAACCCCCGATAAACGGTAGGGTGGGCATTTATGCCCACGAATCGCAAAGGCTTCATTGTTGACGATATTCCCGCGGGCAACGAGTGCCCACCCTACCTAATCGGGCATTTATGCCCGCGCAAACACCCCGCCAACCCCCGATAAACGGTAGGGTGGGCATTTATGCCCACGAATCGCAAAGGCTTCATTGTTGACGATATTCCCGCGGGCAACGAGTGCCCACCCTACCTAATCGGGCACTTGTGTTCGCCCTTGTAGGTTGATCTTTTAAGATCGACACTATCGTATTGCGCAATGGCCAAGGTCGCCTATAAATGAGCGACCTACAACACGCGGTGCTGGGCCTTAGGCGTTAGCTGTCGCTGGCCAGTGCGCTGCGCAACTCTGCTAATGCCTCGGCGCAGGCTTCATCTGTTGCGTACTGCTGACTTTGCGCGATGCACTCACCGTCTAGCCATACACTGAGTTGCTGATCAGCCTGACGAATATCTAAATCGTCCTGCGCTGTTTGCAAATGCTTGGAAGCCATACCGGCAGCACGACCATCGGCAAAGGCTTTGGATAACAGCAAGTCTTCACCTTTACTGGTCAGTACACGAAAACGAAAGCCTTCATCATCCCTAAAGCTGACCACACGACTGACTTTTTTAGCTTTTTTCTTACTGCCGGTCAGCTCTGCACCTTGTACAGAAAAACTGCGCAACCCCATGGCCTCACGCAGCTCTTGCAAAAACGGTGCTGCAGTTTTACGCGCTTTCACTGCACCCGCTTGCAGAATATCTTCCAACTCATTGGGCTTGGAGATCAGTGCATGATAGCGCTCACGCGGCTCCGCCAGCTGCTCATCAAGCAGAGCAAATAAGCGTTGTTTGGCATCACCCCAACCTAGGCCAGCCAGTAAATCAGCGCGCATGGCATCGTGCTCGGCACGCTTAGAAAAGGCTTGGTACAGGGTAAACAGGTGCGAATTGTCTGGGTCTTTGGCTTCGCCAGGCAGCTTTGAATCCGTGACAATGCGTGAGATCGCGCTTTTCAGCTCCTTGCTTGATGAGAACAACGGGATGGTATTGTCATAACTTTTTGACATTTTACGCCCATCCAAACCCGGCAATGTCGCAACATCATCCTCTACCAGCGCTTCGGGCATGGTAAACAACTCGCGCCCTTGGCCGAACAAATGGTTAAAACGCTGACCAATATCGCGGGCCATTTCTACGTGTTGAATCTGGTCGCGCCCCACTGGCACTTTATGCGCATTAAACAGCAAAATATCCGCTGCCATTAACACTGGATAACTGAACAAACCCATGCTGATACCGGCATCGGCATCCAAGCCTGCTGCTTCATTTTGATCTACCGCACCTTTATAGGCATGCGCGCGGTTGAGCAAACCTTTTGAGGCCACGCAGGTCAGCATCCAAGTCAGCTCAGGAATTTCCGGAATATCAGACTGGCGATAAAAAGTCGCGCGCTCCGTATCTAAACCGCCCGCCAACCACGTCGCTGCGATTTCTAGGCGCGAGCGCTGGATACGTGCAGGGTCATCACATTTAATCAGCGCATGGTAATCAGCTAAAAAATAAAACGACTCAACATTACTCGCATGGCTCGCTGCAATCGCCGGACGAATTGCGCCCGCATAGTTGCCTAAGTGCGGCGTGCCGGTGGTGGTAATTCCAGTTAAAATTCGCGTGCTCATAATCACTCAATTAGACTAAAAAATTAAAGGCGTTCGGCCACCAGCTGTTTTAGCTCTAGCAGTCGGCCATGGAAAAAGTGCCCACATTCTGCCACTTTTAGCAGCTCATGTGGCTGAGTTAATGTGCTAACCCATTGATAAACCCATTCAGGGTCAATAATCTCATCATCTTCAGGTTGAATAATGGTGAGTTTGCAGTTGTCTGCTAACACATGCTTTGCATTAAAGCGCATCGCCGCAGGCGCCACTAAATACAGTTGCTCAACCGCAATACCGGCGCGTTGCAAACGCCCAGATAAGCTGCCGGCGACAAAGCCACCAAAGGAAAAACCAAATAAATAAATCGGTAAATCAGGGTGCTGCTCTTGTAGCCATGCCAGCGCTGCCTGTGCATCATCCACTTCACCGCTGCGCATATCGTGCTCGCCGGCACTTTTACCAGTACCACGAAAATTAAAGCGCAAGGTGGTTAAACCGCTATCACGCGCGATGCGCTGCAAACTCGACACCACTTTATTGAGCATGGTGCCGCCTTGGCTCGGATTAGGATGACAAATTAAAGCGATGCCTCGTGCATCAATAACATCTAAATAGAGGGCTTCTAAAACACCCACTGGGCCATCAAGCATGACCGGATTTTCACGCGCTAACAAAAAGAACTCCGTAACCCTCTATGGGGTAAATTTGTCTACTAGTAAGTATTTTAAATAAAGTGGATACTGTCACATAAGCGCCTGCTCGGTGCTGTACAGAACAGGCAGAAGTGGTTAACGTTAAACAAACCGATTAAAGAGGAAGTCTTGTGGATCAATCAGCCCCCGTTTGGTTAATTCCCGCACTCATGTTAGTGGCTGGAATTATTATTGGCGTTATTTTAGCACGCGTACTACGACGTACGGCACCTGGAAAAACTCAAGATCAGCTGGTTGAGCTGCAAGAGCGTTTTGACAGTTACCAAAGCGAAGTTGTCACGCACTTTAACACCACAGCAGCATTGGTTAGAAAACTCACGCAGAACTATCAAGATATGCAAGAGCACCTGTCCACAGGCGCTGAGCGTTTAGCCTTAGATGAAACTACCCGTGAGCGTTTACTGGCCGGTTTAGTAGACGATTCTACGCCTCATGAGCGCATTAGAGCACCGCAAGACAGTGAGTTTGATGTGCCAACAGAGCCACCTCGCGATTACGCCAAGAAAAACAAAGGCGATCCCAGCATGCTGGAAGAGGGTTATGGCCTAAAGCGCGAAGCTAAGTAAAAACAACAAAGGAGCCCAATGCGGCTCCTTTTTCTATACTACCACTTGATGTGTCAGGCTCAGTGGATTGACACAGCGTACACAGCATCTCAATACTAGACATGCGTAGTTTCTAACGCATATGCGAACGGACCTAGAAAGCTTACAGGTAACAAAAACTCTTAACGTCTGCCTCAAGATGGCTGAGACAAACGCAGCCATGCACGGCGCAAGGCAAGCGTTGAGCCCTGACTGGACTGAGCGACAGACAAAATATTTCCTGAGCATACCAACGCTCAACCGCTACCCCGCTATGAAAACATTGAGTATGTTATGCGCGTGAATCACACACCCTTGCCTGCATTTAATCCGCTTGCGGGCGTACACCAATGCGTGCGGTTAACGTGCGCGGCTGACCGTTACGCAGGATATCTAACTTAATCTCCTCACCCGGCTGCATACGTGCCACTTGATTCATCGAGGTGCGTCCATCTTGCGCATTTTCATCAGCAATTTTCAAAATCACATCGCCAGGCTGCAAGCCTGCCTTTGCCGCAGGCCCATCACGGTAGACGCCTGCCACTAAGATACCCGGACTTTCCAGCAAGCCAAAAGACTCAGCCAACTCAGGCGTTAACGCCTGTACTTCAAGCCCCAGCCAACCACGCACCACTTGGCCTCGTTCAACAATCGAGCGCATCACATCCATAGCCAGCGTAATTGGAATCGCAAAACCAATCCCTTGCGAGCCGCCCGAGCGTGAGAAAATCGCAGTATTGATACCCAGCAAATCACCTTGCGCATCAACTAACGCGCCGCCGGAGTTACCTGGGTTAATCGCCGCATCGGTTTGAATAAAGTCTTCATAGGTATTTAATCCCAACTGATTGCGCCCAGTTGCACTGATAATGCCCATAGTCACGGTCTGCCCCACGCCAAATGGATTACCAATCGCCAGCACCACATCACCGATACGAATACTGTCAGAGCGGCCCAAGGTAATCGCAGGCAAATCAGGTAAGTCTATTTTCAGCACAGCCAAATCCGTTTCCGGATCACTACCAATCACCCGCGCCAGCGTCTCTCGACCATCTTTGAGCGCGACAATAATTTGATCGGCACCGGCGGTGACATGATTATTAGTGAGCAAGTAACCTTCTTTGCTCATCAATACTGCAGAGCCTAAACTGGACTCCATGCGTTTTTGTTGCGGCAAGTTATCACCAAAAAAGCGCCGTAACGCCGGATCGCTATACAATGGTGGCAAGGCTTTACTGACCACTTTTGCCGTGTATAAGTTGGCCACTGCAGGCGAGGCCCGATTAACTGCGTTAGCATAGGAAGCAGGACCACTGCTGGATCTTAAATAGGCGGGTGCTTGTAATAAGTTCAGTCCAGTGCTGGGCAAGCCAACCCAGTGCGGAAAACGCTCAATCAATAACAGCGCCAGCAGCAAACCAACCACCAGCGGCCATCCGTAACTTTTAAAGACGCGTAACATAAAGTATTCCAAACTCAGCAATGACTAAAAATATACAAAACTCAAACAATATAACGACTCTGCGTGCATGCTATAACGCCGCTATTGCGCAGAAATTGTGCTAATAATTCGCATTATAGAATGCACCAGCCGATTAAAGTATCGCCATTCACATTAAGGAACAATTATGTCTGTTGAACGCGCAGCGCTCCTGCAAGAGCTCGAACAATTTTTGAACGCCAATGCCATCAGCGATTACTGCCCAAATGGCTTACAGGTGGAAGGTAAAAACCAGATTCAGCGTATCGTTAGTGGTGTGACCGCCAGCCAAGCGCTGATTGATGCGGCGATTGAGCTGCAAGCCGATGCTGTTTTAGTGCACCACGGTTACTTTTGGAAAGGTGAAGATCAGCGCGTGATTGGCATGAAGCAACGTCGCCTAAAGGCTTTACTGACCCACGACATTAACCTGCTGGCCTACCATTTACCGCTGGATGTGCACCCCGAAGTGGGCAATAACGTGCAGCTGGCCCAGCGTTTAGGTTTAACTGTGACGGGTCCGCTAGAGCCGGATAACCCAAGCAGTGTTGGTCTTATCGGTGATTTGGCTGCGCCCGTGTCTGCCACTGAGTTTGCCGCACGCATTGAGCAGGCATTGGGCCGTGCTCCTTTAGTGATTGATCACCAACAGCCGATTCAACGTGTTGCTTGGTGCACCGGCGCAGCGCAAGGCTATATCGAGCACGCGATTGAGCAAGGGGCGGATGCGTTTATCACCGGTGAAGTATCGGAGCGTACCTTTCATGAAGCGCAAGAAAACGGTATCAGTTTCTTCGCCGCCGGCCACCACGCCACCGAACGTTATGGTGTACAGGCGCTCGGCGAATGGCTGGCTGAGCGTTTTGGTATCGAACACCACTACGTTGAATGCCCAAATCCGGTTTAAAATTTTATCTGCGAGGCGCTTACCTTAAAAGCATCTAGGATTTTATGCGTATGCCGCAGCGTGCAAGTGTTGTTCTTCCCTTAACACGCCATCCTGGCGTGATGCGGGCGCTGCGCCATCCCTGGCTTCGCTCGCCACAACACCCGCACACTGCAGTTGATCATTGATGTTGTTTTCAAGTCTGTAGCATGGGTCTTTTAAAGCAGAAGCATTGATCAGCTGTAGGGTCTGCTCGTCTTGTAAAAGCTCAAGCTAGCAAAGCCAAGAGCAAAACCAAACCTTAGAGTCAGAGTCAAAACCAGAACCTGAGCCAGAACCAGAACCAGAAAAAAACTGCCCACCAAACTTAAAGTGTAAATACAAATCCTCCAGAAACAGACGAGCCTTATATCAATCTTAATAACAACACCGCTGATCAATGAGTGCTTCGGGGTTGGTGTGACAAGCGAAGCCATGGATGGCGTAGCGCCGGAGTTGAACCCAGGATGGGTTCATCGACGGATAAACACCCACCCCGAAGTACGCTATGCCACGCACAAGCTGTTAAAACTTACGGACAAACACCCCGGAGCACGGTATACCACGCAAGAGCTATTAAAACCGACAAACAACCCCAAAACACGGCATACATCTCACCTTATAAAACCTGCAAAAAATCTGACTCTACAAACGATCCCGCGCGTTGCGGTAGACCTCATTACGCTCACGCTTACCTACAGCAATGACTGTTACAACCAATGCTTGATCAATCACTTGATACACCAAGCGAAAACCGATACTGCGCAGTTTAATCTTGTAGCAATGCGGCATACCGCTGAGTGCATCTTTAGCAATGTGCGGGTTTTTAAGCCGTTCCTGTAGTTTTAAAGCAAACTGCAACTGAATCGGCTTGCCCAGTTTCTTCCACTCTTTCTGAGCTTCTCGACTAAATCCAAGCTGATACCTTTGCTCTTCTTGCTCAGCGGGCTTGTTGGATAAGGTCATTGATATCTACCATCTCTACAGGATCATCTTGGCGCTGTTTAACAAGCTCGGCTAAATATGCATCATCAATCAACTGCATCATCATTTCATATTGTGCAGGTGGCACTGCATAAAAAGCAGGCTCATTTCGATTGAGGATGACCACCGTTTCGCCAAGACCACCACGAATAATACCCATTGGATCTTTCTTAAGATCGGTAACAGATGCAGAAACACTAGCCAAAAGCGGAGTAAGTTGTGACATTTTTTATTTCCTCAGTTTTCCAATCACATCAGTGATTTTACAGTCAATATAAACCTTTAAAAGCACTTTTAAAAGTGCTTTTTATAATCCAACTTAAAACTGTCAGCAGCCACAAGCGACCACTTTTGCAGTGCTCAACGTACAAATATAAAGCTTCCAGATACGGACAAGCCCTGCATAAATCATGCTTACAACGCGCTGATCAACGAGTACTTCGGGGTTGGTGTGACGAGCGAAGCCATGGATGGCGCAGCGCCGGAGTTGAACTCAGGATGGGTTCATCGACGGATAAACACCAATTCCGAAGTACGGGATGCAACGCACTTGCTTATCAACTTAAAATCAAAAACATCGAGCATTTTTTGCGCATAACGCAGCGTGCAGGTGTTGTTCTTCCCTTAACACGCCTTCCAGGCGTGATGCGGGCGCTGCGCCATCCCTGGCTTCGCTCGCCACAACACCCGCACACTGCTATTGATCATTGGTGTTGTTTTCAAGCGTGTAGCATGGCGCTTTTAAAGCAGTGAGCATTGATCAGCTGTAAGGTCTGCTCGTCCTGTAAAAGCTCAAGCTAGCAAAGCCAAGAGCAAAACCTTAGAGCTCAGAGCCAGAGTCAAAGCCAGAACAAAAAATCACCCACCAAACTTAACGTGTAAATACAAATCATCCAGAAACAGACGAGCCTTATATCAATCTTAATAACAACACCGCTGTTCAATGAGTGCTTCGGGGTTGGTGTGACAAGCGAAGCCATGGATGGCGTAGCGCCGGAGTTGAACCCAGGATGGGTTCATCGACGGAAAAACACCTACCCCGAAGTACGCTATGCCACGCAAGGGCTATTAAAAACCGTCGAAAAGCACCTGACTTGAAGCACGGAATGCCACGCAATGACCAGCGCTCCTCAAGTAAAAAAACTTTCAGGAACAGTTTGCGCATGTTGCAGCGTGCAAGTGTTGTTCTTCCCTTAACACGCCATCCTGGCGTGATGCGGGCGCTACGCCATCCATGGCTTCGCTCGCCACAACACCCGCACACTGCAGTTGATCATTGATGTTGTTTTCAAGTCAGGCGTGTGGCGCTGATCGCTGGGAAAAAATAAAACTCTATCACTCCCCATATATATCTATGCTTTTTGGTTCTTAATAACCACTTCGTTAGAACAAACAAGCCATGCTAAAGTGCACCTCATCCACTCAAAACTATTAATCACTCCAAGCCAAATCAGGCGCAACACCTAGCACAGTGAGCACAGCATGGCCGATAAGCTAACCCATTTAAAACAACTCGAAGCCGAGAGCATTCATATCATTCGTGAAGTCGCTGCTGAGTTCGACAACCCCGTCATGCTCTACTCCATCGGTAAAGATTCCGCAGTGATGCTGCACTTGGCGCGTAAAGCGTTTTACCCAGGCAAATTGCCGTTTCCGGTGATGCACGTGGATACCCGTTGGAAGTTCCAAGAAATGTACAGTTTCCGCGACAAAATGGTGGCTGACCTTGATCTCAACCTGATCACCCACAGCAATCCAGACGGTATCGCCCAAGGCATCAATCCGTTCACCCACGGCAGTGCCAAGCACACCGACATCATGAAAACTGAAGGCCTAAAACAAGCCCTCGACAAGTATGGTTTTGATGCGGCCTTTGGTGGTGCGCGTCGTGATGAAGAAAAATCCCGTGCCAAAGAACGTGTGTACTCGTTTCGCGATAACAAACACCGCTGGGATCCAAAAAACCAGCGTCCAGAGTTGTGGAATATCTACAACGGTAAGGTCAATAAAGGCGAATCCATTCGTGTGTTCCCGTTGTCGAACTGGACGGAATTGGATATTTGGCAATACATCTACCTCGAAGGCATTCCGATTGTGCCGCTGTACCTTGCGGCTGAACGTGATGTGATTGAGCGCGATGGCACGCTGATTATGATCGACGATGAGCGCATTCTTGAGCATCTCAGCGATGAAGAAAAATCGCGTATTCAGAAGAAAATGGTGCGTTTCCGTACCCTCGGTTGCTACCCGCTCACCGGTGCGGTGGAATCCACCGCGACCACGCTGCCAGAAATCATTCAAGAAATGCTACTGACCCGCACCTCAGAACGCCAAGGCCGCGTCATCGATCACGATGGTGCTGGCTCAATGGAAGAAAAGAAACGTCAAGGCTACTTTTAAGGAATCCGCATCATGAGTCATCAATCTGAACTAATCAGCCAGGATATCCTTGCCTATCTGGCCCAGCACGAACGCAAAGAACTGCTACGTTTCTTAACTTGCGGTAATGTCGACGACGGCAAAAGCACCCTTATTGGTCGCCTGCTGCACGATTCAAAAATGATCTATGAAGACCATTTAGAAACCATCACCCGCGACTCGAAAAAAGTCGGCACCACAGGTGATGATATTGACTTGGCGTTGCTGGTCGACGGCCTGCAAGCTGAGCGCGAGCAAGGCATCACCATTGATGTGGCCTACCGTTATTTCAGCACTACTAAGCGCAAATTTATTATTGCCGACACCCCAGGTCACGAGCAATACACGCGCAATATGGCCACCGGTGCCTCGACCTGTGATCTCGCGATTATCTTGGTCGATGCGCGTCACGGTGTCGAAGACCAAACCCGTCGCCACAGCTATATTGCTTCGTTGCTGGGGATTCGCCATCTCGTCGTTGCTATCAATAAAATGGATCTTAAAGACTACGATGAGCAGGTCTATAACGAGATCAAGGCCGATTACCTAGCTTTTGCTAAGCAAATCAATCTAGATATTTCATCGCTGCATTTTGTCCCCATGTCCGCACTGAAAGGCGACAACGTGGTCAATCGCAGCGAACACACACCTTGGTATGCGGGCCAGACCTTGATGGAGATTCTGGAAGGCGTCGATGTCAGCGGTGACTTGAATGACCGTGCGATGCGCTTTCCTGTGCAATACGTCAATCGCCCGAACCTGAACTTTCGTGGTTTTGCCGGCACACTGGCCTCTGGTTCGCTGCGCAAAGGCGATGCGATTACAGTATTGCCTTCAGGTCGCAGCAGTCAGATTAAATCTATCGTGACCTTTGATGGTGAACTGGAGCAAGCCATTGCTGGGCAAGCCATAACTTTGACGTTAGAAGATGAAATCGATATTTCTCGAGGTGATTTAATCGTTAGTGCGCAAGACAGTGTACGCAGCAGCGATCATTTTGAAGCCATGCTGGTGTGGATGGACGAACAGCCTTTACTGCCTGGAAAACGCTACGATTTCAAACGTGCGACCAGCTACATTCCAGGTAATATTTCATCAATTGAGCACCGCGTTGATGTCAACACCTTAGCGCACAATGCCGTCAGCAGCTTGCAACTCAATGAAGTGGGCCGAGTTAAGATCAGCCTTGATGCGCCGTTAGCCTTGGATGACTATCAAGCCAACCGCACCACCGGTGCTTTCATTGTGATTGATCGCCTGAGCAATATTACCGTGGGTGCGGGGATGATTATCGCGCCTGATAGCCTGCCCAGCACCAGCCGAACGCTCACGAAAAACCGAGTCAGCCGTGACGAGCGAACGCTGCGTCTCGGTCAGCAGCCGGTGACTGTGCTGTTTAGCGGTTTATCGGGTGCAGGAAAAAGCACGCTGGCCTACGCAGTGGAGCGTAAACTGTTTGATACGGGTCGTGCAGTCTATGTTTTGGATGGTCAAAACCTGCGGCATGATATTAACAAAGGTTTGCCGTTGGATCGTGCGGGGCGTAGCGAAAACTGGCGTCGTGCCGCGCAAGTGGCGCGTCAATTTAACGAAGCGGGCTTAATCACCCTTGCTGCCTTTGTTGCACCAGATGCTGAAGGCCGCGAACAAGCCAAAGCTTCAATCGGTAAAGAGCGTTTAATCACCGTGTATGTGCAAGCGTCTCCGCAGGTCTGTCAGGAGCGCGACCCGCAGGGTTTGTATGCCGCCGGTGAAGATAATATTCCAGGTGAATCCTTCCCGTACGATGTGCCACAGGATGCTGATTTAACCATCAACACGCAAATCAGCACTGTCGACGAAGGCGTACAACAGGTGCTGCAATTGCTGCGCGAGCGCGAGATTATCTAAGCTGCTCTGGGAGCGGGGCACTAAAGCCCTGCTCTTAGGCAAACACGGCTTGCACTGAGTCGGCAAACAGCACCCGCTCAGTCCAAAGATCAAGTTCTGCTGCATCAGCCTGATTTAAGCGGGCTTCATACTCAGCCGTCAAATCACCAAATTTAAGCTGCAACAACTTATGTAAGGTTGCTGCACGCCCTTGGCCAATGCCTTGCTCTAGACCTTGCTCTAGACCTTGCTCTAAGCCTTGTTCTAGACCTTTTTCTAGGCCTTGCGCAATACCTTTGCGTTCAATCAATGAGATATATGGCATGTTTGTTTCCTCCGTCACCTGCTCGACAAGTTTATTATAATAGGCCGTGATCTCTGCCGGTAGATAGACCATCCACTCCAGAAAAACGATCAAGCGTCGAATCAGCTCTCGATCAAGATCTTTGTTAATCACCAAGCGATAAAAGCCAACCAGATTATCCGCCCGAGTCTTACTGTCTTTGACCAATTTAGCGGTCAGTTGTGCCGCAATCAACAAACCAAATGGATTTTTATCGTTCAGCAGTTCATCCATTCGGTGCTGCCAATCAAGCAATTTCACGGAGATAAATTGAAACTGCAGCGAACACCCCGCCCGCTCGTAGTGAAAGTGATGCGGTCGAAAACTCGCTTGCGTATCGGTCAATACAGCGAGACTAATCACTGGCTGGGCAAAACGGTCACGAATGCGGTAAAAATACTCAAACATGCGTTCCGCAAACTTCGCTTCGGGCTTGCCCTGCACTTCAATATGAATATAAATCCATTGCTCAGCACCATCTATAAAGCGCACCTTAACCAGCTTATCGGCATAGCGCCGGCTCGATTGCGAAGCGTTGCTAATCTTTTGCAACTCCTTATCCATAAAGACCGGCGCTTGCTGCCAGTCCATCAGCTGTGCAATTTGAGGATATAAGAATTCCATAAATGGCCGAAAAAACACCTCAAGCGCTTCTTTCCAAGGGCTATCATGATCTTCGCGCTCGCGCTCCTCTGCCTTATCTAGCGTATTTTTACCTGCTTTCGCGGACTCAAAACCAGACCTATCCATCGCAACCTCCGTGTTGCACAGTTCAACAACTCTCTTTACTGACTGGTTAAGTAGTCCAGCATCCAAGCAGTGACTGGCTTAACCTCTAAAACCCATTATAGACAAGATTTTAATCTGTGAATTATGGCGCTGAGTTACTCAGCCTACAGTTACCACTCATAATCAGCGTCTACAAATCCGCACAATAATCCTGCTCTTCCACCGCCGGTGTAAACCAAATAAAGTCTGCACTCTCTGCCGGCACATCTTGATCAGCCTCGGCAAAAATCAAAACCCGCTGTGTCAGCTTATCGACACCCTGCAAATCCTGTAAATGCAGCGGCACACCAAGGTCGTAAAACGCATGGAAAGCGCCAGTAATAAACAGCGTAGGTTTGGCTGCAGCCAAAACAACAGCCGCCATACTGCGATCGCGCTGCTGCTGGACCGCCAACATGGCTGGCAATTGCGCTTCAGGCAATTTATTACAATGGGACTCACGAATCTGCTCGGATAAACGCTCCACCACATCGGTTCGTGTCGACTTAATGCCAGTTAACTCAGGTGGATTACGGTAGATATCCATCAGCGCATCGCGGTTCAAATTTCCGGCCAATAAAGGATAGGGCTGCTTTAAAACATGAGTCACAAGGGCACCATACTGCTGCCAGTCCCAGCCCTTGTGCCAATCTAAAGCCAAGGGTAAATCTTGCGGCATGTCCCCTGCTCGAATTTTCTCCTGCACTTGAGTCACTGTTTCCTGCTGATTTACTGTCAGCATTTCCATGACCACACTGCCCTGCTTACGCCGAGTCTCCAGCGCCTTTAACAACCACAACTGTAAGGCATGATGGTCGGGGTTATCGTGCTTTTCACCTAACAATACGACCGAAGCATCTGCCAGCTCAGCCAGCATTTGCTCAACTGTTACCGTTGTGCCACTGCGCAAATCTATAATTTGCCCAACGCGCTCATGATCACGCTCGCGCGGACTCTGCCATTGTGGCAAAGCATGCTCAGCCGCAACAGGCTCAACACCCGCCTTATTCTGCGCTGGCAAAATCTGACAACCTGCTAACACACCCAAAAACAGCAAAAAAACCCAACGCATACACACCTCTAATTCGATTCAAGCTCTATTTAAGCCAACAGCATTAATATACGTATGATGAAGCAAAAGAATAACGCATGCGGTACTTCAGGGTTAGTGTTTATCCGCCAATGGACCCGTTGAGCGAAGAACGTCACTTGCACGCAACCGCATGCGTTAATTTTGCAGGCTGATTTTCATTGCTGCTTTACAGGTCATTGCGTGGCATAGCGTACTTCGGGGCAGGTGTTTATCCGTCGATGAACCCATCCTGGGTTCAACTCCGGCGCTCACCATCCCTGGCTCGCTTGTCACACCAACCCCGAAGTACTCGTTGATCAACGGCGCTGTTATTAAGATTGATATAGGGCTCGTCTGTTTCTGAATACATTGAGTTTGAATGTGAGTTTTTTAGAAGATTAGCAAACCACACCAATAATCAATGCTCTTGCTTTAAAAGAACCGTGCTACACGCTTGAAAACCACATCAATGATCAACTGCAGTGTGTGGGTGTTGTGGCAAGCGAAGCCAAGGATGGCGTAGCGCCCGCATCACGCCAGGATGGCGTGTTAAGGGAAGAACAACACCTGCACGCTGCGTTATGCGCAGAAAATGCTCGTTGTTTTTGATTTTAAGTTGATAAACAAGTGCGCTGCATCCCGTACTTCGGAATTGGTGTTTATCCGTCGATGAACCCATCCAGGGTTCAACTCCGGCGCTCACCATCCATGGCTCGCTTGTCACACCAACCCCGAAGTACTCGTTGATCAACGGCGCTGTTATTTAGATTGATATAGGGCTCGTCTGTTTCTGATAGCTTTAGTTTGTGGGTGCTCGGTCTAACAAACACAGAACGGCTCTGCGGGCTTGAGTTTTTAGAAGACTAGAAAACAACACCGATGATCAATAGCAGTGTGCGGGTGTTGTGTCGAGCGAAGCCAAGGATGGCGTAGCGCCCGCATCACGCCAGGAAGGCGTGTTAAGGGAAGAACAACACCTGCACGCTGCAACATGCACAGATCGTGCTTTAAAAGCGCCATGCTACAGACTTGAAAACAACACCAATGATCAATAGCAGTGTGCGGGTGTTGTGGCAAGCGAAGCCAAGGATGGCGTAGCGCCCGCATCACGCCAGGAAGGCGTGTTAAGGGAAGAACAACACCTGCACGCTGCAACATGCACAGATCGTGCTTCAAAAGCGCCATGCTACAGACTTGAAAACAACACCGATGATCAATAGCAGTGTGCGGGTGTTGTGGCGAGCGAAGCCAAGGATGGCGTAGCGCCCGCATCACGCCAGGAAGGCGTGTTAAGGGAAGAACAACACCTGCACGCTGCGTTATGCGCAGAAAATGCTCGTTGTTTTGCCTTAAAAAGAGTCATGCTACAAAATCGAAAACCACAGCAATGATCAACGAGTACTGTGCGGGTGACGTGGCAAGAGTAGCCAGGGATAACGCAGCGCGTGAGTCGGGTCAGGATGCCCCGTCGAGGGAAGAATGGCACTTGCACTGCCACCTTAAGCTACAATCAGTTTCCATTTCCATATTCATCTAAGCCTCAACACGCTCGTCTTTGTGTTGGCTGATGTGTTATTTATCTTAAGGTGTAGGGTGCGACGTTTATTTTTTCTTGGCTGTTTAGCCCTATTGCTTTATGGCTTGTTTCGGCCAGAGTCACCACCGGCGCTGTTTAGTCACTCAGACAAGTACCTGCATGTTTTAGGCTTTGGTGCTGTGTCATTGACTGCGCGCATTGCCTTTTTACGAGCGCCTGCTTGGCTGCTATGGGGTGTATTGTTGGCCAGCGCGCCACTGTCTGAATGGCTGCAGCAGCAACTGCAAAACACACGGCAGTTCAGCTGGCTGGATATCTCTGCCAACCTTCTTGGAGTGCTTCTTGCGGCGCTCGGCTGGTGGCTTTTAATGCTGATATATTCACGCTGGCGTAAACACGATACTTAAGGAAGCGTTGAAAAATCACCTACATTGTCAGGGCGAGCTAACATTATTCAGCGCATTCTTAAGACAATGCTGCACACAACTTATTTGATCAGATCTGAGCAGGCCGCAATCGAGTAAAAGCAATAACACAGGCCTCTGCTTGTGCCAAAATGACGATTTCACCCGCGGCTCATTCATACTCTGACTGCACAGCAAGGAGTCCATTGGTGCCAAATTTACCTAAAGTGATGATTTTTGCGCTGGGCGGGACGATCTCAGCCCATCATCCCGACCGTTTAGATATATGCAACTACCAGTCTGGGCATTACAGCGCGGCTGATTTTTTAGCAGCGCTGCCAGAGCTTGCTGAGCTTGCTGCTATCGACACGCTGCAACTCAGCTCAATCAGCAGCACCGCGATTGACGTGGCTGACTGGTTTGACTTAAAGCAGCGCATTGAGCAGTGCCTGCAAACGCATGATGCGGTGGTTATCACTCAAGGCACCAATACCTTAGAAGAAACAGCTTTTTTCCTGCACCTGACGTTAAACACAACAAAACCTGTGATTATCACTGGGGCACAAAAGCCGTTTTCCGCGCTAGGCAGCGACGCCTACTTTAATCTGCTCAACAGCGTGCGCACGGCGATTTCCCCGCAAGCGCAAGGTCACGGTGTGTTGGCAGTGGCCAATGCCAGCATCTACTCGGCGCGCGATGTCAGTAAAAGCAAAACCTACGCGCTCGACGCATTTCAGGCCGCCAATAACGGCCCCATCGGGCGCATTGAGGCCAGTGGTCAGGTTCACTTTATGCACCGTTCGCTCGATGCGCATACCGCGAACAGCCCTTTTTGCCACATTACTGCGCCAGAGCACACGCCTTATATTCCGATTATTTATTCCCACGCCGGCGCTGACCAACAGCTGATTGAAGCGCTTTTAACACACACCCAACTTGATGGTTTAGTGATAGCAGGCAGCGGTGCTGGGCGCTGCTCACCGCTAGAAGAGCAAGCACTGTATAAGGTACGTGCGCGTGGTATTCCTGTAGTGATGACTTCACGCGTGGGCGCTGGTGGCGTTGTTGATATTGACTGCTATCAGGCTTTAGACCTGCTCACGCTGGGCGATTTGTCGCCACAAAAAGCTCGTATTTACTTGTTGTTGCAACTGATAAATACCATGCAGGATAAGTCCTAAATTATCAGCGTCAAACAATAGTATTTAATGAAGCACTGAATAATTACCGAGGCTGTCAGGACGCCGTTATTCAGTGCCTCTTTAAAATCCAAAACGCGCACTGACCCACATCACGTGCGCGTTTTTAGCGATACAGCTCTAAGAGTGCGAGAAGCTCGGCCCTTCAGGACAGCAAGGGTGTCAATCTACGATTATCCAGTCGCCTGCTGTGTCCTTTTTTAGACCAACTTTTTGCGTCGTCGTCGCAGAGCGCCCCATCACTGTGATCTTAGCTTCCACCAAACACATGTACACATCATTCTCTGCCGCTTCACAGCTTCCAAGCGATAAAACTTCAATATTCGGCATTAATTCAGCCAACTTCTTATCTGCCTCCGTCAGACCGCTCTCCGGCAGCGGCGTTTGCTCCGCTATAGCAGCAGCAAATGCGTTGCGCACATCTGACTCTGAGGGCGCACCACCGCAGGCAGTCAGCACTGCTGCCATAGCCAATACTGCTCCCAATCTCACTAAACCCTTGACTGCACTCATAATCACCCCTTGCTTGGCATACATCTGTGCCATTAATAAAGCATTGCATGCACCTTGATCCGTACAGCCGGAGGGTGTGCAAGTCTCAGGTTCTATTGAAACCAGCACACAACCAAGCCCGTAAAGTCACATCGACTGCAGCATAAAACAGAGTGTGAGGATAAGTTCTTCACGCAGAGCGAGCAACTATTGCGAGTATTTATTTGCGATTTAGCAGCGTATGAGCCACACAGTCACCGCTATATTTCAAAACATCGCCAGTGACACAGCTGCAAGCAGCTTGTAATGCGAACATGCTGCCAGACTCCTCTAGCGGCAAAGCCCAACATCAGCAACAGCAGACATTTGCCAGCGCGGCAAATCTAGGCGCTTAATACAAAACAGCCTAGCCCTAAGCAATACGCGAGCGTATGATTTTAACCGCTTATGCCCTCTTTTAATTGATGTGAAGTTGACCGGAGTTCCTCATGCCAAATGCCCTACTCACAGAACTAGGTATCCAGCTACCGATTATTCAAGCGCCGATGGCGGGCACCTCCACGGTGGCTTTAGCAGCAGCCGTTTCTAATGCCGGCGGTTTAGGCTCACTCGGTTTAGGTATCTGCGACGTGGAACAGGCGCGCGAGCAGATTCAGCAGCTTAAGCAAGCCACCAGCAATCCTTTTAATATCAATTTTTTCTGTCATCAGCCAGCGGTTGCCGACTCTGCTCGTGAGCAGGCCTGGTTAGCATTACTGCAGCCTTATTTTGCTGAGTTTTCTGCGCAACCACCCAGCGAGCTCAATGCCGGCAACCCCAGCTTTGTTGATAACCAAGCCATGTTAGAGATGCTGCTTGATGAACGCCCGCCCGTGGTCAGCTTCCACTTTGGCTTACCCAGTACTGCGTTTATTCAAGCCTTGAAAGATGCGGGGATTAAGCTATTAGCCTGCGCTACTAATCTAAAAGAAGCTAAAGCAATTGAGGACGCCGGTCTAGATGCAATTATCGCCCAAGGTTTTGAAGCGGGAGGACACCGCGGCGTATTTGATCCGACTCATGACGTAAAGCTGGGATTATTCGGCTTACTGCAGTTGTTAAGCAAAGAATGCCAGCTGCCTATTATTGCAACAGGCGGCATTATGCATGGTCAGGCCATCGCACAGGTTATGAACATGGGTGCCAGCGCTGCGCAAATGGGCACTGCTTTTATTTTATGCCCAGAGTCAGCAGCGAATCAGGCGTACCGCGAACAATTAAAAAGTGCACGCGCTTACCATACCGACGTCACTGCAGTGATTTCGGGTCGACCAGCACGCGGCTTGGCCAATCGTTTTCATAGCGAGCTGGCTGATAAGCACGCACTGCTACCAGCGTATCCCAGCACCTACAGCGCCAGCAGAGCATTATATACAGCAGCCAGCCAACACGACTGTTATGACTTCGCACCATTTTGGGCAGGACAATCGGCGCCATTAGCGCGCGAACTGCCTGCGACTGAACTGGTTGCCCTGCTGGCCACAGAGTGGAAAAACGACAGTATTTACTCATTTTAATCGAGCCAATGTGATGTACCAAATCATCCCCATCCAAGCACGGCATGACGCTGATATATGCCGAATTATTCAACAGGTTGGCGCACAGTACGGTGCTGTGGGTGAGGGGTTTGGTCCTGCCGATGCAGAAGTGCGCTGCATGAGTCAGCATTACTTAACCGAAAACCGCAGCCAATACTTAGTCGCGTTGCTTGCTGGGCAAGTGGTTGGCGGCGCTGGCATTGCGCCTTTTGTACACTACACTGAGATCTGTGAGCTAAAAAAGCTGTTTTTGCTACCCAGCAGTCAAGGGCTGGGCATTGGCAAAGCGCTTACGCAAGCCTGTTTAACTTTTGCTATCGAGCAAGGCTATCAGCAGTGTTATCTAGACACCCTAAGCAGCATGCAAACCGCTATTGCGTTGTATGAGCAACTGGGCTTCAAGCACCTCAAGCAGCCTTTAGCTGGTACAGTGCATAGTGGTTGTGACGTATGGATGCTCAAAGCGCTATAAGGGACTGCAGATAACTGCACTCAGTGCAGGCTCTAGCCGTCAGTGTAAACCAGCGCTTTACCAAAGAGGGGCGTGAAGCTGCACGCGTTTCCCAAGAACAAGGCATGCAAAGTGTACCCGCGGTTATTTTCAACAGCCGTCATCTTATTACTGGGGCGCAGGGGGTTGAGGGCTATAGCAATATTCTGCAGCAATGAACTTAGTTGCAAGGCTAGAGTGACTGGCCTACTTCGCACATGACAACTTAAAGGAGACTAAAACCATGTCAGACAATAATCATTACGAGCCGCCCGCCGTATGGCGCTGGGATGCCGAAAATGGTGGTGAATGGGCAAGTATCAATCGCCCGATCGCTGGTCCTACGCATGAGGCACGGTTACCGCGCGGCAAACACCCTTTACAAATCTATTCATTGGGCACACCCAACGGCCAAAAAGTGACCATTATGCTCGAAGAGCTATTGGCTTTAGGCATATCGGGCGCTGAATACGACGCTCACCTGATCAAAATCACTGAAGGTGATCAGTTTTCATCGGGCTTTGTTGAGGTCAACCCCAACTCAAAAATCCCAGCCCTATTTGATAGCGAAACCGGCACTCGGGTATTTGAAAGTGGCGCGATCCTTCTCTATCTGGCGGAGAAATTTGGGCACTTTCTGCCTAAGGACCTCGCAGCACGCACCGAAGTATTAAACTGGCTGTTCTGGCTGCAAGGTTCCGCACCTTACTTGGGCGGTGGTTTTGGCCACTTCTACGCATACGCGCCAGAAAAGCTTGAATACCCAATCGATCGTTTCACCATGGAAGCAAAACGTCAGTTGGACGTATTGGATCGCCAGTTAGCCATACACCGCTATCTAGGCGGAGATGAGTATTCAATTGCCGACATCGCCACTTGGCCCTGGTATGGCAACCTCGTGCTGGGCACGCTGTACGGTGCTGCAGAGTTTTTGCAGGTAGATAGCTATAAGAATCTGCAACGCTGGGCACAGGAGATCTTTCAGCGCCCTGCTGTGCAGCGTGGCCGCAAAGTGAATCGTACTTGGGGCGAGCCTGAAGAGCAGCTCCACGAGCGCCACGACGCCTCAGATTTTGAGCTAAAAACCCAAGATAAACTGGCACCCGAAACGAGCGACTAAAGCACCTGTCCGCGCAAAGCCTGCGGCTTTTCTGGCCCATTATTGAGGCGCCAGGCGTCTAAACTGGGTTTTAAACGTATGCTGCAGAACAGAGTAAATCCTTGGGGCAGCTTGGTGGCAGTGCATCACCGAGTTACGCTGATGGGCAACTGAGGCATCCGGCATGATGCGGGGAACCGCATCATGCCGGAATTGGGTGCACAAGTCGTGGCTTACTTGCCTTCTTTCTTGCAATGAGATCAAGAGAAATTCTTGTTTTTTTGATCGCATCCCTGCGATTATTTTCACTGACAGACAACGCGGCCTAGCGACTTGCCAAGACGCATCTGATTGGCAAAAGGGAGCACGCCGCTTCGCAGCGAAGGGCTGATCAGAATTGAGTCTTTCAGCCCAAGCCTTTTACTACCCCCACGTAGCCGTTCAGATCATCTTTATCGATAGCCGCCTGCAGGCTATCCGGCCGCGCTGTTCAGTACGTCGCGGGTGTGGCGGGCAATCATCCACTCCTCATTGGTGGGCACAACCCACACCGATGTGGCGCTGTCTTTGGTGCTGATGCAGGGCCCGTGCTGCTCGTTGGCGGCGGCGTCAAGCTTGATGCCCGCCCAACCGGCCAGCGCACAGACCTTCTCCCGGATTGGGGCCGAGTACTGGCCGATTCCGGCGGTGAATACCAGCGCATCCAGCCCGCCCAAAGCTGCCGTCAAAGCGCCCAGCTCCCGATTTATGCGATAGACATACAGATCGATGGCTTCCTGGGCGGCGAGTTCCTCGCTGGCCAGCAGCGTGCGCATGTCGTTGCTGATGCCAGACACGCCCAGCAGTCCCGAGCGGTAATACAGTAATTCACTCACCTCAGCGCTGCTCATGCCCCACTCGTCCTGCAGATACAGCCCCACACCCGGATCGAGGTTGCCGCAGCGGGTGCCCATCGGTAACCCATCCAGGGCGGTGAAGCCCATGGTGGTATCCACGCTCTTAAGGTTGCGCAGTGCACACATGCTGGCGCCGTTACCCAAGTGGGCCACAATCACACGACCGCTGGCCAATGTCGGCCCGATGATATCAGGCAGTGCTTGCGCCATATATTCGTACGACAGGCCGTGAAAGCCATAGCGGCGAACGCCAGCGTCGTGGTATTTCCGAGGTAAGGCAAAGCGTTGCGCAAGTTCTGGCACATGCCGGTGGAACGCGGTGTCGAAGCAGGCCACCTGCGGCATCTCAGGTTGCAGTTCGGTCAAGGTAGCGACACCGGCCAGATTGTGCGGTTGATGCAGGGGCGCCAGCGGGTCGAGTTTTTTGAGTTCAGCCAGCACAGCGTCGGTCACCAGCACCGGTCCGTCAAACAGGGTGCCGCCATGGACCACCCGGTGCCCCACTGCGGCAATGTCACGGGCGACCTCGCGCTGCCGGCCCCATTCGACCAACGCCGCCATCGCTTGGCCATGATCAAGACCGTCACCAACAACTTCGTCGATGACCGATTCGCCGTTGCGATCAAAAGCACTCAGGCGCGTCTGCCCATTGATACCCTCAATCTGCCCATGCCCGAGTAGCGGTAGCGCCGGTTCTTCACCGTCATAGAGTCCGAATTTTATACTTGATGAGCCGCTGTTCAGTACCAGTACGTCGCCTTTCATGCTAATGCCTCGCGTTGATGATTGAACAGCAAAACAGCCAATGCGCACGATGCCAGCCGGCTGATGGTGTCATCGGCGCGACTGGTGAGAACAATTGGCACGCTGGCGCCAAGCAAGATGCCTGCACTTTCGGCGCCACCCAAGTATTCCAGCTGTTTGGCCAACATGTTGCCAGATACCAGATCCGGCACTATCAGTATATCCGCCTGCCCTGCCACCGGGGATACAATGCCCTTGATGGCGGCTGCCTCTGCCGACACCGCGTTATCCAGCGCCAGAGGACCATCGATGATCGCACCGGTAATCTGGCCACGATCGGCCATCTTGCACAGCGCCGCTGCGTCTAGGGTTGATTGTATGCCGGCAGTGACCGTCTCAACCGCCGATAGCACGGCAACCTTGGGTTGTTCGATACCAAGGGCATGGGCTAGATCAATGGCGTTCTGGGTAATGTCGCGCTTATCCTCTAGGGTTGGGGTGATATTGATTGCCGCATCCGTGATGAACAAGGGTTGGGCGTAGGTGGGCACATCAAACGCAAACACATGGCTGATGCGCCGTTCGGTGCGAAGGCCTGTTGCCCTAGCGACCACAGCGCTCAGTAACTCATCAGTATGCAGGCTGCCCTTCATCAGCGCATCTACCTCACCTGCACGCGCAAGCGCAACGGCCTTCTCGGCAGCAGCGTGGCTATGGCGAGTATCCACCAGCCTGTACGGCGAAAGATCAATCTGTTCGGCCTCGGCAACGGCGCGAATTTTATGTTCCGGACCAATCAGTATCGGCTCAATCAATCCGTGCTCGGCGGCGGCCACCGCGCCGATGAGCGATGTCTTGTCCACCGGATGCACCACAGCGGTGCGCATCGCTGGGTACTGTTTGGCGCCTTCCATTAAGCGATGCAAGTGCAAGCGCTCAGCGAGGTGCACATCCGGCAGTGCCCTGCGAGGTCGTTTCACTTTCTCGGTCGGTGCCCTCACCTCGGCGGCACCGCTGATCACGGTTTCACCTTGTTGGTTGACGCAGCGGCAATCCAGTGTCACCCGGTGTTGTTCCGGTTTTTTTTCTATCACCTTGACGGTAACCGTGACCACATCACCCAACCCTATAGAGCGGTGAAAGCTCAGGTTTTGATTGAGATATAGTGTACCCGGGCCGGGCAACTGAGTGCCGAGTACAGCGGATATCAGCGCACCACCCCACAAACCATGGGCGATGGCCTCGTGAAAGGTGCTGCTTTTGGCGTAATCTTCATCTACATGCGCTGGGTCAGAATCGCCGGACAGCACTGCAAACAGCTTGATGTCCGCCATGGTGAGCCGGCGTTCAAGGCTGGCGGAATCGCCAATCTGTATTTCGTCGAAGGTACTGTTTTCAATATATTCCATAGTGCGTTCCCTGGCTATTATGTATGCCGGCACGTTGTACTTATCTGGCCTGATTTTTTAACCATACCTGTGCCGGGATGGTTTACAGCAATAACAACTTACTCGTTGTGCTGTAATGTCATCGCGATCATCCTCTGAAAACCATGTTTTATAGTCGATAACGATGATATTGCGTCTGAAATCAAAGAACTTCCAACTCAAGCTTAACCTATGACAGATCCACCCGACAGCCATAAAACAGCAACGGCTGCGACACGGCTGTTTTATCAATTCTCGCTTCAGGTGCTGCGTAATTTTCAAAGAGTCAAATCAATCAAATATGAGTCGATATTGGTCACGAGAACAGTCACAGCAAGAATGCGCGTAGATAATTTGAGGAAAAGACAGGGTTTTTGCTACCCAGAAATGAAAAAACCCGTTAAGTATCAACTACTTAACGGGTTTTCGTAATATGGCGCAGTGGACGGGACTCGAACCCGCGACCCCCGGCGTGACAGGCCGGTATTCTAACCAACTGAACTACCACTGCGCAATTCTTGAAAGATTATGGTGGGTGATGACGGGATCGAACCGCCGACCCTCTGCTTGTAAGGCAGATGCTCTCCCAGCTGAGCTAATCACCCATGGTCTTTCCAAGAGGTGCGTATGATAGACAGCAGAAAGGCTTTTGGCAAGTGCAACCGGTCTTGTTAGCAAAATAAATAGCCTTCCCGCTCATTTCTAAGGGGGAAGGCCTGTATGCATTAGGCTAACGCAACTGAATTTGCAGCTTAGCTGTTATCAATAATCACCTTCAGTGCTTTTTCTTTGCTGGCATTGGAGAACACCTCATAGGCGCGCATAAAGTCAGCAAAGGGGAAGCGGTGGGTGATCATCTCCGCTGGTTTGAGCTTGCCGGACTGGACGTTTTTCAACAGCATCGGCGTGGTGTTGGTGTTAACCAAGCCTGTGGTCAGGGTGATGTTTTTAATCCACAGGTCTTGCAGCTGCAGATCAACACTGGAGCCGTGCACACCAACGTTGGCGATATTGCCGCCTGGGCGCACCACCGCTTGGCAGATATCAAAGGTCGCGGCAATACCTACTGCTTCAATCACTACATCAATGCCATCTTTGGTCATCGCCAGCAGCTCGGCCGCCGCATCACTGGTTGCGCTATTGATCACATCCGTGGCACCGAAGGTTTTTGCCATGGCTAAGCGCGAGTCATCGATGTCGACCATAATTAAGCGCGCAGGTGAGAAAAACTGTGCTGTTAATAACGCGGCCATACCAATCGGCCCAGCACCAACAATGGCAACGGTATCGCCAGGCTGCACCGCGCCGTAGAGCACGCCAATCTCAAAGCCGGTGGGTAAAATATCACTGAGCATCACCAGCGCTTCTTCATCTGCGCCTTCTGGGACATGGTGCAAGCTGTTATCTGCATGCGGTGTGCGTACATATTCTGCCTGGGTGCCATCGATCAAGTGGCCGAGAATCCAACCGCCATCTTCACAGTGGGAATACAGCTGTTTTTTGCAGTAATCGCACTTACCGCAGGCACTCACGCAAGAAATAATCACCCGGTCGCCTTTTTTAAAGCGCGTTACAGCACTACCGACTTCCTCAACAACACCAACGCCTTCGTGTCCGAGAATCCGTCCTGGCGTCACCGCTGGCACATCACCTTGCAGAATGTGCAGGTCGGTTCCGCAAATGGTGGTTTTAACAATTTTTACAATGGCGTCGGTTGGCTGCAGGATTTTTGGTGCGGGTACCGTCTCTAACGACTTAACACCTGGACCACCGTAAACAATGGCTTGCATTTCATTTGGCATAGTCATGATTGATTCCTCTCTTGTATCCCTGTCTAGATTAGACAAAGATTTGCAAAAAACGGCTAAAGCACATAGAGCGGCTCAGCGACTCATCATTAGCACATAACCTTGAATATGCTATGACATGCGTCACATAAGCAAGATCGATATACTTAGGCCTTAAGTATTAGAGCTGTTCTTTTTAAGGCCTCGATTGACCGTTTGGATGACGTGCACGCAAGCCTTAATGCATAATCCTTGATCGTCCAAGCGCAAGGATTAGCTCAATTTAGTACTCAGTGGATGCGTTACAGCTATCGTAGACGGTGTAATACTCGTGCCGTAGGCCAACACCTCAACCCCAGCAGCTTTAGCCTCAGCCAGCGCTGCAGCGTACTCAGGATCGATTTCCTTAGCCGCGCGCACGGCTGTAATTTCGCTCAGATTGACGCAATAGATCAGCACTGCACGCTGACCACTGGCGGCGAGTGTAGTTAATTCACGCAAATGCTTGGCGCCGCGAGTGGTGACTGCATCAGGAAAGGCGGCCGTAGCGCTATCAGCAAAACCTAAGGTGACACTCTTGACCTCAACAAATACCGGTTGCCCATCGAGCTCTAAACAAAAGTCTGCACGGCTGTTTTCTTCACCGTATTTCACTTCACGACGCAGCTGAGTAAAGCCGGCCAATTCAGTAATCACCCCTGCGCTGAGTGCTTCTTCGACTAAGCGATTGGCGCGCCCAGTGTTAATGCAAGCCATGCGCCCATGCGGGGTTTCGACCAGCTCCCAGGTGGCTTTAAGCTTGCGCTTTGGATCATCATTGCGACTGAACCAAACCCGCGCGCCTTCGGCCATGCAATTCTTCATCGAGCCGGTATTGGCGCAATGCGCGGTGACCAAGCTGCCATCGGCGCATTCAATATCGGCAAAGAAACGCTTATATCGCTTGAGTAAGCGCCCTTCTTCTAGGATGGGATCAAACTGCATGCTGCGCCTTCCAGCTGACTAAGCCACGAGCAATACGCTCAACCGCCTGCTCTAGACGCGGTACACTTTGCGTATAGGCAAAACGCACATGCTGATGAGCACGCGAACGACCAAAATCGACACCTGGGGTAATAGCCACTTGTTCGGTTTCTAAGAAGTGGCGGCAGAAATCAAAGGCATCGCCACCAAAGCCAGAAATATCGGCATACAGATAAAACGCGCCCTGCGGCTCTACTTCAATCTTAAAGCCCAACTCACGCAGCGCCGGTAATAAGTAATCACGGCGCGCAGCAAATTCAGCACGGCGCTCTTCAAATATCGCGATGGTATCCGGCTCAAAACAGGCCAAGGCGGCATGCTGCGATAAAGTCGGCGCACTGATGTAGATATTTTGCGCGAGCTTTTCCAGCTCAGGCACTGCCGCTTCTGGCGCGACTAACCAGCCTAAGCGCCAGCCGGTCATGCCAAAGTATTTAGAGAAACTATTGAGGACAAAGGCATCGTTATCCACTTCTAAAACACTGGCGGCATCCATGCCATAGGTCAGGCCATGGTAAATCTCATCCACCACCAAATGCCCGCCGCGTTCATGTAGCGCCGCCGATAGTGCTTTTAATTCCTCACGACTCAGCACAGTACCGGTTGGGTTTGCCGGTGACGCCACCAACGCGCCAACACTGTCTTGATCCCAATAACGCTCAACTAAGCCTGCGGTAAGCTGATAATTCACCTCTGGCCCGACCGGCACCAGTTGTGCATTGCCTTCAACTAAACGCAAAAAGTGACGGTTACAGGGATAACCCGGATCAGCCAACAACCAATGCTTACCCGGATCAACCAACAAGGCACTGGCCAGCAACAGCGCACCGGAGCCACCTGGGGTGATCATAATCCGCTCAGGATTTATATCTAAGCCGTAACGGCTGGCATAAAAACCAGCAATCGCCTCACGTAAAGCAGGCAGTCCTCGCGCCGCGGTATAGCGTGTATGGCCCGAGGCTAAAGCGGCCTGACCGGCTTGAATAATCGGCTCGGCGGTATTGAAATCCGGCTCGCCAATTTCTAAATGGATCACGTCGTGGCCTTCAGCTTGCAGCTCATTGGCACGCTGTAATAAGGCCATCACATGAAAGGGTTCAATTGCGCGACTGCGGGCGCTATAGGAAAAAGTCATAGTATCCACTCTTATAAACAACGGTGTGAGTCGAGCAATTAATTAAATTCAGCCAGCTGCTCACATAACTGCTCAAGCGCTGCAAACATTTGCAAGCTTGGGCGCTCTAAGCCGTGGTCCGGCACTTCTAATACTTGGCCAAACTGCACCGCTCGGATAACCGGCCACGCCTGCCACATCTGCGCCAAGCGTGAGCTGCCAAGCAAAATAACATCAGGGTTGCGTGCAATCACTGATTCGACACTGACTGCGGTGCCGACAAAGCGAGATCAGCATATATATTTTGTGCACCACACACGCGCAGTGCATCACTGATAGTTTGCTCACCACCCAAGGTGTACATGGGTGCGTCCCATGCTTGGTAAAAAACCTTTAATGGTACATCACGCTGATAGCGTGCACGCATCTGCGCCAGCTGTTGCTGCAACTCAATGGTGAGTTCCGCACCGCACTGCTCTGCGCCAACCAGCGCACCAATATCTGCAAACTGCTGGGCCAATTCATCCATAGTTTGCGCATCAGCGCTAAACACTGGCACACCCAACTGCTGTAACTGCTTAAGTTGCATCTGAGAAATACTGCTGGGCCAGTGCAAAACCAAATCGGCTTGCAAGCTGAGCAGTGTTTCCAACTCAAACTGGGCAAACTGCCCGACTGAAGCGATGTCTGCCAGCCCCTTTGCTCGCGGCACAGCATCTAAGATGCCAACTAGGGCAGACTCGGCCTGCAAGTCGAGCATGATTTCAGTCAGCGAGGGCGCTAGGCTAACAACCCGTTCAGCCGCTAGCAGTGGCAATAGCGCAGCACTGATCCAACAGAGGCAGCTGAGTGTGACAACCCGCAAAGCCATCATGACAATTGGCGAGGCGTGCGATACAGCCAAAACAGTACCGGTGTGGCCAACGCCAGCAAGACCACGACAGGCAATTCGAGGCCGATCGTTTTAGCCAAAGCAGCCGTCCAAGCAGGAATACAGGCATACCACAAGGCATGCAAACGTGTATGCAACAAGCATTGCCAAGCAGCAGGCTCTTGCTCAGTATGACGCGCTTTACCCACGGCTATTACTGCATGTTTAAAGCGCTGAAAAGGTTTATGACTTAAAAATAACAATGATAAAGAAACAGCAAAAAACGACAGCGACAACAACTCAGTATGCTCACCCAAATCAAAACTGCGCTTAGGAAACAGCCATACAGGAAACATAGCAACAGTCAGTTGCAGCCACCACAGCACACACAACGTGCGACGCGCATCATTAGGACTCACGATTCGTGCTCAGCCTGATGTTCACGGCCCAGTAAATGGCCTAACTTGCCAGCTTTAGTTGCTAAGTACAGTTTATTGTAGGTATTTTGCCCTACCTGCAGCGATACACGGCGGGCGACTTCAACACCGAAACCTTGCAGCGCACTGACTTTACGTGGGTTATTGGTCATTAACTTCAACGAGTGCACGCCTAGATGGTCAAGCATCGGCTGACAAATAGAGTAATCACGCAAGTCTGCAGCAAAGCCCAGCTGTTCATTGGCTTCAACCGTATCTGCACCACCATCTTGCAAATTATAGGCGCGAATTTTATTCAGCAAACCAATGCCACGCCCTTCTTGACGCAGGTATAACAATACTCCGCGCCCTTCTTCGGCAATCGCGCGCAAAGCGGCTTCAAGCTGCGCGCCACAATCACAGCGCAAGCTAAACAAAGCATCACCGGTCAGACACTCAGAATGCAAACGGCCGAGTACAGGCTGACCATCAGCGATATCCCCTAAGGTTAATGCAACATGCTCTTTGCCTGTTTCTTCATCAAAGAAACCATGCATGGTGAACTCAGCAAATGGGGTGGGTAATTTGGAGGCAGCGACAAAAACGACAGACACCAGAATAACTCCTAGGCTTTTATAGGTGGCGCATTGTAGCGCTTCACCTCTGACTCGAACAGGCAAACCGACATTATGTTAATTTTGACTTAAATGCGCACTCACTCAAACAACGCATCCAAGGCCTCTTCGAGGCGCGTAACAGCGATCACTTCTAGCCCAGCAGGCATTTCACGCGGCGCATTGGCTTTGGGCACAATAGCGCGTTTAAAGCCATGCTTGGCTGCTTCTTTTAAACGCTCTTGGCCACTGGGCACAGGCCTGATCTCACCGGACAAGCCGATTTCGCCAAACACCAACAAACCATGTTCAAGCGGACGGTTAAGCAGGCTGGAAATAATGGCGGCCATCAAGGCTAAATCCGATGCTGTTTCCAACACTTTTACGCCACCCACCACATTCAGAAATACATCTTGATCGTGAGTGGGGATACCGCCATGACGGTGCAACACGGCGAGCAACATCGCCAAGCGGTTTTGGTCCAAGCCAACGGTTACCCGGCGCGGATTACCTAAATGGCTGGTATCAACTAAGGCCTGCACTTCAATCAACATTGGTCGCGAGCCTTCCCACGTTGCCATCACCACACTGCCCGATACCGCTTCTTGGGCACGATTAAGAAAAATAGCCGAGGGATTTGAGACTTCTTTAAGGCCGCGATCAGTCATGCCAAACACGCCCAGCTCATTGACTGCGCCAAAGCGATTTTTCACTGCGCGCAGCATACGCAAACGGCCATCTGCTTCACCTTCAAAATAAAGCACGGTATCCACCATATGCTCCAGCACGCGCGGCCCAGCTAACGCGCCGTCCTTAGTGACATGTCCGACTAAGAAAATCGCTGTGCCACTTTGTTTGGCATAACGCACCAGTAAGGCGGCACTTTCACGCACTTGCGAGACACCGCCAGGAGCGGATTGTAACTGTTCAGTAAAAATTGTTTGAATCGAGTCAATCACCATCACCCGTGGTTTTTCTCGGCGCGCGACGGCTAATATCGTTTCAATACAGGTTTCGGTCATCACTTTGAGCTTGTCTTGCGGCAAATCGAGTCGACGTGCACGCATCGCCACTTGCTGCTGAGACTCTTCACCTGTGACGTACAGCGCTGTGGTGGTTTTTGCCATGTTGCACAGGGTTTGCAAAAGAATTGTGGATTTACCGATACCAGGATCACCACCGAGCAATACTACTGAGCCATCGACTAAGCCTCCGCCAAGGACGCGGTCAAGCTCACCCGATTGCGTTGAGAATCGCGGGACTTCTTCCACACTGACTTGCGCTAAGGTTTTCAGCTCAGCTTGATCACCAGCCCAACCGGCGCGGCCCGTTTTCTCCGATGTACCTGCTTCAATCATGGTCTCAACGAGCGTATTCCAAACACCACACTCGCCGCATTGCCCTGCCCATTTTGGAAAAGTCGATCCACACTCGGTACAACCGTACATACGCTTGGCCTTAGCCATACTGCGCTCCCCTGTTTGCGATGTTGTTGTCTGCTTTTTGTGTTTGTGAGTCTGATTTAAAATACACTGGTATTGTATACAGCAGTCTAGTAAATGCAAACTCACACCCTTTACACATCTTGCAAACCACACCGATGATCAATAGCAGTGTGCGGGTGTTGTGGCAAGCGAAGCCAAGGATGGCGCAGCGCCCGCATCACGCCAGGAAGGCGTGTTAAGGGAAGAACAACACTTGCACGCTGCGTTATGCGCAGAAAATGCTCGTTTTTTTTGATTTTAAGTTGATAAGCAAGTGCGCTGCATCCCGTACTTCGGAATTGGTGTTTATCCGTCGATGAACCCATCCTGGGTTCAACTCCGGCGCTCACCATCCATGGCTCGCTTGTCACACCAACCCCGAAGTACTCGTTGATCAAAGGTGTTGTTAGCATGATTGATATAGGGCTCGTCTGTTTCTGCAAATTTTAAAGTTAACTGTGTGAATTGTTGTTTCACTTTCACCATTCACAATACTAAAAATGACCAGACACACTGCCTATCAGCACAACACACTGCCTTAAAAGAGCCATGCTACACACTTGAAAACTATACCGATGATCGATAGCAGTGTGCGGGTGTTGTGGCGAGCGAAGCCAAGGATGGCGCAGCGCCCGCATCACGTCAGGAAGACGTGTTAAGGGAAGAACAACACTTGCACGCTGCGTTATGCGCAGAAAATGCTCGTTTTTTTTGATTTTAAGTTGATAAACAAGTGCGCTGCATCCCGTACTTCGGAATTGGTGTTTATCCGTCGATGAACCCATCCTGGGTTCAACTCCGGCGCTCACCATCCATGGCTCGCTTGTCACACCAACCCCGAAGTACTCGTTGATCAACGGCGCTGTTATTAAGATTGATATAGGGCTCGTCCGATTCTGAATACATTGAGTTTGAATGTGAGTTTTTTAGAAGATTAGCAAACCACACCAATAATCAATGCTCTTGCTTTAAAAGAACCGTGCTACACGCTTGAAAACCACACCGATGATCAATAGCAGTGTGCGGGTGTTGTGGCAAGCGAAGCCAAGGATGGCGTAGCGCCCGCATCACGCCAGGAAGGCGTGTTAAGGGAAGAACAACACCTGCACGCTGCAACATGCACAGATCATGCTTTAAAAGCGCCATGCTACACACTTGAAAACAACACCAATGATCAATAGCAGTGTGCGGGTGTTGTGGCGAGCGAAGCCAAGGATGGCGTAGCGCCCGCATCACGCCAGGAAGGCGTGTTAAGGGAAGAACAACACTTGCACGCTGCGTTATGCGCAGAAAATGCTCGTTTTTTTTGATTTTAAGTTGATAAGCAAGTGCGCTGCATCCCGTACTTCGGAATTGGTGTTTATCCGTCGATGAACCCATCCTGGGTTCAACTCCGGCGCTCACCATCCATGGCTCGCTTGTCACACCAACCCCGAAGTACTCGTTGATCAACGGCGCTGTTATTAAGATTGATATAGGGCTCGTCCGATTCTGAACACATTGAGTTTGAATGTGAGTTTTTAGAAGATTAGCAAACCACACCAATAATCAATGCTCTTGCTTTAAAAGAACCGTGCTACACGCTTGAAAACCACACCGATGATCAATAGCAGTGTGCGGGTGTTGTGGCAAGCGAAGCCAAGGATGGCGCAGCGCCCGCATCACGCCAGGAAGGCGTGTTAAGGGAAGAACAACACCTGCACGCTGCAACATGCACAGATCATGCTTTAAAAGCGCCATGCTACACACTTGAAAACAACACCAATGATCAATAGCAGTGTGCGGGTGTTGTGGCGAGCGAAGCCAAGGATGGCGTAGCGCCCGCATCACGCCAGGAAGGCGTGTTAAGGGAAGAACAACACCTGCACGCTGTGTTATGCGCAAAAAATGCTCGATGTTTTTGATTGTCTATTTACTGGCGGGTACCACACAGGCCGACAATGAGCCTTGCGGGCGAACACGCCCGCATTTAAAGATCTCAAAGCACTAGTAACAACAAAACAACTAGCCGCCACAACCACCACAGCAGCCGCCAGCTGGATGCGTCAGCTTACGCATTAATATAGCCTGCAACGCAGTGCACTGCTGCTCAAGCATTTGCGTATCATCAGCACTTAGTGTTTCTGTGCCCTCTTGCACAGCAGCTAAGCGCACAGCTAACTGTTCATACTCAGCAACTCGAGCGGCAAAACTCGGATCATCGTCACACAAATCTATTAAATCTTGCGCAAGATTCGGTGCATCTTTAATCAAAGGGTGTACAGCAGTTGTCATTAGAAAATCCTCTTTGTTATGAATTAAAACAATACAGCGTGCAGCAAAAATCACCCTTGATTGCAGTCAAGAGCTTTAAATTGTGAAATAGCTTGCACTGAACGCAAACGAGAAGTATTCTCATTTGCGCAATAAACAAACATAAGGACCTTAAAATGACTTACTTCATTGATGCTTGGCTCGACCGCCCACAACCTTACCTGCGCATCGTAAATCGCTTAACAGGAAATGTCTGCGTGCAAATTGAAGGGAAAGAATTAGAAGATTTACGCGAACAAGGCGCGCTGGATATTAATGATTTAAATAACCCAGAGCCTTTAATGGTAAAAGAACAGGTACGCAATTTATTTTTAATGTGCTATGCCCAAGCAGCTCGCATGGGCACAGCACAGGCCTTAAATTATTAAGACACAACCTCAAGCAATTCAACATCAAACACTAACGCACTGTGCGCAGGAATGGCGCCAACCGCTTGACCAGCGTACGCTAATTCGCTTGGCACGGTTAAGCGCCATTTGCTACCGCAGGTCATCAACTGCAGCGCTTCGGTCCAGCCGGCAATCACACCTGATACTGGGAATTCTGCTGGCTCGCCGCGCTGATAGGAGCTATCAAACACTGTGCCATTGGTTAATGTGCCGTGGTAATGCACACGTACAGTGCTTTCACCGGTAGGCTGAGCACCGTCACCCGTTTCAATCACTTCATACTGCAAGCCTGAAGCCAAGGTGGTAACGCCATCTTTTTTAGCATTTTGAGCCAAAAACTCAATGCCTTCAGCTGCAGCAGCTTTAGCTTTAACTTCTGCTTCTGCTTCCATGCGCTCACGGATCACAGTAAAGCTGGCATTCAGCTCTTCACCTGAAACAGCCAACTGCTCGCCATTAAATGCACTAAGTAAACCAGTAACGACTGCATCAACGCTAACACCAGGAGGTGGATTGTGACGTAACTGCTCACCCATTTGACGACCGATACCGTAACTTACTCGTGCTTCATCAGTGCTCAGATCTAACTCAGACATGCATGCCTCCATTGGCAAATAAAAACCGCAGGTTGCGGTGGATTGAAAGTCTATTGAGGTGCAGTATCCTAACAGAGCCACTGTGAAAACCCGAGCTAAAAACCATGCTCTTTAGCTCTTTTTGGAGAGTTTTATGATGATTCGCTATCTATTACTGGTCAGCGTACTGGCTTTAAGCGCTTGTCAGTCCCACCGCCTTACCGAGCTTGATTATCAACCCGAGCGTAACTACCACGGCCTGCAAAGCTGGCAATGGGCCAACCCTGCAATACAATTTATACCGGACTCTGATCAACATAAAAGTGATTTGGACACCGAGCGTGTGCGCAATGCTATAAGCGAGCAACTAACCCAACAAGGCTTCCAGTACAGCGATAACGCACAATTACAGGTACGCGCTTGGTTGATTACAGAAGAAAAGCAACAGCGCACACAGGTTATGCAAAGTGACTATTGGGGTGGGATTTGGGGACCAGGCCTGCGTGCAGAAAGTTATGACACAACCTATAGCACACAAAAACTACAAATTGACCTGCTCGACGCTCACACTCAACAGCTGATTTGGCGTGGCAGCGACAGCTGGACATTACCACAACAACGCATCAGCCCTAGGGCACGGGACACTAAGCTGCGTCAGCAGGTGCAACAGATTCTTCAGCACTTTCCGCCGCAATAAACCCTGCTAGGCATTATCAAGCAGTATAATTATTGAGTTTTATGGAGGCACTGAATAATGTTGCCGAGGCAGTCAGGGCTAGGCGCAACGACCAACGGGAGTAACAGCCAAAGATTGGCCGAAGGGCGAGTGCTAGCGAGTCAAATCGGCGAAAAAGCGGATTTTACACTGAGTAAATGAGCACTTTAAGCCGTTTTTTAGCACCCCTGACAACGTAGGTAATTATTCAGCGCTTCCATGTGGCAAAACGACTGATTTACTGATGACTATAGGTGGCATTCGGGTGGATCGGCACAATTAAATCATTTTAGTTAAGCTCGTGTAATAATTCGTCCGCACTTAACAGGAAACAATTAAACCCAAGATATCAGCATGCTGCACGGGCCAACACTTTAGCCTAAGCGCGGTCTCGATTATGCTATTGCCACATAATTTAAGTGAGTCTGTTATGCGCATTTTGTTTATTGCCTTCTTATGTTTACTGCAGCTGCCTGCTTACGCTGGTTTTTTCAGCTCATCAAACAGCAACTCAGGCACTGCTGCCTTCAATAACAGCGCTGATTTTTTACCGGTAGAGCAGGCATTTACAGCCCAAGCCGTTGAAAACTCAGACAACACTGTTGCGATTCGCTTTAGCAATGCCGATGGTTATTACCTGTACCGCCACCGTTTATCCTTTAGCACTGCATCGCCTGGGGTAAGTTTTGGCGAGCCGCAACTGCCCGATGGCGAAGAACGCAGCGATGAGTTCTTTGGTGATATCGAGGCTTATTACGGCAGCTTGGATATTATTTTGCCGGTAATTAACCCAGACAACCTACCCTACACCCTCGATGTCGGCTATCAAGGTTGCGCTGACCTAGGCCTGTGCTACCCGCCCGAAGTGCTGTCTTTTGAGCTCAATCAGCCGGTTAACAGCTCCTCAATGTGGACCTGGCAAGAAATTGCACTGTTTTTTCTCGCTGGCTTAGGCCTGACTTTTACTCCCTGTGTTTTACCGATGCTGCCGATTTTAACTGGCGTGGTGCTGCGCGGTGAAATAGGCGGCGCGCGCAGCTTTGTTTTGTCCAGCGTTTACGTGGTCTCGATGGCGCTGTGCTTTGCAGTACTGGGTGCACTCATGGGCGTATTCGGTGCCGAACTGAATATTCAAGCGCGTCTGCAATCACCTTGGGTGTTGATCCCCTTTGCCGCGTTTTTTTCCCTGTTTGCGCTGGCCATGTTTGGCCTGTTTGAAATGCGCCTGCCGCAGTTTATCAGTGGACCATTGCATAACTTATCCGGCAAGACCAAAGGTGGCTCTATTATTGGCGCGGCAGTGCTCGGTGTATTTTCCAGCTTGCTGGTGTCGCCTTGTGTTTCCGCACCTTTGGCTGCAGCCTTGCTGTATATCAGCGCCAGTGGTGATGCTTGGGGTGGCGGTTTAAAGCTGCTCGCGCTAGGTCTGGGCATGGGCGCACCACTGGTACTCTTTGCCACTGGCGGTGGCAAACTGCTACCCAAGTCTGGTGCCTGGATGCTGGCTGTGCGTAATGCCTTTGGCGTGCTGCTACTGGCCGTTGCTCTTTGGCTGCTGGACCGCGTGCTGCCCGGCCCTGTCACTTTAATGCTGTGGGGCGCGCTCGCCGCAGGTGTTGCCATTCAGCTTGGCACCTTAGAGTTTGGTAAAAAATCAGCTACACAAAAAATGGCGCAACTGCTCGGTTTGGCACTGCTGGTCTACGCTCTTACCGCGTGGGTCGGCGCACTGCAAGGCCAATCCAATCCGCTACAACCACTGTCCAGCAGCAGTAACGGTGTATTGCTCAATACTGGCAGCAACGCCAGCACAGCAAGCAATGACGTCGCTAGCGCATCTACAGCGTGGCTAACAATAACTGATGTTAAGGTGTTGCAGAGCCAGCTCGAACAGGCCCAGCAAGCTGGCCTACCGGCGATCGTCGACTGGTATGCAGATTGGTGCATCAGCTGCAAGGTGATCGAGCGCAATGTGTTAGAACACCCGCACGTGCGCGAGCTGTTCGTGCAAGGCAACTATCAACTATTGCGTTTAGACATCACTGAAAACACACCCGAGCACCGCGCGTTACTCAATCAATTTCAGCTGTTTGGCCCGCCGGTGATACAGTTTTTTGCTGAAAACGGCAGTGAGTTAGACACCTTGCGCGTGGTCGGTGAAGTCAATGCAACGCAGTTTATTGAGCGCCTCAACCAAGCCGCAGCCATGCGTTAATCCGGCATTTAGGTTTAATGAAGCTGTAGGGCGTATTAAGGCGTTTTGGTCGTCCGTTTATGAGCCACATGGGTTTGTCCGTTATTTAGGTTTAACGGGGCTGTTTTAATGAGGTTGTAGGGCGGGCACTTGTGCCCGCGAGCAGGTTTTCAAATCATGCGAGCGGACTTTCAACCCATGCGAGTCCAGAGCCTAACCATTGATCATTCCTGCACAAATATGCCGCTAAAAGCAACAATTGGCGTTCAATGACCGAGGTATCAGCCAAAATTTGCAGATAAACATATTGGCAAAACCCCCTGCGCGGTGTTCACGCGGGCACAAGTGCCCGCCCTACATTTTGGGCGTATTGAGGTGTTTTGCACAGAGCGGTTACTGACGATCAATCATCATCAAACTGGTAGCTGCCAGGCGCCAGATTATCAAAGCGCGTGTACTTGCCCTGGAAGGCTAAGCGCACAGTACCAATCGGCCCGTTACGCTGCTTACCAATGATCACTTCGGCAACACCCTTGTACTCAGTTTCCGGGTGATACACCTCATCACGATAGACAAACATAATCACGTCAGCATCTTGCTCGATGGCTCCAGACTCACGCAAGTCTGAGTTAATCGGGCGCTTATTCGGGCGCTGCTCAAGCGAGCGGTTGAGCTGCGACAAGGCCACTACGGGGCAGTTAAACTCTTTCGCCAGCGCTTTTAACGAGCGCGAAATCTCAGAGATCTCATTGGTACGGTTATCACTGCCGCTGCCGCCAAGCTGCATCAACTGCAGGTAATCGACCATGATCAAGCCAATTTCACCGTGCTCACGCGCCAAGCGTCGGGTGCGTGCACGCATATCTGAAGGACTGATCCCAGCCGAGTCATCAATAAACAACTTGCGCCCTTCAAGCAAGTTCACCGCCGAGGTCAAGCGCGGCCAATCGTCATCATCTAAGCGTCCGGCACGCACTTTAGTTTGGTCAATACGCCCGAGCGAAGACAGCATACGCATTACCAGGGACTCAGCCGGCATCTCTAAGGAATAGACTAAAATCGCTTTATCGGAGCGCATCAGCGCGTTCTCGACAAGGTTCATGGCGAAGGTGGTTTTACCCATCGACGGGCGCCCAGCCACGATGATTAAATCTGCAGGCTGCAAACCACTGGTTTTTTCATCCAAATCAGTGAAGCCAGTGGAAAGACCGGTGATCGCTGCATCACTGTTGAACAAGGTGTCAATGGTGTCAATTACACTGGCCAATAAATCATTGAGGCCGACTGGACCGCCGGTTTTTGGACGCGCCTCAGCAATCTGGAAGATTTTGCGCTCAGCTTCGTCAAGAATCTCACTGCCACTTCTGCCCTTGGGCGCATAGGCGCTGTCAGCAATATCATTACTGATGCTGATCAGCTGGCGTAAGGTGGCGCGCTCACGAATAATTTGCGCATAAGCTTTAATATTCGCGACCGAAGGAATGTTTCTGGCTAAATCACCAAGATAGGCTAGACCGCCAATTTGACTCAGCTGCCCTTCTTGCTCCAGCTGCTCAGACAGGGTGACCACATCAAAGGGTTCGTTACGTTCTGCTAAGCGTGCAATAGCGCGAAAAATCAAACGATGATCTTGCCGATAGAAATCGCCATCCGAAACCTGATCCAGCACCCGCTCCCAGGCATTATTATCCAGCATCAAGCCGCCCAGCACAGATTGCTCAGCTTCCACCGAGTGCGGCGGCAGCTTTAGGGCTGCTGTTTCTAAATCATATTGTTGGGGAACGTTTATTTCGTTCATGCAATACACCCGCTGTAAGCAAAGCTAAATATCGAGCAAGCTATTAAACAACAAAAGGCACGCATCTATACAGATAACGTGCCTTTTGTACCATCAGTTAACAAGCGTTAACCGATAGGGCGATTAGCCTGCAACTACAATCAATTTGACTGTAGCTTCGATGTCAGTGTGCAAATGCACAGTAACATCGTATTCGCCAGTTTGACGAATGGTGCCGTGCGGCAAGCGCACTTCACTTCTGTTCACTTCAACGCCTGAAGCAGTCAGTGCATCAGCAATATCGTGGGTACCGATAGAACCGAACAACTTGCCTTCTTCACCTGTGTTAGCAGTGATAGTCACTTCCAACTCAGACAATTGAGCAGCACGTGCTTCTGCTTCTGCACGCTTCTCGGCAGCAACTTTTTCAAGTTCTGCACGACGTGCTTCAAACGCTGCAATGTTTGCTGCAGTTGCAGCTGTTGCTTTGCGTTGTGGTAATAAAAAGTTACGTCCGTAGCCGGACTTAACAGTTACTTTGTCGCCCAAGTCGCCTAGATTTGCGACTTTCTCTAGCAGGATGACTTCCATTTGAGTCTCACCTCTTGAATTTCAACGTTCACCGTTCGCAGAGTCGGAATCATTATCTTGAGTCCGTAAACCGCGAAAATCAAAAACACTATCGACGATAGTCAGTACCACTAAAAACGGATAAACCACCTGTGTAAACAGCACAATACCGATATACAAACCAATCAGCCAAAAGTTACCGCTACGGTAGCGAGCGACCAATCCATGTACAACAGCCAGGCCTGCGATCATCAGTGGCACACTGCACACGGGCGTTAAAACTGCAGCTTGTATCCCGAGGCTTGGCGCAAACAACATACCAAACACTAGGGGGAACACGACACCAACCGGTAGGCGCAAGCCTTGAAACTCTAGCGCAAACCCACCTGGGTTATATAAAACTGCTTGCCAGTAACGCGCAATAAGCACACTCAGTACACATAGTATTTGCAACACTGCGGCCATCAAGCCGGTTAACACCGGAACAATCAAGCTTTGTAATTGCAAACGCTGTTCAGTGGTTAACTGCTCGTAAAGCTCAGAAAGCACTTTAGGCATCAACGCATTCAGCTCTGCAGCTAAATCCGTTAAGGGTTGGGCAAAAACAACACCCAATACCCAAGTACAAAACACGCCGATCAATAGGCTTACAAGTAAGACTCTTGACCAAGACCCTGTTGCACGCAATGTATACGCCAATGCTATAGCACCCACTAAGCCCAAAAGCGGTCGTGGATCAGCAAAATAGGCCCACATCAAAGCGGGTAACAAAGCCCAAACAATGACACTTAATGCGTCATTCAGGCCGCGTCGTAACAACACTAAACTAACAGCAGCAGCGCTGAGCCAAAACATCATCGGCACAGCAGATGCTAAAGCCACCACAGTGATGGCTTGCACACGCCCACGCATAATAAACTCAGCGAGTATACGCATGCTCTAATCTATCCATCTAAACGGCACAGCAATCAATCAATTGTTGTGACTGTCGGTGTATGGCAGCAATGCTAAAAAGCGTGCGCGTTTGATTGCAGTGGACAATTGGCGCTGATACTTAGCTTTAGTGCCAGTAATACGGCTTGGTACAATCTTGCCCGTTTCTGATACATAAGCTTTCAATGTATTTAAATCTTTGTAATCGATCTCAATGACATCTTCAGCTGTAAAACGGCAAAACTTACGGCGGCGGAAAAAACGTGCCATGACTGTGGCTCCTCAGTTAGATCTAGGATTACTCATCAACTTCGCTGTCGCTGTCGTCGTCACCATCTTCTTCGGTGTCTTCGGCAGTTTCAGGACGTTCACGACGCTCACGACGCTCGCTACGGTTTTCTTCAGCCTTTAACATCTCAGACTGTTCAGTAACCGCTTCGTCACGACGAATGATCAAGTTACGCAATACTGCATCGTTGTAGCGGAAACTGTCTTCCAGTTCTGCTAAAGCTTTGCCGCTGCACTCAACGTTGAGCAAAATGTAGTGAGCTTTATGGATGTCGTTAATAGCGTAAGCTAATTGGCGACGGCCCCAGTCTTCTTGACGATGAATTTTACCACCATCTTCTTCGATCAGTTTGGCATAACGCTCAACCATACCGCCGACTTGTTCGCTTTGATCCGGGTGGACCAAGAACACTATTTCGTAATGACGCATAGATGCTCCTTACGGGTTGTAGCCTGCCGCAGCATGCGGTCAGACAAGGAGTGAATGAAATTTGTATTGCCTATTACATGGGTAATACGCGCAATGCAAGAGGCGCATTCTAAAGAAGCACGCCTCGCTACGCAAGGTCAGAGTTAGGAAAGGTCTATTTAAACCTTAAAAGCTCTGTTTATTTTGCCGTTAAGCGCTGGCGTTGCGCTTCAAACAAGCACACTCCAGTGGCTACAGAGACATTTAAGCTGCTGACACTGCCCTGCATCGGCAAGTGCACTAAGTAATCGCAAAGCTCGCGAGTGAGGCGGCGCATGCCAGTGCCTTCTGCACCCATTACCACAATCAGCGGCCCAGTCATATCTTGCTGATATAGACTTTGCTCAGCATCACCATCGGCACCAACGACCCATAGGCCTTTTTGTTGCAGCTTCTGTAATGCGCGCGCCAGATTGGTAACAGCGACCAACGGTACAACCTCTGCTGCACCGCAGGCTACTTTACGCACCGTGGCATTTAACGTGGCCGACTTATCTTTGGGAATGATCACTGCATGCACACCCGCCGCATCAGCGGTACGCAAACAGGCGCCAAGGTTATGTGGATCTGTCACACCATCAAGCACCAGTAACAAAGGCGGCACTTCTAGGCGATCCAGTAACTCATCGAGCATCTGCTCGCCCCAGATTTGACTGGGACTGACTTTAGCTAAGACTCCTTGGTGCACACCATCAACCAGCTCATCCATCTCGCGACGACTGATGGTAGTGCTTTGTACACGCGCTTCATCAGCAAGATCACGCAACACCTGTACACGCGGATCACTGCGGCCATCAGCCAGAATCAGTTGCTTGACGCGCTTGGGGTGATAACGCAGTAACGCCTCAACCGCATGCACGCCGTAGACATTTTCTAGATCACTCATAATGGCCTGATTTCCTTGACTTGCTCACCACTTTACGTTTGCGGCTCTTGGCTTTGGGCTTACCTTTAGCTGCACTGTCTTTCTTCGTATCGGCAGAATCTTTAACTTTGCCTGCTGCCGCTTTTTTAGTGCCTTTAGGCTTAGGAGCCGGACCTGCTTTGCCCTTGCCCGGCGCAGACACAGGGTGTTTATCGGTACTGACACCCTCTTGACTCATTTCAAAGTCAATTTTGCGCTCATCCAAATCAACCCGCGCCACAATCACTTCCACGGTATCGCCCAAGCGGAAACTGCGACCGCTGCGCTCACCACTCAGGCGATGATGTACTGCATCAAAATGGTAATAATCACCCGGCAAGGCGGTCACGTGCACTAAGCCTTCAACGTAGATATCGGTTAACTCAACAAACAGACCAAAGCCAGTGACGGAGGTAATCACACCTTCAAAGGTATCGCCAACGCGGTCCAACATAAACTCACATTTGAGCCAAGTCACCACATCACGGGTGGCCTCATCAGCACGACGCTCAGTCAATGAGACCTCAACACCGATTTGCTCTAAACGCGGCAAATCATACGGGTAAATGCGCGCTTTAGGCATGCTGGCGGCACCGACACGCTGAACATGCTCAGTTTCTTTGCGCGAACGCACAACGCTGCGTACCGCACGATGATTAAGCAAATCAGCATAACGGCGAATCGGTGAGGTAAAGTGCGTGTAGCCTTCATAATTCAGACCAAAGTGGCCGTTATTATCCGGGCTGTACACTGCTTGGCTCAATGAACGCAGCATCACAGTTTGAATCAACTGAAAGTCTGGACGCTCACGCACCGTTTCCAATAGCGCTAAATAGTCTTTAGGGGTTGGATCGCCTTTACCGCGATTGAGGGTTAAACCTAAACTGGTCAAAAAACCACGGAGTTTTTCCAGTTTTTCTGCCGGCGGGCCATCATGCACACGGTATAAACCGGGCATCTCATGGTCTTCCAAGAAACTGGCCATGGCCACGTTAGCGCAGAGCATACATTCTTCAATCAGCTTATGCGCATCGTTACGCACAGTCGGTAAGATTTCAGCAATCTTGCGGTCTTCACCAAACACGATATGCGTTTCACGGGTTTCAAAATCAATTGCGCCACGGGCATGACGCTGCTTTTGTAAGGCCTTATATACCGCGTACAGCTCTTTAACATGCGGTGCGACATCAGCAAATTCAGCCAGAAACTTTTTGCCTTCCGCGCTGCGCGGATGCTCCAGCATGGCGCTAACAGTGTCATAGGTTAAGCGCGCATGCGATTGAATCACCGCCTCATAAAACTGATAGCCAATCATTTTTCCCGATTTAGCTAGGGCAATTTCACAGACCATTGCCAAACGGTCGACATGCGGATTGAGTGAGCACAAACCATTGGACAACTCCTCTGGCAGCATTGGGATGACGCGCTCAGGAAAATACACTGAGTTACCGCGAATCATTGCTTCAGCATCAAGTGCAGAACCAACTTTAACGTAATGCGACACATCAGCTATGGCAACAAATAAGCGCCAACCACTGGCTCCTGCATCTGGCGTGCTGCCACTGCGTGGCTCGCAATACACCGCATCATCAAAGTCACGGGCATCAGCACCATCAATGGTGACGAAAGGTAAGTGGCGTAAATCAACGCGCTTTTCTTTGTCTTTTTCTTCCACCTCTGGCTTGAAACGTTTTGCTTCTTTCAGCACTTCAGTGGGCCACACATGCGGGATATCGTAGTTGCGCAGCGCAACTTCAATCTCCATGCCGGGCGCCATATAGTCACCGAGCACTTCAACAATATTGCCTTGCGCCTGAAAACGAGGAGTAGGCCAATGGGTAATGGCTACTTCGACCAACTGGCCAACCTGCGCACCGCCGGCACGCCCTGGGCTGACTAAGACTTCTTGTTGCATTTTTTTGTTATCGGGCAGGACAAAGCCAATGCCATTTTCTTCGTTGTAGCGGCCCACAATAGACTCATGCGCGCGCACCACTACTTCAGCAATCGCACCTTCACGGCGGCCGCGTCGATCAAAGCCCACTACGCGCGCCAAAGCACGGTCACCATCAAATACTAAACGCATCTGCGTGGGGCTTAAAAATAAGTCATCGCCACCGGCATCTGGGATTAAAAAGCCAAAACCATCACGGTGACCGCTGACGCGACCCACCACTAAATCGAGCTTATCTACCGGAGCATAAGCACCACGACGGGTGTATACCACTTGCGCATCGCGCTCCATTGCGCGCAGGCGGCGGCGTAATGCTTCCAGATCTTCTTCCGTGGTTAAACCAAACTCTGCCGCTAGTTGCTCACGCGACGCAGGTGCACCGCGCTCAGCCAAGTGATGTAAAATCAACTCTCGACTAGGAATGGGGTTATCGTATTTCTCCGCTTCACGAGCGGCCTCAGGGTCGAGGGTTTGCCAATCGGCTGTCAAATTAAATTCACCTTACTTTTTTTAAAAAAATGGTGAAATGAATAGTTGTTCATATCACCGTACAGCGCGTCTAATTTAACAGATTTTTTAGCGCGCAGGGGTTTACAAGATCTTTTATCGGCCGTATAGTTCGCGGCCACAACGTTATGTAATGGACGTTGTACCATGGAAACTATGCAGATGCATGGCTTTCAGTATGCCCAGGTGGTGAAATTGGTAGACACGCTAGCTTCAGGTGCTAGTGCTCGCAAGGGCGTGGAAGTTCGAGTCTTCTCCTGGGCACCAATTATTATACTGTAACCCTTACCCCCTGAGGGTTACAGCAAACAAAAAAGCACAACATCAAGATAATCACGTCGCAAAACCAAGAAAATTTTTACCAGCACGCAATATATTAAGTACTTGTACCACCATTGCTTGATTGCTGAGCTGTGCAGCACAAAAACGTCTTAGATCACCCACCCCTGCGTATAAAAAAGCACCGTAATTAATCAAGCTGTAAACCTAGCAATCAGCAGCAGTCCAAACGCATTGGTAATCGACACCCCTAAGCCTGCGTTCGCCAACAAAAGAGTGCCTATCTGTCTATTACTTTTGCTCTGGATACATTTTAAATTGCTTGCAGAGATTATCTAGAACTTGCGTTGTATTTTGAATATTCTGACTTGCCTCTAGCGTCTGAAACGCTTGCGCCGCATTGCTATCAGCCAAACTAGAAATATTCTCAACAGTTTCAGCAACTTCCCGTGCAGCTAATGCCTGCTCTTTAAGTATTAACTGAATTTCTTGCGTTGCCTGAACAACCTTACGGGTTTCATCCTCAATTTGCGCAACTGAATTGCCTGCCTGCTCAGCTTTAGTAACACCTTGATTAACCTGTTCAACACTCGCGTGCATCTCAACAACCGCTTCTTCAGTGCGTTTTTGAATTTGAGAAACCATCTCAGATATCTCTAGGGTCGAGCGCGCTGTTCGTTCAGCTAAATCACGTACTTCGGATGCAACCACAGCAAAACCACGACCATGCTCACCTGCCCGCGCGGCTTCTATAGCAGCATTCAAAGCCAGCAAGTTTGTTTGATCAGCAATATTGTGGATTGTAGAAACAATTTTTCCAATATTGCCCGACAACTGCTCTAGATCTTGCAACTTTGCTGATGAGTTATTCACTGTAACAGCAATAGTGCTAATCTCTTGAGTGCTTGCATACACAGCTTGCGCACCAGTTTGCGACACTTCACCCGCCTGACTTGATGCGGCAAAGGCCGATGTCGCACTTTCACCAATTTGCTCAATTGAAGCACTGAGTTCTTCTAGTGCAGCAGCCATACTGGCAGAAGAGCTCGATTGAGTAGCAGCCCCTTCAGAGGTTGCTTTACTTGCTGCAAGCATCTCCGCAGCATTTTGGTTAAGTAGCTTTGTTGACTGGCCCATTCCAAATGCAATCTGTAGCAAGTGATTTCGCATCACTTGAACAGCATTAAAAACTCCGCCAATTTCGTCTGCCTCGCCCATAGGAGAAGGCCCAACCAAGTTACCCGAACCAATTTCCATCGCGACACTTTTTAATAAATTAAGGCGGCGCGTCTGCTCTCGCATTGCAAAGTAAAGCCAAAAGAAAGAAACAACGCCGATACCAGCAATCGTCAAAATCATTGGAAAGATTGCGCGATGAATGGCAGGGTCATTTGTCTGCATATGAGTTATTGCTATCGTTACCGCAGTCGCCAGTATGAGAAAAATCATTGGAAGTAAAGCCGTTGGGGCTAAACGAATACCATGATAGAAATGCACAAGCCGCGCAAAAAAACCAGGCAAATGGTAGCCACCACGGAACCGGTCACTGCTGCCTGCACGCATTCGCGCATAGAGCTCTTCTGCTTCTCTGATCTCTCTGCCAGTGGCTTTTAAGCGCACACTCATATAGCCGCCGTTTTGCAAAGGCGTTGCTGTTGCTTTAACCCAATAATGATCTCCATTTGCACGACGGTTTTTTATTATGCCTTGCCACGCACGTCCACTTTTAAGCGTCGCCCAAAAATCACGAAAAGCCTCTTGCGGCATATCTGGGTGGCGAATAATGTTATGCGGCTTGCCAATAAGCTCAGAGCGAGTAAAGCCTGCATACTCAACAAAATCATCATTCGCATAGGTGATATTACCTGACGAGTCAGTATGCGAAATGATTGCACTTTCAGGACGCACTACATATTCTTTTTGCGTCACCGGTTGATTATTTTTCACTTAAAGCACCCCCGTCTTTAGCGCTTAAATGCGCTATTGCAGCATTATAATAAGCATCGTCTTAACGGAAAACCCAGTGCTGGCGTCTTATGAAAAAATCATGCTTTTGCCAATTTCCTTTCGTTTATATATCGGTTCAGATTTTTAAATCATGAGTCCGTATTACTGGAAAATTATAAATATTTGAGCGACTCAGGCCACTTCTATATTTTCCCAGACCGGGCAGCAGAGCTATAGGAGTAGGCAGCGAGCCAATTGAAGTACTGTAGAGAAAACACCAGCTTACGATTAGTAAAAAGCCTGCGCCCAGCATTAATAGCCCACACGATGATAGCAGACATAATAAATTTTAAAGTTGGCTCTGCTAAGAGAAGATAAAAACATTTAGCAGCGTTGACTTAAATCCCATAGCACAACACAAGCGTTGCCCTGCATAAGCCGCTAACAAGCAGCGCCAAGCATGACCGCAATCAAGTTTCACCGATGGCGCTACGCAATGGGTAAACTACCTCTTGTGAAGTCGAATCAAGCCCGAATAATACCCATACATTAAAACAGGTTTATAGGTACATCTGCATGCTGCTCAGAAATCTTAAATTAAGCCACAAGCTGACTCTTAACCTAGCACTGCCCTTGCTGGGTTTAATATTTTTGGCTGGATTTATCATGAATCAGCAAATACACACGTGGCAGGCTGCAAGCAGTTTAGAGCGGCTCAGCGAGCTTTCCAGCTACACCACTGGTGCTCTCCAACAGTTGCAGCGTGAACGTGCACGCAGTGCAAGCTTTGTAGCCTCTGGCGGCCAGCGGTTTGGCGAAGAACTGCAGCAGCAAAAAGCCTTAACAGATCAACATCTCAACGCGTTAAACAGCTACCTAAGCGAGAACAACGCCAAAGAACTCGACCAATCTTTTACTGAAGTATGGCAGGCCATGCTTGATGAGATCGCACGGCTGCCTGAAACACGTCGTGCCGTTTTATCAGTACAGCTCAGCACTCAGCAAGCTATTGATTTTTACAGCCAACTCAATGACAAACTGATTAGCGCAACTCAACTTATTAGCCAAATTGGTGCAAGTGCTGAAATTTCTAACATAGCTTCAGCCTACACCTATGCCATACAGGCTACAGAAAACGCAGGTATTGAGCGCGCTATTCTTAACGCAGCTTTTAGCAGTGATACCCTTTCATTTAATAGTTTGCGCACCTTACTGGGTTTAATGGCACAACAATCACTGAACACCAAGCAGTTCATTAGTCGAGCCGACGCTCAGCAAAGGCGTTTTATTGAGCAGAAACTCAGCGACCCTGTTGTAGCACTGGTTGAGCAAGTACGCGAGTCAGCCATTCAAAATGCAGCAAGCGGCGCGTTCACTACCGAAGCGGCTGACTGGTACACCATGTCAACTAAAAAAATCGATTTACTGCATGAAGCAGCTAGCTATTTAAGCGAAGAACTCGGCAGCAGCACCGCAAAATTATTGCAACAAGCACAGCAACAGTTCTTTTTCACGCTAACCATGTGCATCGCTATCTTTCTCAGCGCCGGACTATTTTCCTACTGGCAGTCACGCCAATTAGTAAAACAAATACACACCTTGCAACGCAGCATTGAAGCTATCGAGCTGAAAAATGATCTAAGCATCCGCACACCAGTAAACTCCACTGATGAAATTGGCCGCACCAGCCAAATCTTCAATCAGATGCTGGAGAAATTTCAAACCACTATTAAACATATGCACCAATCCGCCTTACAGGTGGCCTCTACCGCTGAAGAGCTGACAGCAACTACCGCACAAACCAGCCACGGCATGCTGCAAAACCGTAATGAAACTGAACAAACAGTCGTTGCCATAAATGAAATGGCTGCTACCGTTCAAGAAGTAGCACAAAATACTGCCCAAGCAGCCTTAGCAGCAGAAGATGCAGAACAGCAAAGTCAGGCCAGCACCTTGGGTATTAATAACGCTTTAAGCAACATCAGTAGCTTAGAGCAAGAAATCCAAAGCGCCGCGCAAGTCGTTCACGGTTTAGCAGAAGATAGCCAGAAAATTGGTAAAGTATTAGATGTCATTCGCGGCATTGCTGAGCAAACCAACCTACTGGCGCTTAATGCTGCCATTGAGGCAGCGCGCGCCGGTGATGCAGGCCGAGGCTTTGCCGTGGTCGCTTCAGAAGTTCGCTCTTTAGCCAGCAACACACATGAGTCAACGCTGGAAATACAAAACCTTATTGGCAGCCTACAAAAAGGCGTCACCCAATCTGTCGATGCCATGAAGCATGCCAGTGAGCATGCTATTGACAGCGTTAAAATTGTAGAGGATTCCGTGCAACTACAAAACAACGTTACAGATAACCTGGTAACAGTGTCTGCGATGAACGCTCAAATCGCCACCGCTGCAGAAGAGCAACGTGCGGTAACCGAAGAAATTAACCACAATATCGTTAATATCAGCCAAGTCACCGAACAAACAACGTCCAGCACTCAGCAAATTGCTACTGCCAGTGAAGAACTCTCTAAACTTGCCGGTCAAATGCAAAATCTAGTTGAAGAATTTAGGATTTGACTGCTAAGGCATGTCTTACCCCGCTCCAACTCGCTGCACCTGTCACTGTTTGCGCGCATGATAGGTGCTGGGGTAGAGCGCAACCGGCTGCTACACACTACGCAACACTAGCTGTGCCACAATTAAAGCGGCACTGATCAATGCCGCTAACCACAATGAAACAGCCGCTTGATGCCAGCCACTGCGTTTTGATTCTAGCTTTTGAATAAAGACAATAAAGCTCACGGCAAACAATACTGCCGTATACGGCATGATAAAAGGCAGAATGTCGGGATTGACCACCCGCGCGACGTAGCTCGGCACTGAGGCCAGTAAAAACACTACGCTAGACACTCCTGCAATTTTTGTCATTGTCAGCAAAGGCCTACTAATACGCATATCAGGCTTTTTTGCAAACAACGCCAACAGCAACCAGCCCATTGCAACACTATAAATAAGTGTTGCCGCGCTCCAAGCAAACGCCTCTACTGAAATAACTAACATGTGTGTCCTTTGATAATGAAGTATGTGCTTGCAGCACAACAAGCGACTTTTGGCTCGCTGACGCAGGGCTACAAGCGCTGGTTAGTGCATTGTTGCGCAGTATAGCGAGCACGCTCGGCAATCACATCGCAATCAGCCCATTTCTTATTATATTACTGGGTTATTCCTTAGCCGCTGCCGCTGCTGAGTGCTTGCCAAATCAAACGCAATGCCAGCAACGTTAGCAAAACATTAAACACCTGTGCAAAGCGCTGATCAGAGGTTTTTTGCAGTACATTTAGGCCCAGCTTAGTGCCCAAAACACCAGCCACTATCATCGCCAAAGCAAGCCCCAGCCATTCCTGAAAGACAAAACCTGCAGCACTGTAGACCAGCACTTTTGGCGCATGCTGCAGCGTCATCACTGCAGCAAAAGTGGCCACGGTAGCTTGGCGCTGCCCCTGCTGTTGCTGCTTGATAAAAGATGCTACTAAAGGTCCAGTTGCACCGACAAAATGACTAAGAAAAGTCGTTGCGATCGCAGCAAAAAACGTTCCTACTGGCCCTGTGACAATCTTAGGAATCGCCGGCCCCCAGCACAGCAATAAAATAAATCCGGCAATGCTCAGCTGCAACAATGAAGGCGGCAACTCAATCAGCAGCACACTGGCTAACAACGCACCTAATACAACGCCAGGAGCAAACCAATACAATACCCGCCAGCGAATATGCTTGACAGTAAATGCAGCACGATTGGCATTTGATCCCAGCTGCACCAAACCATGCAAGGGAATAACAGCCGCTGCGGGCAGCAGCATGCTCAGCACAGCCAGCAATAAAACGCCACCACCAATGCCCAAAGCTGCTGTTATTGCTGATGTCAGGCAAGCAGTCACAATCAACACAATAGCAGCCCATACCGGCACTTCAGCCGGTACAAGCCACTGCATAATCAGTTCCATCAATGCTGCCAAAGCGCACACAAGCGATGCTGGAGGACCACTATGCTACGCCAAAACCTGCACATCACACTTAATGACTCTGGCTACGAAAGGCCTGATCAGCCTGGGAGAAACGTGTAGACATCCCCGCGCTTGGGCCTTTACCCAGCACACTGACCAGAAAAATAGCCACAGCAGCAAAAGCAAAGCCTGGGATAATTTCATACAGATCAATGCCACTGTATTGCTTCCACAGCACGACTGTCAAAGCACCCACTAGCATCCCAGCTAAAGCACCATTGCGCGTCATTCCACGCCAAGTCACCGACAGCAGCACCACCGGACCAAAGGCTGCGCCAAAACCGGCCCACGCATAGGAAACTAGATCCAAGACTTTGCTGTTCTGGTCTGAAGCTAAGTAAATGGCCAGCAAAGCAATCAACAACACCATCAAGCGGCCGACCCACACCAGTTCTTTTTGTGAAGCATCTTTGCGCAAGAAGCCTTTATAAAAATCTTCAGTAATGGCACTGGAGCTAACCAACAGCTGACAGCTTAAAGTACTCATCACCGCGGCCAACACACCCGCTAAAATCACCCCAGCCACCCACGGATTAAACAGCAGCTTAGCCAGCTCCATAAACACCCGCTCACTGTTGCCATCCACCGCTGCAGCCAGCTCTGGGTGCTGCGCAAAATAAGCAATACCAAAGAAACCCACCGCCACTGCACCGCCAAGGGTAAGTATCATCCAAGCAATACTGATGCGCCGCGCATTGGGCATTGCCGCAGAGGATTTAGCCGCCATAAAACGCACTAGAATATGCGGCTGTCCAAAATAACCCAAGCCCCAGCCCAACAGCGAGACAATCGCCATAAAAGACAAGCCATGGAACATATTAAATGCAGCAGGCTTTACCCGCTCAATGGTCGCCAGCGCTTCGCCCATATCGCCCAAGGCCAGAATAACAAAAACCGGGGTAATCAATAGCGCGAAAATCATCAAGGTCGCTTGTACTGTGTCAGTCCAGCTAACAGCCAAGAAACCACCAATAAACACATACAGAACGGTTGCCGCAGCACCCACCCACAACGCCACGCCATACGACAAGCCAAAAGTGCTTTCAAATAAGCGCGCTGCCGCGACCACCCCAGACGCACAGTACAGAGTAAAGAACACCAGAATAATCGCTGCCGAGATGATCCGTAAGATTCGGCTGTTATCTTCAAAGCGATGGGTAAAGTAATCCGGCAGGGTCAGCGCATTATTATTAAACTCGGTATGCACGCGCAGGCGACCGGCAACAAACAACCAATTAATCCAGGCCCCAGTCACTAAGCCAATGGCAATCCAGCTCTCAGATAAACCTGCAACAAATATTGCGCCCGGCAAGCCCATCAACAGCCAACCGCTCATATCGGAAGCACCGGCTGACATCGCGGTGACAAAGCTGCCGAGGCTGCGCCCACCTAAGATGTAATCAGAGAAGTTCTTGGTTGAACGCCAAGCCCATAAACCGATGCCCAGCATCAGTGCGATATACACTGCAAATGTCACCAGCGTTGGTGTAGAGACACCCATAAAACACATCCTCTATTGTTGCCATGCGCATCAGCACCAGCATTTAAGTCATAAAGCCATCGAACTGCTTAGCTTTAAAATAATCGCGCAGTTTAACGCGTTAAGACTGCGAATAGGCAAGCCATCGCGAGTATTTAAGTCTTTGCCTAGCAGGCCTCAAGCAACACCCATGTTTTGCAGCGATCCAACAGCATGGCTATACAAGCAGATAGCTGCCTACACTAAATTTTGGTTATAAAAAAAGCCGCACAAGGCGGCTTTTTTTAACACAGCATACTTACGCTTGTTCAGCTTGCTCTGCTTTTGCTTTTGCAACGTCTTTAATCGACAGCTTAATGCGGCCGCGGTTATCAACATCCAGTACCAGCACGTCAACCATCTCGCCTTCAGTCAAGATATCAGTGACTTTCTCAACACGCTCATCGCTGAGCATTGAGATATGCACCAAGCCATCTTTACCTGGCAGGATATTAACGAACGCACCAAAATCAACAATACGCTCAACTTTACCGTTGTAGATTTTGCCGATCTCAGCTTCAGCAGTGATGCTCAGAACACGCTCACGTGCTGCTTCTGCAGCCTCTTTGGTGGTACCAAAGATTTTGATCGAGCCATCGTCTTCGATATCAATCGATGCATCTGTTTCTTCGCAGATGGCGCGAATGGTTGCACCACCTTTACCGATCACATCACGAATCTTGTCTGCATCAATCTTCATCGCAATCATCGTCGGCGCATTGGCTGACAACTCAGTGCGCGAAGTCGCTAACACTTGATTCATTTGCTCTAGGATAGTGATACGGGCAACGTGCGCTTGGTTCAGCGCAATTTCCATGATCTCTTCAGTGACACCTTCAATTTTGATGTCCATTTGCAGTGCAGTCACACCTTTATCGGTACCTGCTACTTTAAAGTCCATATCACCGAGGTGGTCTTCATCACCAAGAATATCGGTTAGAACTGCGAATTTATCGCCTTCTTTGACCATACCCATGGCAATACCAGCCACTGGTGCTTTCATCGGTACACCAGCGTCCATCAGTGCTAACGAAGCACCACAGACAGAAGCCATTGAGCTTGAACCGTTCGATTCAGTAATCTCAGAAACCACACGAATGGTGTACGGGAAATCATCAGGGTTTGGCAACATCGCAGCAATACTGCGGCGCGCTAAACGGCCATGACCGATTTCACGACGACCGGTTGCACCCATGCGACCACACTCTCCAACCGAATAAGGAGGGAAGTTGTAGTGCAGCATAAACGGATCACGTTTTTCGCCTTCAAGGGTGTCAAGGAACTGCGCATCACGCGCCGTACCGAGCGTGGTCGCAACCAAAGCTTGAGTTTCACCGCGAGTAAACAAAGATGAACCATGTACTTTATCCAGTACACCTACTTCAATGGCCAGCGGTCTTACAGTTTGGGCATCACGGCCATCAATACGTGGCTTACCATTAACGATATTCTCGCGCACGGTACGGTATTCGATTTCGCCAAAAGCATCTTTAACTTCTGCAGCAGTTGGGCCTTCGCCTTCAACTTCGCTGGCTAACGCCGCAACGGCCTGCTCACGCACTTCGCCGAGACGCGCATAACGGTCTTGCTTAATAATAATGCCATAGGCTTCTGAAATAGCAGCTCCAAACTGGTCGCGCACAGCCGCTAACAGCTCAGTGTTTTCTGCTTTTGGCTGCCATTCCCAGCGTGGCTTGCCTACTTCTGCAGCCAGCTCAGTAATGGCATTGACCACAACCTGAAACTCTTCATGTGCAAACAGTACAGCGCCTAGCATTTGATCTTCAGTCAGCTCTTGTGCTTCCGACTCAACCATCAATACTGCGTCTTTAGTACCAGCAACCACCATATCAAGGCTTGAAGCGGCTTGCTGCTCGTAGCTTGGGTTAAGCAAGTACCCTGCTTCTGGGTGAAAGCCAACACGGGCGGCACCAATTGGGCCATTAAATGGAATACCTGAAATCGCCAAAGCCGCTGAGGTACCAATCATTGCAGCAATGTCTGGATCTGTCTTTTTGCTGGTCGACACAACCGTACAAATAACCTGCACTTCGTTACTGAAACCTTCTGGAAACAGCGGACGAATCGGACGGTCGATCAAGCGTGAGGTCAGGGTTTCTTTCTCTGATGGGCGCGCTTCACGCTTAAAGAAACCGCCTGGGATTTTACCTGCAGCATAGGTTTTTTCTTGATAATGCACAGACAATGGGAAAAAGTCTTTGCTTGGGTCTGCTTTTTTTGCACCAACCACTGTACACAATATAGTGACATCATTGTTAACGCTGACTAAAACAGCACCACAGGCTTGGCGAGCAATGCGACCTGTTTCTAAAGTAATGGTGGATTCACCAAATTGAAACGTTTTAATAACCGGATTCACGGTATCTTCCTTCTCTAATGTGACCTTGGGGAAACTTGCAAGAGCTTGGGTATCGGCCCGGCATGCTCCTGAAAAGCGAAAAGCTGGAAGCCCAAAGTACTGCGCAGATGACTCTACGCACAGCACCCAAGACTCCCAGCTTCACGAGGTGACGTACGTCTTAACGACGCAGGCCCAGACGACCAATCAAAGTCGTATAACGGCCAAGATCTTTACCTTTAAGGTAATCAAGCAACTTACGACGTTGGTTAACCATACGGATTAAGCCGCGACGTGAGTGGTGATCTTTTTTGTTCGCTTTGAAGTGACCTTGCAGCTTGTTGATGTTAAAGGTCAGAAGTGCAACCTGTACTTCTGGAGAACCTGTATCACCTTCAGCTTGCTTGTAGTCGTTGATGATCTGAATTTTTTCGTCATTGCTAAGTGCCATGTTGGGCTCCTCATGTGGACAGGCCGGGATAATCCCGTGCAAAAGAAGTGGTATGACCGTGCCTGCCAACAGCCTACCTTTAGTGTTTTCTAGCCTCGTAATAAACGCGCTGAGAATAACAGGGTCATTGTGACCGAATTAGGCGTCTAGGTGCAACCATTGCGTCATCATCTATCTCACCCACACCGATAAATTCATCGTTATGGTTGTATACGCGCACTAAACCTTGCAGCGGGGCTTTTTGCGCGCGTACCGGTTGACCGTTTAACCAGAAATAACTGCTGTTTTCAGTCAGATAAACAATTGGCCAGTCTTGCAAACCGCTATCCACAGCAATCATGCATGCATCCAGCGCCTCAGCCCCACCTTCTTCATGCAAACGTTCCAACTCTTCTAGTGTCACCGCATGCGTTAAATCAAAAGGGCCGGCCTGGGTGCGGCGCAGCTGGGCAACGTGTGCACCACAGCCCAGTGCTGCGCCAATATCTTCAACAAGGCTGCGAATGTAAGTGCCTTTAGTGCAAGACACTAAAATACGTGCTTGATCACCCTCGCACGACAACAACTCTAAGCGGTTAATGGTCACTTTACGCGCGGGACGATCAACCGTAATACCTGCACGAGCAAGCTTGTACAGCGGCTGACCATCTTTTTTTAGTGCAGAAAACATCGGAGGTACTTGCTCAATCTCACCACGAAATTGCGGCAGCACAGCCTCAATATCAGCTGCGCTAACATTAACTTCGCGTGTTTCCAGCACCTCACCTTCAGCGTCTGCAGTGTTAGTAGTAACGCCCAGCTGCATGGTTGTCTCATAGACTTTGTCAGCATCGAGCAAATAGCGGGAAAACTTCGTCGCCTCACCAAAGCATAATGGCAACACGCCGGTTGCTAAAGGATCAAGACTGCCAGTGTGGCCGCCCTTATCAGCATTGAGTAACCAACGCACTTTTTGCAAAGCGCCATTAGAGCTAAAGCCATAAGGCTTGTCAAAAATAATAATGCCGCTGACACTGCGGCGCTTACGTTTTACCTGCTGCACCACGTTGTTACTCTCCGCTTGGCTCAGCTTTACGCTGATCTTCAGATACTGCTTTCTCAATCAACGCTGACAAATGCGCGCCACGGCTGATGCTTTCATCATAATGAAAGTGCAAAGACGGCACGCTGCGCAGTTTCATTGCTTTGCCCAATAACATTCTTAAGTAGCCGGCTGTATCTTTAAGCACTGCTAGGTTTTCTTTAATCACCTCAGCTGAGTTCTCACCCATCACCGTGACGTACACTTTAGCGTGGCCAATATCACGACTGACATCAACACCGGTTATGGTAATTAAACCTAAACGCGGATCTTTTACTTCTTGCGGGATCAGAATCGCCAGCTCACGCTGAATTTGATCACCAATGCGTTGGGTACGGCTGTATTGTTTTGCCATAACATTCACCTTGCGCTGCCATTAGCAGCTTTTGTTCTCATCCATATAAGCAGCAAACGGCAAGCTCAATAAGGTGGATTACACTCCACCCATTGCGCTTGCCGTTGCCTATACAACTATGAATTACAGCGTACGTGCGACTTCGACTTTTTCGAACACTTCGATCTTGTCACCAGGCTTCACGTCATTGTAACTCTTCACGCCAATACCACACTCCATACCAGCGCGAACTTCATTGACATCATCTTTAAAGCGACGCAAAGACTCTAGCTCGCCTTCAAAAATAACCACGTCATCACGTAAGACACGAATGGGTCGGTTACGGTGTACCTGTCCCTCAGTAACCATACAACCGGCAATTGCACCCAGCTTAGGTGAGCGGAAGACTTCACGCACTTCGGCAATACCCAGAATTTTCTCACGCACATCACTGCCCAACATACCAGAAAGCGCTTTTTTAACGTCTTCGATAATGTCGTAAATGATGTTGTAATACCGCATATCGAGGCTTTCTTGCTCAACGATTTTACGTGCACCTGCATCAGCACGCACGTTAAAGCCAAAGATCACCGCATTAGAAGCAAGGGCCAAGTTTGCATCACTTTCAGTGATACCGCCGACACCACCCGCCACAATACAGACTTCAACTTCTTCGTTACCCAGTTCAGACAATGAACCACGCAGTGCTTCAAGCGAACCGCGCACATCTGCTTTGATAACAATATTGAGTACTTTTTTCTCTTCCTGCCCCATACTCTCGAAAAGATTTTCGAGCTTACCGGCATGTGCACGTGCCAGTTTAACTTCGCGGAACTTGCCTTGACGGAATAGAGCAATTTCACGTGCTTTACGCTCATCAACCACGACGGTGACTTCATCACCGGCTTCTGGCGTGCCATCAAGACCTAAAATCTCAACAGGAATCGACGGGCCTGCTTCTTTAATCGGCTGACCGTTCTCATCCATCATGGCGCGCACGCGGCCAAAGTTAACACCCACTAAAACCATATCGCCTTGACGCAGAGTACCATTTTGCACCAATACAGACGCAACCGGTCCACGCCCCTTATCTAGGCGCGACTCAATAACCACACCGCGCCCTGAAGCAGAGGGCGTAGCACTGAGTTCTAAAACTTCAGCCTGCAGCAGCACAGACTCAAGCAGCGTATCAATTCCCGTACCCACTTTTGCGGAGACGTGAACAAACTGCGTATCACCGCCCCACTCTTCTGGGATGACATCATATGCAGCCAAATCGTTTTTGATACGATCAACATCAGCTTCTGGTTTATCGATTTTGTTAACAGCAACAATCAAGGGAACACCAGCGGCTTTAGCATGCTGAATACCTTCAACTGTTTGCGGCATCACGCCATCATCGGCAGCTACGACCAGAATAACAATGTCAGTTGCTTGTGCACCGCGTGCACGCATCGCAGTAAACGCGGCGTGGCCCGGCGTATCAAGGAAAGTGATCATGCCACCTTCGGTTTTAACATGATAAGCACCGATATGCTGGGTAATACCACCGGCTTCACCGGTCGCCACTTTGGCACGACGGATATAGTCAAGCAGTGAAGTTTTACCGTGGTCAACGTGACCCATAACCGTCACCACAGGTGCGCGGTGGAATGTTTGGCCATCATCGATTTTCAATGACTCTGCAAACTGCTCTTCAATTACGTTATCGCTGACACGTGTAACGCGATGCCCCATCTCTTCAGCAATCAATACTGCTGTATCCTGATCAAGCACCTGATTAATCGTCACTGGCGAGCCGAGCTTAAACATAAACTTAACGACTTCAACACCTTTAACCGACATCTGTGCGGCGAGTTCCGCCACAGTGATGGTTTCACCGATCTGCACATCACGCACAATCGGGCCCGCAGGGCTGGTAAAACCATGCTGATTGGCGCGCTTTTTACTTTTACCGCGATTACGGCCACCACGACGCGTTTGCTCATCATCAGTCACGCGTGACGACTTACCTTTAGCTGCTGGACGCGGCGCTGCTTTACGCTCACGACGCTCATCTTCATCCACACGCTTGGCTGGACGACGTGCTGCGTCATCTTTTTTACGGTCGACCGGCGGCGCAACTGCCTCAACGTCGGGCAAGGTAATATCTACTGGCGGCAGGCTTTTTTCTACAGCCACAGGCGCTTCTACAGCGACCTCAGGTTTCTTAACAACAGGTTCCGCAGCAACCACTGGTTCCTCAGCAACAGGCTCTGCAACAGGTGCAGGTTTAACTTTTTCCTGCTCGGCTTGTTTGCTTGCTTGCTCAGCCTGCAACTTAGCGAGGTCTTTTTGCTTTTCAGCTTCAATTTCTGCGGCGCTACGCTTAACAAAGGTTTTCTTTTTGCGCACTTCAACACTGATCGTTTTACTACCAGGAGCACGCAACGTTGTTGTGGTTTTGCGTTGCAAAGTAATTTTTTTAGAATCGTCAGCTTTACTTCCACTGCCTTTTTCTAAAAAGGTTAAGAGCGTTTGTTTTTCAGTATCACTCACTTTCTGGTCTGCGCGAGTATGCGCAAGACCGGCTTCTTTCATTTGTTGTAATAGGCTTTCTACTGGCGTCTTCACTACTTCTGCCAGTTCTTTCACCGTGACTTGTGTCATGAACTTCTCTCCTCAAGCCGCAATGTGCTTATTCAAACCAGTGGGCGCGGGCGGCCATGATCAGCTTACCGGCACGATCTTCATTCATGCCGTCGATATCAAGCAAGTCATCAACTGACTGCTCTGCTAGGTCTTCGCGGCTGAGCACACCACGAACGGCCAGCTCTACAGCCAGCTCTTTGCTCATACCCGTTAAGTCGAGCAAGTCTTGTGCTGGTTGGACATCAGCCAGCCTTTCTTCCGTTGCGATTGCGCGAGTTAACAAACAGTTTTTAGCCCGCGTACGCAGCTCAGTAACAATTTCTTCGTCGAAACCTTCGATGTTGAGCATATCTTCCATAGGAACATAAGCGACTTCATCTAAACTGGTGAAACCTTCATCGACGAGAATCTGTGCTAGATCTTCATCGACCTCAAGGTCTTTAACAAAGAGCTGCAGGACATCGCCTGTCTCTTCTTCTTGGCGCGCCTGAATTTCTTCTTGGCTCATTACATTCAAAGTCCAGCCTGTGAGCTGGGAAGCCAAGCGCACGTTTTGACCGCCACGACCAATCGCCTGCGCTAGATTTTCTTCAGCAACAGCGATATCCATGGTGTGGGTATCTTCATCAACAATGATGGCTACCACTTCAGCAGGCGACATTGCACTGATCACGAACTGTGCTGGATTGTCATCCCACAGCACGATATCAACACGCTCACCACCGAGTTCGCCAGATACGGCTTGCACACGCGAACCGCGCATACCAATACAAGCGCCTTGCGGATCAATGCGCTTATCTTTAGAACGAACAGCAATTTTAGCGCGCGAGCCTGGGTCGCGTGCCGCAGCCATAATCTCAATCAAACCTTCGGAAATCTCTGGAACTTCAATATTGAATAATTCCATAATCATTTCTGGGGCTGTACGCGACAGGATCAGTTGCGGACCACGGTTTTCGGAGCGAATATCTTGCAGCAGCGCACGCACGCGCGCGCCGACACGGAAAGTTTCGCGCGGGATAATATCTTCACGCGCTAGAATTGCTTCTGCGTTATTGCCTAAATCAACAATAATATTGTCACGGGTTACTTTTTTTACCGTGCCAAAAATAATCTCGCCCAGCTTGCTACGATAGGCCTCAACAATCTGCGCACGCTCAGCTTCACGCACCTTTTGCACGATCACTTGCTTAGCTGTTTGCGCCGCAATACGTCCAAACACAATGGATTCAATTTTCTCTTCAATCACATCGCCAATGCTTGGATTTTCGATACGCTTTTCAGCCATATCAATGGTCAACTGATGTGCAGGGTCGTCAAAATCAGCTTCATCAACCACTGTCCAACGACGGAAGGTTTCATAATTACCCGTCTGCCGATCAATCACTACGCGCAAGTCAACCTCATCTTCGTAGTTTTTCTTGGTAGCAGTAGCCAATGCCAGCTCCAGCGCTTCGAAAATCAACGCTGGCGGAACACTTTTTTCATTAGAGACTGATTCAACAACCAGTAAAATTTCTTTGCTCATCGCATGCCTCGCCTTTCACAAATTCTAAGATTTGCGGAGTCCGTATTTTTATTCAAAGTTCGGAAGTATGTTCGCTTTTTCAATCAGATCAATTGGCAGCAAATACTCAAACTCACCCATCTGCACCACAACATCTTGATCTTCTACTGATCGAATCAGCCCTTGAAAACTGCGACGACCTTCTACTGGAGAGCGCAGCTTTATCTTCACCTGATCGCCCACAAAAGCAGCAAACTGCTCAAGGGTAAAGAGTGGGCGTTCAAGGCCTGGGGAAGAAACCTCCAGCGTGTACTCAGAGCTGATCGGATCTTCAACATCCAACACAGCACTCAGCTGGCGACTGACTGTCGCACAATTCTCAACCAGTATCCCATTCTCATGATCAATATATACGCGCAGCACTGAGTGGCGGCCTTGAGAGATATACTCAATACCCCAACACTGATAGCCCAGCGCTTCAACCACTGGCGTCAATATGTCCTGCAACTGTTCCAGCTTGCTCGTCATCCGACCTCCAATGCATGCTGTAGAAATGAAAAATGGGCACAACGCCCATCCCAAAATTAAAACCTATCTATTAGACCTAATAAAAAGCCCCTTATGCTAGGGGCTCTTAATGTAAACATCTGGCAGTTAAAAACATAATGAGAACCATGCCGTCTAAATCTGATGCCGAATCTTACAGCGCCAAGCACTTGCAGTCAAGTTGGCGTAAACAAAACAACCCGCTAATGCAGCGGGTTGTTTTGTAATTGGTACCGAGGAGGGGACTCGAACCCCTACAGCCTACTGGCCACTACCACCTCAAGGTAGCGTGTCTACCAATTCCACCACCTCGGCAAAACTAATCAACTACAGGCACATCACCATCACTTGCTGCAGGCGCTTGACTTTCAACTTGAGGTATATCTTCAAGCACTGACTGCTCCTGCTGTGGTACTTCTAGCAGCACCGGATCAGGCAAACCAAGCTGGGTAATACTGCTTGCACGGTCTTTTGCATAAAACGCAAGACCTAAACTTGTTGCAAAAAACACGGCTGCTAACACTGCGGTAAAACGACTTAAAAAGCTGCTTGACCCCTGAGAGCCAAACACAGTACCTGAAGCGCCTGAGCCAAATGAAGCACCAGCATCTGCGCCTTTACCCTGCTGAATCAGGACAAAACCTACAACACCAATAGCAACAACTAAATGAACGATGATTATGACTGTTTCCAGCATTTTAACTTCCCGCAGCGCGACAAATCGCACTAAATTCTTTTGCATTGAGGGAGGCGCCGCCAACAAGCCCCCATCGATATCTGCCTGAGCAAACAACTCAGCAGCATTGGCAGCTTTAACACTGCCACCGTATAAAATTCTTAAATCTTGCGCAATTGAAACATTGTATTTTGCCACATGCGCGCGAATTTGCGCATGTATTTCTTGTGCTTGTTCCGGCGTTGCTGTTAAACCACTGCCTATCGCCCAAACCGGCTCATAAGCAATCACTGCATTTGCCAGCACATCAACACCTAACTCAAGCAATATTGCATCTACCTGGCGTTGCACTGTCACCAATGCTTGCCCTGCTTCACGCTCTGCCAGCGTCTCGCCAACACATAGCACAGGAATCAAGCCCGCTGCTTGCGCTGCAATAAACTTGCGGCATATTACACTATCAGTCTCATCTTGCAACTGCCTTCGCTCAGAATGGCCAACAATAACCATCGAACAGCCTAAATCTTTAAGCTGCAACGCAGAAGTTTCCCCTGTCATTGCACCTTCTTCAAGCTGTACAGCACAATCCTGTGCGCCTATAGCAACGGCAGTTGCAGCCACTTTGGCCTGTGCTGCCTGCACATGTACAAAACTTGGAAACACTGTGACATCAACATCATCAGGCAATGCATGCGCTAGCAACTCATCTAACAACTGCTCAATGCCGGCACGTGTACCGTGCATTTTCCAATTACCAGCGACTAATGGGCGACGCATGCCAAACCTCTTAGCTCAAAGTGGGCGCAAATATTACTCAAGCGCACTAAAACTTGCAAGTAAAATCAACCACATACCGCTTTTACAACTTCAGCCAAGTGCTGCGCATGGCGCATCACCAAGCCTTCATCATCGCCCTCAACCATCACCCTAACTAAGGGCTCGGTGCCAGACTTGCGTAGCAATACACGGCCGCGCCCCGCCATAGCTGTTGTTACTTCATCACATGCGGCCTGCACTTTTGCATCATTTACTGGATCTACATCACCAGAGAAACGTACATTAATCAGCACTTGCGGTAATTTCTTCCATGCCAAACGCTCTTTAGCCAGGCTATGCCCGCGGCGGCGCAAAGCTAGCAACACCTGCAGTGCCGCAATAATGGCATCACCGGTGGTGGCATGCTGCGCACAGAGAACATGTCCTGAGTTTTCTCCACCCAACACCCAGCCATGCTCTTGCATCTGCGCCATCACATAGCGGTCACCCACTTTAGCGCGAATAAACGGAATACCGCGCTCTTTCAGCGCAAGCTCTAGGCCCAGATTCGTCATTAGTGTTCCGACCACACCGCTACCTTCTGGCAGACGATCCCGCTCTTGTATGTCAGTGGCTATGATATACAACAACTCATCGCCATCCACCACCGCGCCGGTATGGTCAACCATCTGCACACGATCACCATCACCATCAAAAGCGATACCTAAGTCCGCACCGTGCTCTACCACGGCTTTCTGCAAAGGCCCCAAACTGGTTGAGCCTACGCCATCATTGATATTTAAACCGTCTGGCTCGGCAGCAATAGCGATCACCTCAGCCCCAAGCTCTCTGAATACGCTGGGTGCAACCCTATAGGTCGCACCATGCGCACAATCAACAACAATCTTTAAGCCAGAAAAACTGGTACTGGTTGGCACGCTGCTTTTGCAAAATTCAATATAACGACCCGCCGCATCCGTCACCCGCGAAGCTTTACCCAGCTGCTCTGACTCAGCCACAGTCATCGGTGTATCAATCAGCTCTTCAATCATTAGCTCGACGGCATCTGGCAACTTGGTCCCATCAGCGGAAAAGAACTTAATACCATTATCATAATGCGGGTTATGCGAAGCACTGATCACAATACCTGCTTCGGCGTGGAAGGTGCGTGTTAAATACGCAACAGCCGGTGTCGGCATTGGCCCTAACAGCATTACATCGGCACCTGCCGCAGACAAACCGGCTTGCAGTGCTGATTCAAACATATAGCCCGAAATACGCGTGTCTTTACCGACTAATATGCGGCACTTGCCTTGCTTGCGGAAAGCCATGCCCGCCGCCCAACCCAGCTTTAACATAAACTCAGGGGTAATAGGGTCAGTACCAACGCGTCCGCGAATACCATCCGTACCAAAATATTTTCTTGCCATTGTCTTAATCCTTTGCTGCACTGTGCACTGCATTAAATATCTTCAGCACATCCATGGTTTCTTCCACATCATGCACCCGTAAAATCTTTGCGCCACGTTCCAGCGCCATCACGGCGAGGGCTAAGCTGCCGTATAATCGTCGCTCAACGGGCTGCTGTAAAATATTGCCCACCATACTTTTGCGCGACACCCCAATCAGCAAAGGCCGCTGCAGAGCCGATAACTCAGGGAGACGGTTAAAGAGCTCATAATTGTGTTGCGTATCTTTTGCAAAGCCAAAGCCAGGATCAAGTACAATGCGTTCAGCAGAAATACCAGCCTGCGCACATGCAACAATGCGCTCTTGTAAAAAAGAACTGACTTCGGCAGCTACATCATCGTAATGCGGCGCATCTTGCATGGTTTGCGGCTCGCCACGCATATGCATTAAACACACTGGCAGACGTGTTGCTGCGACAGCATCAAGCGCGCCATCACGCTGCAAGGCCCGCACATCATTAATCATTCCAGCACCCAAGCGCGCGGATTCTCGCATCACTGCTGGGGTTGAAGTATCCACCGAAATAATGACATCGCACTCGCGATTGATCAGCTCCACTAAAGGCGCAACACGATCTAACTCTTGCTGCGCACTGACCGCTGCTGCACCTGGCCGTGTCGACTCTCCACCAATATCAATAATCGTGGCGCCTGCTGCAGCCATCTCAAGCGCCCGCGCCAAAGCACTCTGCAAGGCAGTATAGCGGCCGCCATCAGAGAACGAGTCGGGGGTAACATTAAGAATACCCATGATGTGCGCACGGGTCAGATCTAGCGTGCGCTTACCACACTTTAAAACAGGATTTGCAGCGCTGTGCATAATCTGCCTTCTGTTCTATCAAAACGGGCGCTATGCAGCGCCCATGGAATATTAAATTTCGCCTGCCGGCCCACCAATGGGCGCATCCGGCCTTTCAGCTTCTGACTTTGCTTCAGCTTTTTCTGCTGGCTTACCTGCCGAGCCACCATCATGCCAATCTTTTGGCTCGCGCGGCTCACGACCTGACATGATGTCATCAATCTGATCACTATCAATGGTCTCGTACTTCATTAAAGCTAGGGCCATTGCATCTAACTTGTCACGATTATCGTGTAAAATTTTCTGCGCAGTGGCATAGCACTCATCAATAATATCGCGAATCTCTTGGTCAATCAGCTTGGCTGTTTCAGCAGAAACGTTACTCGATCCACCACCAGAGCGACCTAGGTAGCTTTCATTCTCGTCCTCGGCATACATCAACGGCCCAAGCTTTTCAGATAAACCCCACTTGGTCACCATATTTCTCGCTAGCTGGGTAGCGCGCATAATATCGTTGGAAGCACCTGTGGTTACGCCATCAAAGCCTAAGGTCATCTCTTCAGCAATGCGCCCACCATACAGTGAACAAATCTGGCTGATCAAACCGCGCTTAGACAAGCTATAGCGGTCTTCTTCAGGCAAGAACATGGTCACACCTAGAGCACGACCACGCGGAATAATAGAAACCTTATAGACAGGATCATGCTCAGGCACTAAACGACCAACAATTGCATGGCCTGCTTCGTGATACGCGGTATTGAGCTTTTCTTTTTCCGACATCACCATGGATTTGCGCTCAGCGCCCATCATGATTTTATCTTTGGCTAACTCAAACTCTTTCATGGTCACCAGACGGCTATCTGAGCGCGCAGCAAACAATGCTGCTTCGTTAACCAAGTTGGCTAAATCCGCACCCGAAAAGCCAGGCGTGCCACGGGCAATTACCGCGGCATCAACATCATCGTGCACTGGCACTTTGCGCATATGCACAAGCAAAATCTGCTCACGACCACGAATATCCGGCAAGCTCACCACCACCTGACGGTCAAAGCGCCCCGGACGCAACAAGGCAGGATCCAGCACATCTGGACGGTTGGTTGCGGCAATCACGATGACACCATCATTGCCTTCAAAACCATCCATTTCGACCAACAACTGGTTCAGGGTTTGCTCACGCTCATCATTACCGCCACCCATGCCGGCACCACGGTGACGACCGACCGCATCAATTTCATCAATAAAGATAATGCAGGGTGCATGTTTTTTGGCTTGCTCAAACATATCGCGCACACGTGATGCACCGACACCGACAAACATTTCTACGAAGTCAGAACCAGAGATACTGAAGAAAGGCACTTTAGCTTCACCGGCGATGGCTTTTGCTAAGAGTGTTTTACCCGTACCTGGCTGACCAACCATCAGCACGCCACGTGGAATCTTACCGCCCAAACGCTGAAAACGACTTGGATCACGCAAGAACTCAACCAGCTCGCCGACTTCTTCTTTGGCTTCATCACAGCCGGCTACATCAGCCAGAGTGGTTTTAATCTGATCTTCGGCTAACAAACGCGCCTTGCTTTTACCAAAGCTCATCGGCCCGCCTTTACCGCCAGCTCCTCCTTGCATCTGGCGCATAAAAAACATCACGACCGCTAAAATAATTAAAATCGGGAAGCTCGCAACCAACAGCTGCATCCACATACTTTGCTGCTCGGGCTGCTTACCGACAACGCTAACATTATGCTCCAGCAAGTCACCCATCAAACCACTGTCTTGAATCGCTGGGCGCACGGTTTCAAATGTACTGCCATCACTGCGCATACCGGTAATAATGAAGCCATCAACTGTTACTTGCTGGACTCGACCGGTCTTCACTTCTTCGATAAAGGCACTGTAATTAAGCTTGCCTGTTTCACTTTGCGAGGAAAAGTTGTTCATTACGGTCACTAGGACAGCAGCGATAACTAACCACAAAAGTAGGTTTTTAGTCATATCATTCACTTCTATATACCCTCTGCTGCAACAACCGCAACAAATACGTCAATTACTAACAAACTTACTACACATTGACGCGCTGCGTATGTTTGTCCTGTAACAATACATTTAAACATCTTCATCCACGGCGCGCATGCCGCGCGCTAATAAATACTGCTCACGCGAGCGATCTCGCGATGACGTGGGCTTACGCATCTGTACTTTTTCAAAGCGACTGCGCACATCGCGCAAGTACGCATCAAAGCCATCACCGTGGAACACTTTAATTAAAAAATCACCGCCGGGACGCAAAACCTTAGATGCTAAATCCAAGGCGAGTTCACATAAGTACATAGCAGCGGCTTGATCTGCTGCACGTATACCACTCATGTTGGGGGCCATATCGGAAATAACAAGGTCTACCGGCTTATTTCCTACTGCTGCCATGATTTCGTTAAACACTCGCTCCTCAGTGAAATCACCCTCGATAAAGGTGACATCAGCAATCGCCGCCATCGGTAAAATATCTGAAGCGATTAAGGTGCCTTTGTCACCAATCACACGACTGGTCACTTGCGACCATCCACCAGGGGCGCTTCCTAAGTCAATCACGGTCATGCCAGGGCGCAAGATGCGGTCTTTCTCTTGAATTTCTAATAACTTGTAGCTAGCACGCGAGCGATAGCCATCTTTTTGCGCCATTTTCACAAATGGATCATCAAAATGTTCTTTTAACCAGCGCTGACTGCTTTTAGATCGAGCCACAGAATACCTCTTAAGCTTCAGGTCAGGTAAACTACCGACCTTCCATTCATTTACGACTCAGAGGTCGATTATGTCGCTCACACAAGAGCAAAAAAAACAGTTTAAATCCATCGGCCACCATCTAAAGCCGATTGTCACTGTTGCTGAAAACGGTTTAACCGAGGGCGTACTTGCGGAACTGGATCGCGCGCTCAATGACCACGAACTGATTAAAATTCAGCTGCGTCTTGGCGAACGCGAAGACCGCAAAATGATTACCGATGAACTGTGCCAAAAAAGCAGTAGCATTTTGGTACAAAGCATCGGCAAAGTCGCGCTTATTTATCGTAAAAACCCGCAACCAAATAAAAACCTATCCAACGTATTACGCTACAACGCCTGACTTTTGTCAAAACCCGCGCGCCACACTTCAGCATTATCGCTGAGTGTTGCGCTCAGGTATGGGCTGTAACACCAGTAGCACACCACACATTCCTACAGCCAGATAGCTGTACATCAGCCAGTACTGCGCTGCCGGCCAAAGCTTTTGAGTGATTAAGAAACTACAGGCTAAAAGCAATGCTGCCAGCAGCAACTGCCCACGCAAATCTTTAAGTAACTGGCGAGCCGGCATCGCTTGCTTAAGCACCAACAGTTGCAACAGCACACAGACCAACGCTAAACCGATTAACAGAGGTCGCGTATAGAGCGCAACCTCTTGTACCAGCAAACTGGCAAAACCCAGCTTTTCAAGCGCTTGCAGCAAAACAAAATGCATGATCCAAATGCCACCCACCCAAAACACCTGAGCCAGCTGCCATGTAATGGCTCCAGCGCGCAAAGGAGTCGCTCTAGATATGACGCACCTCAACGATCTCATACTCGATCAAGCCGCCAGGCGTTTGCACGACAACAACCTCACCCTCTTCTTTGCCAACTAAAGCACGAGCAATCGGTGAGGTCACGGAGATTTTTCCGTGCTTCAAATCTGCCTCATCTTCGCCAACAATCTGATAGGTCACAGTTGCATCGGTATCCACATTAACAATATCAACGGTGGTCCCAAAAAACACTTTACCTGTATAAGGAATGGTAGTGACATCAATAATCTGCGCAGCAGACAGGCGCCCTTCGATGTCACGAATACGCGCCTCACTCATGCCCTGCTGCTCACGAGCAGCATGGTATTCGGCATTTTCTTTTAAGTCACCCAACTCACGCGCTGTCGCAATAGCAGCGGTGATTTGGGGACGCATTACCGTTTTAAGATGTTTTAATTCTTCCTCCAAGGCGCGAGCACCTTGGGTGGTCATTGGAAATTTAGTCACGCATGAATTCCTGAATGCAAATCCTGCAAACGACGCACGGTCTTTTCTGGACCGAATTTAAGCGCCTCGCAAACAGCCTGCCCACCAGCCAAAGTTGTGGTGAAATAGACTTTGCGTTGCAGAGCGTTTCGACGAATCGAGTAGGAGTCAGCAATAGACTGACGTCCCTCGGTAGTATTAATGACTAAGGTCACTTCATCATTCTTGATCATATCAACAATGTGCGGGCGGCCTTCAGTCACTTTATTCACACGGCGCACGGTCAAACCGGCAGCCTCAATAATTTTTGCAGTCCCTACGGTAGCAACGACAGAGAAACCTAGACCAATCAAGTCACGCGCAAGATCAGCAGCGAAAGGCTTATCCTCTTCACGCACACTGATAAAAGCACAACCGCTGGTCGGTAAAACCTCACCAGCACCCATCTGCGCTTTTGCAAAGGCTTCAGCAAAGCTGTCACCGACACCCATCACCTCGCCCGTCGATTTCATCTCCGGACCAAGGATCGTATCAACACCAGGGAATTTAGCAAATGGGAAGACGGCTTCCTTAACACTAAAGAACGGTGGAATGATCTCTTTAGTAAAGTTCAGCTCGGTTAATGTTTTACCGGCCATAACTCGCGCAGCCACTTTCGCCAAGGACTCACCAATGCACTTCGAAACAAAAGGCACGGTACGTGATGCACGCGGATTGACTTCAATCACGTAAATATCTTCGCCTTGCACGGCCATTTGCACGTTCATTAAGCCAAGCACACCAAGCTCGAGCGCCATACGGCGAACTTGATCACGAATTTGATCTTGAATGTGCGCAGGCAATGAGTACGGTGGCAATGAGCATGCCGAGTCACCTGAGTGCACTCCAGCTTGTTCAATATGCTGCATGATCGCACCAATCACCACAATTTCACCGTCACAGACCGCATCAACATCCACTTCAATCGCGCTATTAAGGAAGTGATCCAGCAGCACCGGGCTATCATTGGAGACGTGCACCGCTTCACGCATATAGCGCTTAAGTTCTTCTTCGTCGTAGACGATTTCCATTGCACGGCCGCCCAGTACATAAGACGGACGCACCACCAATGGATAGCCAATTTGTTTCGATGCACTGATCGCTTCTTCTTCACTGCGCGCCGTCGCATTTTGCGGCTGACGCAAGTTCAAGCGCTCAACCATTTGCTGGAAACGCTCACGGTCTTCGGCGCGGTCAATCGCATCTGGGCTGGTACCGATAATCGGCACACCTGCCGCCTCCAGCTCTCGGCAAATTTTCAACGGCGTTTGCCCACCGTACTGGACAATCACACCGATTGGTTTTTCCACACGGACGATTTCCAACACATCCTCTACGGTCACCGGCTCAAAGTACAGGCGATCAGAGGTATCGTAGTCGGTTGATACCGTTTCAGGGTTGCAGTTGACCATAATGGTTTCATAGCCGTCTTCACGCATCGCCAACGCTGCGTGTACACAGCAATAGTCAAACTCAATACCCTGACCAATACGGTTAGGACCACCACCCAAAATCATAATTTTTTCGCGCGCGCTTGGCTTTGCCTCACACTCTTCTTCGTAAGTGGAATACATGTACGCAGTATCGGTAGCAAACTCACCGGCACAGGTATCAACACGCTTATACACAGGGAAAATATTTAATTGCTGGCGGCGGTTACGCAAACTTTTCTCAGAAACACCAAGCAAGGATGCCAAGCGCGCATCACTGAAACCTTTACGCTTGAGCTTAAACATTTGCGCGGCATCAATTTCTGCTAAACCAACAGCTTTTAAACGCTCAGCCTCCAGCACCAAGTCTTCCATCTGCACAAGGAACCAGTGGTCAATTTTGGTCAGTTCATAAATCTCATCGCGGGTCATACCAAAGCGCATCGCATCGGCAACATACCAAATACGATCAGCACCCGGCACTGTCAGCTCACGGCGTAAGATGCTCGCTGCTTCTGGGTTTTTCAGGTCAAGAATTGGATCTAAACCATTGACACCCACCTCAAGCCCACGCAATGCTTTTTGCAGTGATTCTTGGAAGGTGCGTCCAATCGCCATCACCTCACCAACAGACTTCATCTGCGTGGTTAAACGTGCATCAGCTTTGGGAAACTTCTCAAAGGTAAAGCGTGGGATTTTAGTCACAACATAGTCAATTGACGGCTCAAAGGATGCTGGCGTGCGACCGCCTGTAATATCGTTTTGAAGCTCATCAAGGGTATAACCCACCGCCAATTTTGCTGCAATTTTCGCAATCGGGAACCCAGTGGCTTTAGATGCCAGTGCTGATGAGCGTGACACCCGAGGGTTCATCTCAATCACCACCATGCGGCCGTCTTTTGGATCAATACCGAACTGCACGTTGGAGCCACCGCACTCAACGCCAATCTCGCGCATCACCGCCAAAGAAGCATCACGCATGATTTGGTATTCTTTGTCGGTCAATGTTTGTGCAGGCGCCACGGTAATTGAGTCACCAGTATGCACACCCATTGGGTCGAAATTTTCAATTGAGCAGACAATAATGCAGTTGTCATTTTTGTCACGCACCACTTCCATTTCGAACTCTTTCCAACCGATCAAAGACTCATCGATCAGAAGCTCTTTGGTCGGCGATAAATCAAGACCGCGCGCACAGATTTCTTCAAATTCTTCACGGTTGTAGGCAATACCGCCGCCGGTGCCGCCCATCGTAAAGCTCGGACGAATGATGCATGGAAAACCCACTTCGCTTTGCACTTTATAGGCTTCTTCCATGCTGTGAGCGATACCGGAGCGCGGACAGGCTAAATTAATCGCACGCATGGCTTGATCAAAACGTGAGCGATCCTCAGCTTTGTCGATGGTATCAGCGTTGGCACCAATCATTTCTACGCCAAACTTTTCCAACACCCCCTCACGCTCTAAATCCAAAGCGCAATTGAGTGCAGTTTGACCACCCATAGTGGGCAACAAGGCGTCTGGACGCTCTTTTTCAATGATTTTTGCCACTGTCTGCCATTTGATCGGCTCGATATAGGTGGCGTCAGCCATCGCTGGATCAGTCATGATCGTGGCTGGGTTGGAGTTTACCAAAATGACTCGGTAACCCTCTTCGCGCAATGCCTTACACGCCTGCGCGCCAGAGTAGTCAAATTCACACGCTTGGCCAATAACAATTGGGCCGGCGCCGATGATCAGGATGCTTTTAATGTCTGTGCGTTTTGGCATGGGATTCTCGTAATATTAGGACAGGGTTGCGGTGGCCAGCTTCACGCCAAAGCCGACGAACATGGCGCCTACTCCGCTTAGTGCGCCGGTCGCCAAACGTTTCCGCTGACGAAACCAGCGCGCTAAACGAGCGCCGCTAAAGATCAATAGACTCAGATAAATTCCGCTAATGAGCTGCAGAATCAATCCAAGGACTAAAAACGATAAACCAGGATAGGCGTAGCCTGGGTCAACAAATTGAATAAAGAATGAGACAAAGAACAAGATCGCTTTAGGGTTAGAGATACTCAGCAAAAACGCTTTGCGCATTGGCTGCGCAGCGGGTTTGTGCTGTTGCATGTCTTCGCCGACCTGTGGTGAGCTGCGCATTGAGCGCCATGCCGATCTCAGCATAGTAGCGCCCAACCAGCACAAATAAGCAGCGCCGAGGTACTTTAGCGCGATAAAAAACATCGGCTCAGTACGCAGTAGTGAA